>JBAWGF010000286.1:0-14087 GCA_049592615.1 Candidatus Acidiferrales bacterium
GAAGAATGGCACGAACGCGAGAAAGACGAGCGCCATGCCAGGCCCTGAGCCTTGAAATATTTCCTCGTAGCCGAAGGGCCCGCCGGCCGTGTAGCCGTAGAAAAGTGCGAGCAGGGGAAGGAAGCCGATCTGGCGAAGATGCGGCGCAGAGGGGGAAGGCGTCTGGTTAGTCTCGTCTTTGGAAGGTTGCATGCATATAAACCGAAAAGGCCTGAATCATATTGAACAAGCCCAGCATTTTCAATGGGAATGAAAACTTTTTCCTTGACGCAAGGGCGCTGGATATGAAAAATGCCGGATTAGTTCCCCAGGGTTCAGGCTGGTTCCTGACGAGGAGTCTTCACATGCACAGGGCACGGGTTTCGCTATTCTCAGTTTTGGTACTCATATGCATGCTGGCCGTCCTCTGGCCCACGGGGAGCGCTTGGGCCGCTCCACAAATGGCGCAGCCGGGCTTGAACCTTTCGCAGGCGCATGGTGCGAAATCCCATCTGAAGACGCATCAGAAATTCCGTCCTGCCGGAACTCCAGGTGGAGCGCTGCTTGCGTCACAGGATGCGATTTTTGCGAAGCAGATTATCGGCACGACGAGCCTGCCGGTTCAGGTCACAATCACGAACTCTTCGGCGACTGTGCCGACCACGATTTTTTCCGTGGTGCCCGACGACACCAATTCGGACTTCGCCATCACTCAAGACGGTTGTTCGAATAGCACGCTTCAGCCGGGAGGGAACTGTTCCATAACGATCAATTGGACGCCATCGACGATATGCGATGACTCCGCTACGATCACGGTCAACAGCAACGATCCGGCTTCGCCATTAGACGTTTTCGCTTTCGGTGAAGGAGCTTCGGCGGGAGGGATCGTCACCGACGATCTGACGGACCCGAAGCTGGATGCGCTCAAGTTGGCACAGGCGATTGTCGGCCCCGGTGTGAGTGTCAGCAACGTCACGTACACGGGCGCCCTTGATGCTGCCGGGCTTTTCACGGACAACAGCGTCGCCGACACGACCGGGGCGGGACTTGTCGGATTTCCGGGAGGAATCATTCTCAGCTCAGGGTCCATTTCAAACGTAATCGGACCGAATTGCGATAGCGGGATCTCGACCGAAAATTTCACGTCTGGCGATCCGGACCTTACAAATTTGATCGGAACAAATACGAACGACGCCGCGGTTCTTGAATTTGATTTTGTTCCGACCAGTCCGAACCTTTCCTTTCAATATGCCTTTTCTTCCGACGAATACAATGAATTCGTTTTTCAATTTAACGACGTCTTCGCGTTCTTTCTCACCGACACGACTACGGGCCAAGTGACGAATGTTGCGTTGCTCCCCGGGACGACGACGCCCGTCTCGATCAACAACGTGAACGACGGCTCGAGCGACCCAGCATTCCTTGCATTCTCGGCTCAAAATCCACAGTTCTTTATCAACAACGACTTTCAGGTGACTGATGGTGTGGACACTGCGCCATTGAATTTAGAGATGGACGGGCTGACAACACCGTTGACCGCATCCGTTCAAGTGGTTCCCGGCCGGACCTATCACATCAAGCTTGCCATCGCGGATGCAATTGACGATGCCCTTGATTCCAATGTGTTCATTGAACAGGGTAGCCTGACCAGTTCACAGCTCTCCGCGGCGCCGGGCACGCTCGTGTTCGGCAATCAGGCGACGGGTTCCGCTGGCACGCCACAAACCATTACGCTGACCAACGTAGGCAACGCGCCGCTTACCGGCATTTCTGCAAGTTTTGCTTTTGGGAGCGGCCAATTCCAATTCAACAATCAATGTCCCGCGAGCCTGGCGGCCGGTGCTAGCTGCGCGGTTACAGTTACGTTCGTCTCCCAAGCCGGTGGTACACAAAGCGACAGCCTTGTGTTCACGGATTCGGCGCAAGATCAATTGGCCGTGACCGTGAACGGAACGGGCATCAACGGGCCTTTTATCAGTTTCTCTCCGACCACGCTGAATTTTGGCGCGCAGGCAGTGGATAGCACGAGCGCCGCAAAGACCATCACGGTTACGAACATCGGGCCTCAGCCGCTGATCTTCAACAGCATCTCCTTAGGGTCGACTGTTTTTGCGGAGACGGACAATTGTCTGAGTTTCGTAGCAGTCATCTCGATTCCGCCGAATGGGACCTGCACAATCAATGTGACGTTCACACCGGCTACCGCAGGTCCGCAATCGACTCTTCTTGTTGTTTCTGACAACGCGCAATTGACCAGCCCGACGACCGTGCTGGTCGCCGGAATCGGCGGCACGTCGGCGCTGACAGTTGCGCCGCCGAACCTTTCCTTTGGGAATGCGGATGTGAACTCGACGACTGCAAGTCAGACGGTGACCCTGACAAACACCGATCCGTCAATCACCATCTCGATCCTGAGCGTGGCAACTTCCGCCAATTTCAACCAGACGAACAATTGTACGGTTTTGAATCCGTCCACATCCGCGCCGAGCAATTCCTGCACGATCTCAGTTTCTTTCACTCCGACAAGTGCAACCAGTTTCTCGGGAAGCCTGACGATCACCACCGACTATCCCGTCAACGGGGCACAATCAACCGTCGGGTTGACGGGCACAGGGGTAAATATTCCGCCGGTCACGGAAGCTCCCTCGAGCCTTGCGTTCCCAACCACTGTCATCGGACAGCAGAGTTCGCCCATGTCCGTGACTCTGACGGTCGCGAACGTCCCCGGACTGTCCGCCAAATTCACGTCATTCTTTATCAATAGCAGCGATGATGAAGTGGCGAACTTCGTCGTGGGCACCGGCGCCAATGCGGGAACATGCGTCGCGAATGCGAGCGTTGCCGCCGGCGCAAGCTGCACAGTGAATGTTCAGTTCGCGCCGACCGGAACAGGTCAGTTCATTGAGACGCTTAACATTCCCTATACAGCGAGCTTTGTCGGACAGGCAGGGCCGCCGTTTACCGGGACTTTTGTAATTGAGCTTCGCGGCACGGGGACGAACGCGACTTTCACACTTGGCCTCGCTCCAGGAACGACGGGAACGGTCTCGACATCTCCCGGCGGCAACCCGACGTATGGAGTTGTAGTGACCGGCACGAAGGGGATCACGCAGACGATTACGTTCACCTGCGCTGGCCCGACGGGCTCCACTTCGTTCATCTCTTGCAACGTAACCCCGAATTCGGTGACGCTGACCGCGAGCGGCCCGACGCAGGTTGCAATCGTGGTGAACACGTTCTGCACGGGAAATCTGCCGGCCGGTGGACCTTGGCCACGCATTCCGGGAGGATGGCTGATTCTGCCCGCGATCGCATTGCTGATGATTGGAATGGTGTTGGCCTACAGGCGACAGCCGCGATGGGCGCTTGCGCTTGCGGTGCTCATGCTCTTTGCGATCGGTGGAGCTGCATGCGCTCCCGGCAAGGCACCGGGCGATCCGCCGACTCCACCGGGGACGTATCCGATCACATTGACGGCGACATCAAACGGGGCGTCGCAGATGCTCGATCTCACGATGATCGTGAACTAGCGATTTACGGCGCGAGATATCGCTCGGCGAGAAGCTGAGTTTCCGCTTTGACCAGATGGAAGTTCAGGGCGGAGAAACATCGAATAGGTGGGCCTGAAATCCTTCGAGGCGCACGAACAATCCTGCCCGGTTGGTTTCGTCGGCCTGACGCGGATAGCTGGCACCGTTGAGCTCGTCGTCGAATACGTATTGCCCCGCCGATGAAACAGGGTCCCTCAAGCGGACGCGGCCCTGCGACGCACGTCCCGCCAAATTTACGACAATCATCTTCCACGACTTTCCCGATCGCCATTCGTAGGCGATGAGATCCGCCGCTGAATCTTCGGCATCGGGCGCGATTTCCAGGAGATTCCATTTCCCCGTGTGAAAAACGTCTTCGTTCGTGATGCGGAGAATTTTTTGGAAGAAAGCGCTGCTGACCGGGTCCGTTGCCTCATCGGCCGCGGTTCGCAGCATGATGGAAAGCTGAGTCCGGCGGCCTTCGAGTTCGCCCTGATGATAGAAACGCATTCCGGGCAGAGTCGCCATCAGAGTGCCGACGGCGGGCAGCCGGTCGTTTCCAAACACGGCGGCGCGGCGAGGTTCGTCGTGATTCTCGAGGAACCGCGCGAGCCGGCTGTTGCGTTCCAAGCCGGCCGAGAGTCGCGCCCGAACATCCCAGATTCTGATTTCGCGGACCGCGTCGTAGATCTCCTTGTCATACACGAAAGAAAAGCCCAGATCGAGAAGCTGCGGCTCCGTTCCCCAGTAGGCTTCGGCGAGCAGGAGAAATCCGGGGAGTGCGGCGTGCGCCTCGGCCCAGAATTCCTTCTCGGGCCGTTGAGCGCCGTCCACAAACCGGCCCCACACATTGGCGAAGACGTCGTTCAACTGAAGCATGGCCATGTCGCAGCGGACACCGTCGCAATGGCGCGCGATTTCACGAAGTTCCGCAATCAGCGCGGCGCGCGCTGCGGGATTGAAATAGTTCAGCTGTACCACGTCCTTCCACGGGGGGAAATAAGGATCTCGGCCGAGGGCGATGAATTCGCCTCCGTCTTTCGTGTCGATGGGGAAAAACGCGAGCGGGGCTCTTTCGCATTCGTCGCGCGAAAGATGGACGTAGTATTCCGGATGCTCGCGCATCCACGGATGGTCCGGAGCCGTGTGGTTTCCAACGAAATCCAGAAACAGCGCCATCCTGCGCGCGCGGAGCTTTTCGCGGACGCGATCGAGCGACCCCCACGTGCCAATCCGCGGGTCGAGTACGTATTGCATGACCGCATAGGGCGAACCGCCGATGTCGCCCGGTTTCCAACCTGGCAAGCCGCGCGAGTACGCCGCAAAGTTTTCCGGATTCCTCAGCATGACGCGGCGCGATTCATCGCTCCGCTGCCAGACTCCCATCAGCCAGATGATGTCGAAGCCAAGCTGTTCGAGCGCGTCCCATTCCGAGTCGGGAACTTCTGCGAGCGTGATCCGGCGGCCGAGCCGCGCGGAGAGCTGTTCGAGCCAGGCCCAAGTATTGATTTCATACAAGTGCGGATGCGGCCGAAGGCGGAGGGCAGGCGAAGAGCTTTTTGCGGGCATGGCGGAATCGAATCTAGAATGCGCCGCCGGGTTGTGTCAACAGAATGCGGCTGCTAGTTGGAAGCACCCTCGATGAAGCTCCCCACATTCGATTTCAATTTTGCGAGATCATCTTCGTGCAGATACATCATGTGGCCGGCGTGGTAGTACTGCTCGTGGATGTGTGCCTGAAGATTCGCGGGCAGGCCGAGGTGGTCCATCGTGTATTCAGTTGCGAAAAAGGGAGTGGCGAGATCGTACAGCCCGTTTTCAACTTCCACCTGTAGATGCGGATTCGTGAGCAGAGCCTGGATTAAATCTCCCTCGGAGTTCGGTGAGCCGGGGAATCCGCGCTCGCCGCGCTTCCAATTCCATTCGCGGCCTGCACCGTCGGCGGACGTATTGTAAATTTTGTCCTGACCGAATTTCAGCTCTTCGCGAACGTAACTGTTGAACGCAGCCGTGAATGCGCCGGTGACGGCGGTGCTCTGCGGATCGTAATCGGCGCGCTCGGCGAGCAGATCGTAGAGCGGGCCGGAAAACCGGGCGTCGTAACGGCCCGTGGTGAGCCCGCTGCTCCGCTGAAGCTCAGCTCGGAATTGCGAGAGCGTTACACGGAGATCGGCTTTCGTAAGATATTCCTCGCTCAATCCCGTAAAGCGCGAAAGTTTTTTCACCACTTCCGCCTTTTCGGCGGCGGGCAATTTCGATCCCTTCATCAGCGCGCCGGCGTAATCAGTGGAAGCAAACTTGCGCGCTTCCGCGAGGAACGCGTTGAGATCTTCGGGGCGGTCTTTCAGAATTTTCTGATACCACGCGGCGGCCGCGTAGCTCGGAACGTAGAAAATGTACGGCATGTCGTCGCCGTCGTTGAAAACAATCGTGCGAAGATCGAGGACATTAGAGATCAGCACGATGCCGTTGAGATAGATGCCGTCGCGCGACTGAAGATAATTTCCGAGCACGGCCGAGCGAAACGTGCCGTAGCTTTCGCCGATCAGAAATTTCGGAGAATTCCAGCGGTTGTTGCGGCTGACGTAAGTCGAGATAAACTGCGCAAGCGATTTGGCGTCCTCGTCGATCCCCCAGAAATCCTTGTTCTGCGCCTTGCCGACAGCATGGCTGAAGCCCGTCCCGACCGGATCGATGAAAACAAGGTCGGCTTTGTCGAGCAGGGAGTTGGCGTTATCCACGAGCTTGTACGGTGGAGGAGGCGTGGCGGCGGCCTCCGTGGTGACGACGCGGCGCGGCCCAAACGCGCCCATGTGGAGCCAGATCGAGGAAGAACCCGGGCCGCCGTTGTAGATGAAGGCGAGCGGGCGCTGGCTCATGTCCTTCGCGTCGGTTCGCGTGTAGGCCATGGTGAAGATGGCCGCGGTGGGCTCGCCCTTGTCGTCCTTGAGGAGAGTGGTTGAAGCTGTAGCCTTGTAGGGAATGGATTGGCCGCCGATGCGGATCGTGTGCTCGGTGACGGAAGATTCTTCCTTTGGCGCGGTTTCGGGCGCCGGCTTTGCTTCCGCTGCCTTCGCATCCTTCGGCGCTTCCTGCGCACGGATTTGCCCCGGTTGACCCAGCGCAAGCAGGATTGCGGCAGCGGCCAGGCCCAGCTTTTTGTTCATCATTTTTCTCCTCGGAGAATCTCGCGACTTAGACGGATGAATTGGCGAAAGGATTCTACGCACGCGAAGAAAGGTAAGTCAAAGATAAGGTCATTCGGGTAATTGCCGGATGTGGGCGATGCGGCCCGATGAGGGGAAGCGCTTGAATTGTTCGGGGTCGTGGCCGGGCACCACGCGATCGACTGAGCCGGCGAGAGCGATCATCCGGGCGTGCGCGGCAATGTTTGCGGGAGCGTCGGAGGCGTCGAAAGTGCCGCTCGCGCGATTCGAGCGCAGATTTTCGTAGAGATAGACATTGTCGGAAGCGAGAACGAACGGCAGGTCGCCCGCGACGCGAATATACTCGGAGGCGAAAGTGTGGCGCGGTCCGGTGAAAACACGAATGCCGGGAATGATTTCGACGTCGTCGCCATCGATCAATCGCACCTGGCCGCGGATGTTGCGCTGCACGAGTTCGAGAATATCGTCCGCCTCGATGCCGCCGTTGTGTCCACCCGGCTGCCAGGCGCGACCGGCGTAGTATTCGTATTCTGCGCGCTGAATCCAGATCGTCGCTTTGGGGAACAGATCGATTCCTCCCATGTGATCCCAGTGCGCATGGCTAACGATCACATCGGTTACGTCCGCGGCGTCAATTCCGGCGAGGCGCACGGCTTCCGCCGGGGAGATGTAATCGGTGAGCGTGAATTGGTTGAACCATTTTCCCCGGTGAGTGCCGCAGTCGAAGAGAATCGTGCGGCCGCCGCCGCGAATGAGCCAGAAAATCATGGCAATGTCGATCGGCTCATCTTTCGGTGCGCCCATGACGAGAGAACCGAGCGGGAAGTGCAAGACCTTGGCGTAGCGGATGGCGTCGATCGAATAGTTTGGCGCAGAGGCCGGCGGAGCGGCCACCTGCTGAGCGAGCGATGCGCCGAATGGAACGAGTGTGAGCAGCGCCGCAATCAGGATTCGCTTCATGTTGGACGACCCCCGCAAACCCGCACATCTTAACATCGAACACAATGTGCGAAGCAGCGCCAACTGCACTAGTTACATGTAGGAGCAGCAAGAGTGAGCGTGATTTCTTGTGAAGCTTCGCTGGAGGGATCGATAACGACGCTCGCGGCTTGGAGGCGCGTTAGCGCAGGGCAATTCGCAGTTGCATCGGACGGAGGGCTGGCCGCGTTTTTCTTTCGCGAGCGCGACGTGCCGCGCGTCTTTGAGGCGCGAGCGAGCGCGGCCATTTTTGCGGCGTCCAAATCTTCAAAGGCGGAGATGGTGTAGCGCGCGTCGAAAAGAAGCGTGAAATCGAAGACCGTGTCACTCACCTGTTGGGCCTCGGGATTGATGCCGTGCTCCGCCTTTGCCGAAACGACAATGCTTCCGGGCAGCTTCGCGCCCTCCCACTTTAAGCGCACGCGGAGTTGTTTCGTTGGGAAACCATTCCTCACCTTGAAACTCACGCCAGAGAGTTGTTGGCCATCCTTCAGCTCGATTGATTTTGCTTCGGCAATTTCGGAAACGCCGGGATAAAACGCGCGCGGAAAGGGGGAATTCGGATCGCGGCGGTTGGGACGATTGTAAACAAGAACATATTCCCCCGCGCCGACGTGATCGAAATCGAAGACGCCCTTCGCGCCTTGAAAACCCCAAAGGCCGGGCCGCGAATTGTCGTAACGCCCGGCGCGATACAGCTCGAGCGCAGCGATCCGCAGCGACTTTCCATCCGGACCAAGGACGCTGCCCTGAATATGACCGGTCGGCAGAGCGATGATGTTGAATTCGTAGCACGCGCCGGCAGGAAGCTTGAGAATGGGAAGCTCGCCGACGGCAGATTTTTCCTCCAGCTCAGTGCGCGTGGGAAGAATGGCGGTGATGGTGTATTCGCCCGGGTGAACGTCGTAAAAAGAATACGCGCCGTCGGAATCGGTGGTCGTGTTGAATCGATCGTCGCGGGAGCGAAGCTTGAGAGCGACGTGGGGAATCGGATTGTCGCTGGCTCCGGGCGGATCGTCCGCAGAAGCGAGGAATGGCGAGTCGCCGCGTCGAATGATGCCGAAGACGGAGGCGACGCGCCCGCTACTTCGCATCGCGCGCAACTGGGGAAGCATAGCGCGCGCTTCGGTCGCGAATCGCGTCCCGCCGCAAATGGTGGCGAAAAGGCGGCCGTCGTTTGCTTGGTGCGTGAACACCAGGTACTGGGCGCCCTTCCGAAAACGATAACTGCAGTCGCCGTCGTCGCCGCCCGAGAAAATGTCGAGATCAGCAGCGTCTGCGCCTGCAAAACGCTCGTCAACGTGGAAATGGAAGCGCGTGGCGCGAGCGGCGGGCTGCTCGTAGGGCGCAAGAGGAAGCGTTTCGGCTTCGGTGACGGTTCCGAGAAAAACGATGCCGTCCTTCGGCAAACCCTGGCACAGTGCGGGTGCTGTCTTCGAACAAATGCATGCCCATGCGGCGGCGGGCCTTGCGAAAGGGAGTAGCAGCAGAAGGAGAATCGCCCGTCGAATCACGTCGCCTATCCTACATTCTGTTCCGCGCTGAAATCGAGGGGACATTCACGGGAAATGCGGCACTGAGTGTGGGAGGGAGCCAGCCTCGGCCCCCTCCCGCGCGGGATTAATTCTCGAGAGACCGGTCCACTTTCTTTCCTGTTTGCGCTTCGGCGGTTGCAAGCGCGTTGCGATAGTTGGTTTTGTCGAGATGGACGACCACGAATTGGGGTGTGCCACCTTCACCGTTGAAGTGAATCGTCAGGAAATGCTTCTTTTCCTTGGCGAAGACAAACATCGGCGAAATGAGTATGGCCTCGGCATAGCGCGGCCTCGAGGCTTGCTCGTAAAGCATGCTCGTGATCGTGTCGTAGCCGATGCTGAATTGCTCCGATTGTTTCCCGGCAACAAAAGTCACCAGTTTTTTTTCGCTGTCGAAGCTTAGAGTTCCCTTTGCAACCTTGCCCTTCTTTTGACCGGCGCCGGCGGCCATCAAATATTCGGCGCGATCGAATCGGGTCTGCGCAAAACACACGTCCGAGACCAGAAGCGCGAGCACGGCGCCGAACACCATCAACATTTTCCTCAGCATGACTTCCTCCTTGAAATCTCTTGAATTGGGGGCCCGATTGTCACGGTAATGTGGGCGGAAAATGAGGACAAGCGACATGGAGCGTCGGACGGGAATTACGCGTGGAATGTCACACTTTGTCGCTGCGATTTCGGGGTGCGAGACTTAAGTTTGTCACGAAGTAAGCCTTCGGCGCTGACGAGCTCCTGGTGCCCACGAATTAGGGGTTAAGCGGTCTGCACCATTACGTTCCACGTTGTAGCAATTGTTGGGAACAATAGTGAAGAAATTTAGGAAGTCTTCCTCCGAAGTACCCCACGTTACGGATTACTTATCCTTATAGTATCTAACGTAGATTCAATAGGATAAGGAAGGGCGAAGCGAGCACGGGGAACACTCGGTTCGTAGTGGAAAAGGGCTTGTTTCGGCCTGCGTATTGCAGTACCTTTTCCCGCCAATTCTCTGCTCCCTGTTCATCCTCCGGCCCCCCTAGCGGGAATCCGAGAATCGTCGGGCTAACGATTCGCAGAATCATTGTGAGATGGCCTACTTGGGAGGTCTAATAATGCGGCGGATCGTCTCTCTGGCAATTCTGATTTGTTCCATCACTCTACCCGCAGCGGCGCAAAACCCCAACACAATTACCACTGTCGCGGGTGGCGGGACAAATTCCACAACCGCGACCTCGGCCTATCTGTCGGGTTCGTTTGGCATCGCGAGAGACACCATCAACCACGTCACCTTTCTCTCCGTACCTGTTCTCTCAGTCGTTTACAAAGTGGATGCAGCGGGAACCATGACGCCGTATGCCGGTAGCGGCATTCTAGGTTTTTCGGGTGACGGCGGCGCAGCCACCAGCGCAGAACTGAATTCTCCAAATGGACTCGCCGTGGATGGGGGCGGAAACCTGTTCATTGCGGACTCGCAAAATAATCGCATTCGCCGAGTCGATTTCAGTACACACGTAATCACGACCGTCGCAGGCTCGGGGAATCAGTATAACGGCCTCGGTTTCTTCGGCGGGTACAGCGGCGACGGCGGCTCCGCGACAGGCGCCCTTATGAATTTCCCGGCCGCGGTAGCCGTCGATGGGAGCGGAACTCTTTTTATTGCGGACTCGGGCAACAACGTCATTCGCAAGGTGGAAAATTCCCAGCACATTATCTCGACGTACGCAGGAAATGGAACGCAGGGCATGGCTGGCAGCGCCAACGGCGACGGGGGGCCTGCGACGGCCGCACAACTCGGTTTCCCTGATGGCGTGGCGCTGGATTCCAAGGGAAACCTCTTCATTGGAGACAGTAATGATTCAGTTGTTCGCATGGTGGACCATACCTCCCTCAACATCACTACGTATGCGGGCAGCGCGGCGCTCGCTTTCACATTCGGGGGCGATGGCGGACCCGCAAACCAGGCGGGTCTGAGTAACCCCCAGGGGGTCATCCTGGACTCCTCCGACAATCTCTACATCGCGGACACTTTTAACAACCGCATACGAAAAGTGGACAACACGCCGGCGCATAACATCTCAACTGTGGCGGGCAATGCGAACATATGCCTCTCTACGAGCGGGTGCGGCGATGGAGGTGCAGCGACGAGCGCCTTCCTGAACTCCCCGACTGCGGTTGCTGTCGATGGGGCCACCGGCAACATCCTTTTCTGTGATGCGGGTACGCAACGCTTCCGCATCGTGGTTCCAGGCCCCGCGCCCACAATCAACGCTTATGCCGGAGGTGGTACCGGGGGCGACGGCAGCCCGGCCACGGCCGCCGTCATAGGGGCTCCACCCTATGTGATCGCGGACAGCGCCGGCGATCTTTTCATCCTGGACGCAGCTGCCTCCCGCATCCGCAAGGTGAATGCGACAACACAGGTCATAACGAATTTTGCCGGGAACGGAGTTGTGGGCCCCCCAGGCCTTTCCAATGGCGATGGTGGCCCGGCACTCCAGGCGAACTTAACCCAACTTACGCACGGAATGGCATTTGACCCCATCGGGAACCTGTACTTCATTGATCGGAGCAACTTTGTCGTCCGCCGCATCGATACTTCGGGAACCATTACTCGTGTTGCAGGTACTTACGGCGCGCGATGCGGCGGAGCGCAACTGCCTGGCTGTGGCGACGGCGGGCCGGCAACAAGCGCACTTTTCAGAGCCCCGACCGGCATTGCCGTCGACTCAAAAGGAAATGTTTACATTTCGGATGGTGGGGCGAACCGCATCCGCGTTTTTTCCCCGGGCGGCAACATTTCCAATTTCGCAGGAACGGGGACCGGTGGTTCCGCCAATGGTACCGCCAGTACGGCGACATTCAGTGTGCCGTGGGGAATCGCGTTTGATGCAAATGACAATCTTTACGTGGCGGACGCCAACAACAATCTGATCCGCAAGATCGACAACACCGCCCAGCACAACGTGACGACCTACGCATTCAACGGGCTTCCGACTTTTGGCGGAGACGGAGGCGATGCCCTATCAGCTAGCATGCAGTTTCCCCAGCAGGTAGCTCTGGACAGCGCAGGAGACGTGTTCGTCGGCGGCGGGTTTGACAATGTGGTCCGCCGAATCGATGCAACGTCGCAGACGGTGATTACAGTCGCGGGCGACATCCACAATCTGGACGGCGGTTTCAACGGGGATGGCGAAGCATCCACGCAGGCGCTCATCTCAAACTTCGGCTTGGCGATATTCAAGAACGCTGCAAACAATAACAACACCCTGTACATTGCGGATGGCGGCAACAATCGTATCCGCAAAGTGCCTCTCGCGCCTGTTGCAGTTGTCGATACCTCCTTGCTGACGGCTTCTGGCCCGGTTTTGCCGGGCGCAACCGGGAACGTGGGATTTGTGTCGATCTCAAATACCGGGCTCGATTCGCTGACCATCAGTAACGTGGCTGTGACTCCATCCACCGGATTCACCCTCGTGAATGACTGCGCGAATCCCATAACCCAGGCGCCGGTTCCGGTAGCTCCTCAAGGCACGTGCGAACTCGAACTCGAGTTCGTGCCGCCGGCAGGGACCCCGGGTGGGACTGTGTTTAGCGCGAATCTTACCTTCTCCACCAACGACCCGGCCCATCCATCTTTCAGCTCACCGCTGTCGGGCACGGCAGCCGCACTGCCTGGAGTCACACTTACGGTCACTTTGGCAGGAACAGGGACCGGGAACGTTAGCGGCAGCACAATAGGCCTGGTAAATGGCAGCCCGGCGCCGTTTGCCTGCCTGAGCCCATCGAGCCAATGTGTGGAGAATTTCGCTTTGGGCCAACAGGTGACTCTGGTCGCCTTCGGAGACCCTGGCTCGGCCTTCACAGGATGGACAGTGAACGGATCGACGTCCACCTGTCCTACAACGAGTCTCATCTGTACGGTGACGATGACAGCAGCGCAGGCCGTCACGGCAACATTTGGCCCAGCTTCCCTAATAGTTTCCGGGATGGGGAATGGAAGCGGGACGATCACGAGCACTCCGCCCGGGATCAATTGTACTGTCACCAACGGCGTCCCAAGCGGGACTTGCACGGCAGGCTTTGGGACAGCCACTCAGGTGACACTCACCGCCGCGCCGACCGGCAATTCGACATTTGCCGGGTGGCTGGGATTCTGCAGCCTGACTGGAATTAGTACCGCGGGAACCGGCCCGTGCACTTTGCCGTTAAGCATCTCGGGCGTGACGGCGCTGAACGGGGCGCTGGCCACGGCTGTCTTCAGCGGCCCGCCGCAGCAGTTTGGCCAGGGCGACGTCTTTGTCGGGTCCATCGATGGAATGATCTTCGAATACACGCCTGCCGGCACGCTCGTGCAAGTGCTCAACTCCGGCAGCTTTGGCGGCATCATCGCGGGAATGAATTTCGACGCTGCGGGCCATCTTTATGCGGCGAATCCGGATGCGACTGTCGGCACCACCGCCAGCGGCACCGTGGAAGTTTTCACGGGCGGCACAGCCGGCGGGGCGGCGTTCGGCAGCGGTTATAACAGCGGCCCGCTGGGCGTGCTCGTCGATCCTTTGGGCAACGTCTTTGTGGGCCAGAGCTCGGGGGAGAATTCGCTGCTGGAGCTTTCCAGCACGGGTTCTCTGGAATCCACCTTTTTCCCGGCCTACGACCAGGGTGGCATTGGCTATCTCGAGTTGAGCGACGATAGCGCCAGAATTCTGTACAGCACGCAGACCGCGGGGTCTTCGCAAACCGGGACCGTGAAGAACTTCGATATTGCGAACAACCATCAAAACCCGGATTTCGCTATAAACCTTCCGGGGGGCCCAGCATTTGCGATTCGCGAATTGAGTGACAAGAGCGTCCTGGTCGCCAACACAACTCAAATCACACACCTCAGTTCGACTGGCAGCGTAATAGGGGTGTACACG
>JBAWGF010000287.1:0-11320 GCA_049592615.1 Candidatus Acidiferrales bacterium
TAATGTTTAACGAAGACGTACATTTCTGCTTTGAAGTCGCAATCGACGGTACGGACCGAAAACACATCGAAGACATGCTCAAACTCTTCGAGGAGTCTTCGTCAAGTTTTAAGCAGACGTGGCGACAGAAACTCGGGAGCCTGCACTAAGAAAACCGGTGGCCTACTTTGATGCAAATTGTTATCAGATTTTGCCGAAAGTCCCTGAAATTATCTAAGCTCACCTAATGACGAACGCAACTGAAATGATGGTCACAACTTGGTCACAAAGTGGTCACAACTGAGGCGAGTTTTGCGAAAGTGAAATGCCGCCGTTTCAACGCTTTGAGTGTTCTTAGAAGTAGCTTGGGAAGCTTCTATACTGCCATTGTACGACGCCCGCTCTGGCTCGTACTGAAGTCAGAATATCACCGGCACCCACGCTGCGCAACACGACGGCGTCGCGCTTGTGGCGTGAGCGGTTGCGTTGGACTAATTCACCATTCTCCGGTATTGCAGACCCTTCTTGGTCCGAATCCCAATTTGGGAATTAGTCTGCCGCAATCCTCCGCGGTCAATTCGCTGTGTATTGTCAGCGATCCATCACAACCAGAATAGATTGTGACTGTTAGCAACAGCTCTCGGAAAGCAACTGCTCTTCGCAAGTGACTTATTTTGGCACGGCAGGTGCATTCCTACACATGGAGTTCTGATTCGTGCACAAAAACCTTAACGAGATTGCATTCAAAGCGTGAACCTCGGCCTTCAGTTGGACGAATCGCAGACGAGCCGAAAAGGCTTTTTGACTGAAGTGTGTCTTCCTGCGCTTCTTCGCTCTCAGAATTCCGATGGCGGGTGGGGATTTCGAGAAGGAAGCGAAAGCGGTATCGAACCAACTGCATGGGCGTTGATAGCTCTCGAGGGTCAGCGACAACCGGAAGAAGTGCGAAAGCGCCTGTTGCGAGGCGGAGAATTTCTCTTGGACTCGCAACTCGCGGATGGCTCCTGGCCGGCGTTCCCGAAACTTGCAGAAGGCTGCTGGGTGACATCGCTTGCTTGCCTCGCCCTCTGGCCGCACGACCTTGGTCAGGATGCCGCGCTCGACGGCGCATATTGGCTTTGCCGTCAGATGCCGGGAGAAGGGAAGTGGAATTGGCGCGTACGTCATCAGCTTTTCGTCCATGAGGAAGTGGTTTCGCAGAATCATTCTCTCTACGGTTGGCCTTGGACCACGGGGACAGCGAGCTGGGTCGAGCCGACGGCATTCGCGCTTCTGGCGCTCGGCTGCATTCCCGCTGCGCTCTTGCCGGCTGCGGCTGCAAAACGCCGCGAACTGGCCGTCGCAATGCTCGTGGATCGCGAATGTCCCGGCGGCGGATGGAATTGCGGGAATCCGACGGTGTATGGCGCCGCGGGGCGGCCGCTCGTTGGGCCGACGGTCTGGGCTCTGCTAGCGCTGCGGAATTCAACTGCCCACAGTTCCGTTGCGGAAAGTCTCGACTGGATCGTAACGCAAACAGCGTTTCCCAGAAGCACGGAGTCACTCGCGCTCTCTGAACTTTGCCTGAAAAGCTATGCCTTTGCTCGCTCCTCCACCGAGCCGGAAATCCGGCGCCGATATGAGTCCGACAAATCTTCATGGTCCGTGCCGGTTCTCGCGTGGTGCGTTCTCAGCTTTCGAGCGGCTGCCGCGCGTGCGTTTGCGGCGAGTGCCTGAGCAATGGCTTACGCATCCGCGATACTCGCATCTCCTGCGAACCGTAAGACATCCCTTGTCGCCATTCGCAGGGCGGCGGATTACTCCGCCGATCTTGCGAATCTTCTGTTCGAGACATTGCTCGAATTCAACCCCGCAGTACGAGACAAGACTGTCCTGCTTAAGCCCAATCTCGTGGGCCACGATCCTCGCGGGATCACCAACACGCATCCGGCACTCATCATGGCGGCGCGGGAATGCTTCCACCGGTTGGGGGCGCGAGAGGTGGTCATCGCCGAGGGGCCGGCTACCGACCGTGACACAGAATCCATACTCGAAAGCACGGGCTTGCGCGGGTATCTGGGGCGGACCAATGGAGAATTCGTGGATTTGAATGTGGACGACGTTCACGCAGTCGCGCTGCGCACGCGTGCGTCACGCTTGAAGCAGATTTCGTTGCCCTCGACCGTGCTCCGCGCTGATTTTATCGTCTCGCTTCCGAAAATGAAGACGCACCACTGGGCGGGCGTCACGCTCTCCTTGAAAAATCTTTTCGGCATCGTTCCCGGTTGCTGCTACGGCTGGCCGAAAAACATTTTGCATTGGGCCGGAATCTCGCGCGTGATTCTGGATCTCGCGAGCACGGTTTCTCCGGACTTTTCGATCGTCGATGGAATCGTCGGCATGGAGGGCGACGGTCCGCTCGAAGGATTCCCGAAGACGAGCGGAGTGATTGTGATGGGCGATGACGCCGTCGCCGTGGACGCAACGTGCGCGCGCGTGATGGGGCTTCGCCCCGAGCGCATTGATTATCTCGAACGCGCCGGGCTGCTGCTGGGTAATTTAAAGGAAGACAAAATCCTCCAGCTCGGCGAATCCGTGGCGGAATGCCGCGCGCCCTACAAAGTCGTCCCCGCATTTCACGCGCTGAAATCCGACATTTCTCCGGCGGGGCGAGTGGAATGATGGGCGCAGGTTTGCAGATGAGAAGAGGAGAGATCGCGGCCGCGCTCCCGAATGCGCGAACTGGGAGAGCTGCGGCCTTGAGCGTCTTTGCACGGCGGATCTTTTCATTTCCAGTTTTTCTCGGAGTCCTTCTGATCTCGGGCGTCTTTTTTGGCGCGCGGGTAGAGGGCTCGCGCGGGGATTTGCTTTTCAGCGAAGGAGACATGTGGTGGCATTTGCGCGCCGGCGAAGACATCCTGGAGACGCACGCGTTTCCGCAGAGAGACACGTACGCGGCCACGGCTCGCGGAACGGATTGGATCGCGTATGAATGGCTTGGAGAAGTTGGCATCGCTGCGGTTTTTCGCGCAGGACAACTAAGTGGGCTGAAATGCCTCGATCTAGGTCTCGCCTGCGTGTTGCTGTTGCTGCTCTTTGGCCACGCCTTGCAGCGCTCACACAATTCGAAGGCGGCGTTTATTGCGTGCGCGGTTTTTCTGCCGGTCTTTCTGGGTTTTTGCACGATGCGCCCGCAATTATTCGGCTGGATCTTCTTTCTGCTGACTTTGATCGCTGTCGAAAGCTTCGAGCGCGGAAACAATCGTGCCGTCTGGTATCTCCCGCCGATTTTTCTCCTTTGGGTGAACACGCACGGAACATTCGTGTTGGGATTGCTGGCGCTGACGCTCGCGTGGGCCGGCGCCTATTTGCAATTCGAACGAAACGGAATCTTCGCGGAGCGCTGGGACCCGGCGCGACGACGAACGTTTGCCATGGCCACGCTCGCGTGTTTCGCCGTCCTTCCGATCACGCCCTACGGAACGCGCCTCTCAGCGTATCCGCTTGAACTGGCAATCGCGCAGCCGACGAATGTTGCAAACATTCAGGAATGGCTTCCGTTGAGCACGGAACGGTTCCTTTCCGCCGCCGTGCTCATTCTGCTGGCCACATTCTTTCTGAGTGTGATTTTTGGCGGAGCAAAGTGCCGAGTTTCTGAAGGCGCTTTGGTTCTACTTTGCGCGTTCGGGTCGGCAATTCATTTGCGGTTTGTAATTCTCTTCGTGTTTGTGGCGGTCCCTTTTTTCGCCGTCGGAATCCGCCGCGCCGTCCCGATTTACAACGCCGAAAGGGATCATCCGGTGTGGAATGCCGCCTTGATTCTGCTGGTTCTCGCGGGATGCGCCAGGTCATTTCCGTCGCAAGCGCAGCTCCATCGGGCTCTGACAGGGCACTATCCGGTGGGGGCGCTGCAATCGGCACGAAGCATTCCGCTGCGCGAGCCGCTTTTCAACGACTACGGCTGGGGTGGGTATTTGATCTGGAGGGGTGCGCTTATGCAAGGAGTGTTCGTTGACGGCCGCGCCGACGTTCACGAACGTGCGGGAACGCTGAGCGATTATCTGCGGCTGGCGAGGCTCGAGCCGGGTGCCTTCGACGTGATCGAAAAATACAACCTGCAATCGTTCCTGATTCGGCGGGACTCCGCGCTTGCGACGGCGCTCGGAGCGTCTGCGGATTGGGAGCGGACGTACGTGGACAATCTCGCCGTGATTTTTGTGCGGCGGAATCGAAGTCATGTATCGGCGCAACATGAGGGCATGGAGGCGCTCAAAGTCGCGTCGTGTTCCGATAGTTTGCAGATGAAACACAACGGGACGCGATTCCTGATTGGGGCGGAAACAAATGGATTGTGTCCCACTTTGGTTCAGGGCGCTCAACATTCCCCTGCAAGCAGCTTATTTATGAGCAAAGTGAGCGGACCAGTTTTGGCAATGCGAGTGCACGGTCACACGCCGGGCCAGTAGAAGTGTCATCACATTAAAGGAGGAAGAACGATGAAGGTACTTTTGCAGCGGTTGTGGCAGGAGGAATCAGGACAGGACCTCGCGGAGTATGCGCTGCTTGTTGTGTTAATTGCGCTCGCAGCTGTCGCATCGATGAAAGCGCTAGCGACAGCAGTGAGCACCGCGTTTTCAAGTGCCGCCTCAAACCTGACAACGAATACCTAGCTTGCGAAGCAGGCGGGAATTCTTGCAGGGCGAGGCGATGGCCGGGCGGTCCAGATTCGCAAGGCTCATAGGAGACGGTGCCGTGGCGGAACGCGGAATATGGATCGCGGCGTTGACCATGGTCTGCGGCGCGGGGATATGGGATTGGCGCGAGCGTCGAATCCCGAACGTACTCACCGTTGCAGGCCTGCTCACAGGTATTGCGCTCAACGCATGGTGGGAGCGCTGGCCCGGCGTGTTGAATTCTCTCGAGGGTGCGGGACTGGCGCTCGGTTTGTTGCTGCCGATGGTCCTGCTGCGAGGGTTGGGCGCGGGCGATTGGAAATTAATGGGCGCCCTCGGCGCGCTTGTGGGACCCGCAGAAGTTATGGCGATATTGCTCGCGACGATTTTTTTGAGTGGCATCGTTGCCCTGGGCCAGGTTCTGGTGAAGCGGCGCATGTGGGAGACGTTTTTGAATCTCTGGGATCTGGTGCGCGGATTTTTCGTGTACGGCCTGCTTCCTCATCCGCAAATTCATCTGGAAAATCCGCGGGGAGTGAGTTTGCCGTTCGGCGTCGTGGCCGCGGTGGCCACTCTGGTTTGTTTTTGGTTGGGCCGCCCGCGTTGGTAAGAAATTGTTCTGGGGACAGAGCGGGGAGGAGCACGGGAATTGGATAGGAATCGCATGTTAATCGCCGTGGCGGTTGCGCTGGTGCTGGCGGTGCTGGCTTCGACGTTCGTGTACCGGCAACTCTCACGCGCGGGTGCGGCGAGAGTTTCGCAAGCCGTCACAAAAATTGTCGTGGCGAACGCACCGTTGGTATTCGGAGCGCGGCTCGAGGAGACTTCCTTGCGCGTGATTGATTGGCCGGCTGTGCAGCCGCTGGCGGGAAGCTTTTCGCGTCCGGCGGATTGTGTCGGCCGCGCGGTGCTGGTTCCTCTGGTGGAAAACGAGCCTATCCTCGAGGCAAATCTTGCGCCGCGAGAGGGTGGCGCGGGACTCGCCGCCGTCATTCCGAAGGGCTTTCGCGCGGTATCCGTGGCCGTCAACGACGTGGTGTCCGTTTCGGGCTTCATTCAACCGGGTTCGCGGGTGGACGTGCTGGCAACCGGATCCGCCGCGGGCCAGAACGCTTCAAACATGACACGCAGCGTTCTGCAGGGAATTCGCGTGCTCGCGATCGGGCAAAAAATCGAAGCGGACAAGCAGGGAGCGCCGCAAACAGTGCCGGTGATTACGTTGCTCGTGAGCCCGGACGAAGCCAACATCCTCACGCTCGCAAGCACTCTCGGGCGAATTCAGCTTGCACTGCGTAACACACTTGACGTCGAGAAAGTCGCATCGAATCCGGCCGAGCAAGCATGGCTCTTTGCAAGCTATGCGGCGCCAATGGGCAAATCAAGCGGTTCGGCCAGCGCAGCACCGGCGCCCCCGCGCAATTATCCGATTGAAATGATTCGCGGAAACAAACGAGAGACCGAGGCTTTGCCGAAACCGTGAAACACAAGACCACCGCCGACGTAAGCACGCGCAGGTCAGGAGCACGATTCCGTTTATATAGTTTTGGGTGCGGGGTCGTGATTTTTGCGATCCTGGGCGCTTCACGTCCCGCGTCCGCACAGCAGACGGAACCGAGTCCGCAGCGATTGCACGTCCTCGTGGGGCGCTCGCTTGTGATCACTTCTCCCACGCGGCTGCGGCGTGTCGCAATCGCGGACCCTTTGACCGCGGATGCCATGCTCATCAGCTCGACGCAAATTCTGATTGATGGAAAAGCGCCGGGCGGCGTTTCACTGGTGCTCTGGAACGAAGCGGACGAGAGCCAGTCGTTTGAGATTCAGGTTGATCTCGACATTCTGAGCCTGCAACAGCGAGTCCGCGAAATGTTCCCGCACGAGTCCGTCGAACTCGCAGCTTCGAAGGACGTTGTGATGGTTTCGGGGCGCGTGTCGTCAAAAGAAGTCGCGGACAGAATATTTCAACTCATCTCGGCGGCGGCGCCCAAGGCCGTCAATCTGATGGAACTTCCTAATAAGCCACGGCTGGGGCAGATCCTGTTGCAAGTGAAGTTCGCTGAGGTGGATCGCACCGCGATGAATCAGTTCGGATTCAATTTGTTGAGTTTGCCGGGCTCGACAACCCGCACGCTTGCGTCGGTCGGCACGGAACAATTCGGCAGCACCACCTTAAGCGCGCTGCAAAATGGTGCCGGGACCCCGGAAAATCAAGCGAACCTGACGCTGAGCGACCTGCTGAATGTGTTTATCTTCCGTCCGGACATCAATCTCGGCGCGACGATCAAGGCGCTCCAGCAAAAAAGTCTTCTACAGATTCTCGCCGAGCCGAATCTTTTGACCGAAACCGGCAAGGAGGCGAACTTTCTGGCGGGAGGAGAATTCCCGTATCCAGTTGTGCAGGGCGGCGCAGCAGGGAGCGCTCCGACGGTCACGATTCAATTCAAAGAATTCGGAGTGCGCCTGAATTTCACACCGGAGCTGACGGAGTCTGGGTCGATTCACCTTCGCATCCGGCCGGAGGTCAGCGCGCTCGATTTCACCAACGCCGTCACGTTTTCCGGGTTCTTCATCCCGGCGATTTCCACGCGCCGCGTGGATGTGCAGTTGGAGTTGAGCGATGGACAGAGCTTCGTGATCGCAGGTCTGGTGGACAATCGCGTGACGCAGATCCTAAACAAGGTGCCAGGGCTCGGCGACATGCCGGTTCTCGGACCGTTGTTCCGCAGCCATTCGTTTCAGAAATCGAATAGTGAATTGCTGATACTCGTGACCCCGCGCATCGTCATGCCTATCCCGGTGAGTGCGACGAAGCCCGACTTGATCTTTCCGGAACCGTTTATGCCGCCAACTCAGCCAAAACCGGAGGAAAAGGCCCCCGCGAAGCCGTGAATCTTTCCGGTAGCAGCCGGAATCGTCGAAGCCTCACGCCGGGATGCAGGAAGGAATGTTTCGAGAATGTTGACCGCTGTCATCGTGGGGACCGACAAGGACGCCATCAACACGTTGCGCGCTACGATGCAGCAGACCGGCCTGATCCATTCGGTGCGCGATTGGGAGCCGGTATCCGAGCGTTACCCTTCCGCTGGTGAACCGGTCCCGGACGTCGTCCTCCTCGATCTTTCTTCCGATCCGCGGAACTATTTCGAATTCGCGGCCCACTTGCACAGAATCCGGCCGGGCGTAGGCATCATCGCCTGCTCCAGCATTCCGCCGGAACAAAATCTGCTTTTGCAGGCGATGCGCAGCGGTGTGCAGGAATTTCTCACCAAGCCTGTCTCTCCCGAAACGCTTCGAGGCGTGATCTCGCGCTTTGGGGAGGAGCGCGCGCCGAACGGCGGCCTCGTGGTGGGGAAGCTGATCGTTGTGGCGGGATCGAAGGGCGGCGTCGGCACAAGCACAGTGGCAGTCAATCTCGGAGTCCAGGTGGCGCAACTCACGAAGATGCGCGTGGCGCTTTTTGATTTTGCCCGCCCGCTCGGACATCTGTCTCTCTTGCTCGACCTTCAGCCGCGATTCAACATCCGGGACGCGCTCGAGAATATCGACCGGCTCGACGGACATTTCCTCGGAGGGCTGATCACGCGGCACAAAACCGGACTCGAGGTCCTCGCAGGGGCTTCGAATTCCGAAGCCTGGCAGGGCGTTTCAATCCCGACAATCTCGCGCATCGTGAGCGTAGGGCAAAGCGTCTTTGATTTTTTGTTGGTGGATGCAGGCGTTGTGGATGTGTCCGAATGGGCGCCGGTGCTGCGCATGGCCCATGCCGTGCTGCTGATTGCTGAGCCGAGCCTGCTAGCGCTGTGGACACTCGAGCGGCATCTGACGGCAGCGTCATCCGCCGGGCTCGACCGCAGCCGGATTCACATCGTGATCAATCGGTGGCGGCGCGTGGATGACGATGCGATCGCCAACGTCGAAAAAAATCTCAAGCAGCCGGTGCATACGCGCCTGCCGAACGATTACCGCCAGGTCAGCGAAGCGGTGACGCTGGGCATGCCGCTCACCGGCAATGCGTCGAATCCGCTTGTGGCGCGCTTCCGCGATCTGGCCGCTTCGTTGACCGGAGTCGCGCCCACCGACGGCGAGCGGCGCGGCGCACTCGGCTCGCTCTTCTCAACACGGAAATGAACGAGACCACCACACCGACCATCCCGGCGCGCGCCGACTACACGGCGCTCAAGACCGCCATTCACCGCAAGCTGATTCAGAAGCTGAATCTCGAGCGGCTGACAAATCTCGACCGCGAAACAGTGCGGCGCGAACTCAGCCAAATCATCGAAACGCTGGTGGCCGGCGAAGGCACGCCGATCACACGCGTCGAGCGCGATCAGATGGCGCAGGAAGTTCTCGACGAGGTATTTGGCCTCGGCCCGCTCGAACCGCTGATGCGCGATCCCGCCGTGGCGGACATCCTCGTCAATTCGTACCGCTCCGTGTACGTGGAGAGGCACGGGAAGCTCGAGCCGACCGGAGTGCAGTTCCGCGACAACGAACATCTGATGCTCATCATCGACCGAATCGTTTCCGCAGTGGGGCGCCGCGTGGACGAATCCTCGCCGATGGTGGATGCGCGCCTGCCTGACGGCTCGCGCGTGAACGCGATCATTCCGCCGCTCGCTCTAGACGGGCCAGCGCTCTCCATTCGCCGTTTTACAAAAGAGAAACTGAGCGAGCAGGACCTGGTGGCAAACGGAACGCTATCCGCTCCGATGCTCGAGTTCCTTTCCGGATGCGTGCGCGCGCGAATGAACATCGTGATTTCCGGCGGCACCGGCGCCGGAAAAACGACGCTTCTGAATCTGCTTTCCTCGTATATATCGAATCGCGAGCGAATCGTGACGATCGAAGACGCGGCGGAATTGCAAATGCATCAGGAACACGTCGTGAGGCTCGAGACGCGCCCCGCGAATATCGAAGGCAAGGGAGCGATTCGCCAGCGCGAGCTACTCGTCAATTCGCTGCGCATGCGCCCCGACCGGATTGTTATCGGCGAGGTGCGCGGCGAAGAGGCGCTCGACATGCTGCAAGCGATGAACACGGGCCACGACGGCTCTCTCACCACCGTCCACGCGAATACGCCGCGCGATGCAATCGGGCGGCTCGAGACGATGGTCGCGATGGCGGGCTTCAATCTTCCGGACAAGGCCATCCGGCGGCAGATTTCATCGTCGGTTGACCTGCTGGTTCAAGTCAGCCGCCTGAGCGACGGCAAGCGCCGCATTGTGAACGTGACGGAGGTGACGGGAACCGAAGGTGACATGGTAACCCTTCAGGATGTTTTCGTTTTTCTCAAGCGCGGCATTGGGAAAAACGGCGACGTTCTCGGTGATTTCCTTCCCACCGGAATCCGCCCGAAATGTTCGGAGCGGCTGGAACTCGCCGGGATCAAATTACCCGCGAGAATGTTCGAAATTCCGAGCGTGCATTAAAGGAAATGAGATGCCTCTCTTCGCGGCATTCATCACGTTCTTCATCATCCTGCTCCTGGCGGGAAGCGTGGGGTTGTATGCGACGCGGCGGCGCGACCCCGACGTAGCCGGACGGTTGAAGGAAATCGCGGAGAGCGAGACGCGCGAGGCGTCGGAACAACCTCTGAGTCTTGTCCGCGACGAAATGTTGAGTGCCGTTCCTTTGCTCGACCGTCTTCTTATTCGCTGGCCCGCCTCGCGCCTCCTGAAATTATTCCTGGCGCAGGCAGGCTGGAAGATTCGACCCGGCAAGCTGATGTTATTCAGTGCAGTAGGTGTGTTCGCAGGGTATCTTGCCGCGAGTTTTTTTGTCCCGTCCCTTCCCGCGCTGGTTGTGGGAGCGGCGATTGGCGCTGCGCCGTTTGCATTTGCTGCGTTCAGGCGAGGACGGCGCTTTCGTACCTTCCAGCAGCAATTTCCCGAAGCGATTGAACTGCTCGCGCGAGCGGTCCGCGCGGGGCACGCATTCACATCGGGAATGGAGATGATTTCGACGGAGCTGGCCGAACCGATCGGCGCTGAATTTCGAATCACCTCGGACGAACAAAACCTCGGGCTGCCGTTGCGGGATGCTCTGATGCATCAGATCGACCGAGTCCCGCTGGCCGATGTGCGGTTTTTCGTTTCCTCGCTGCTCATTCAAAAAGAATCCGGCGGGAATCTTGCGGAATTATTGGACAACCTCTCGAAAGTGATTCGCGAACGTTTCCGGATTCAGGGCGAGGTGCGCGTCCGCACGGCGCAGGGACGATTGACGGCGGGGATTCTGTTTTCTCTGCCGCCCATCGTGTTCGTGCTTTTGATGTTCTTGAATTCCGACTATGCCAGCCTGCTCTTCACCGATCGAATGGGCCGGTTGATGCTGGCGGGAGCCGCTTTGCTGCAATTGATCGGCGGAATGATTCTTTGGAAGATCGTGCAAGTGGATGTGTGAGCGAAGGGGAGCATTGCGAAAATGATCTGGATCACCACGGCGGCTTCGTTTGTGATGACAGCCGCCATCTCGCTCCTCCTTTTTTACGCTTTTCAGCCGCGCGCGGATCGCATCACCGGACGCCTGGAAGGTTTGTGGCAGCCGCGCGAATCGCCGGAGGACGATTCGTTTGCCAAAGGACAGCGGAAGAAACTGGAAAGACTTCTCGAGGGGTTCGCCAATCTATTTCCGACCGCGGGCGGAAACCAGACCAACGATGTTCGTCTGCTTGTGAGGGCGGGCTACCACCG
>JBAWGF010000288.1:0-9896 GCA_049592615.1 Candidatus Acidiferrales bacterium
GGAGGACTTGCTGAAACGTGCGAACGTCTGCGTTCGGGCGGTAGCTATATTTTTCTTCCGGCCAGTCTTCGGCCATGGCTATCAATCTGTTGCCAATGTCGTTCCAATTGGCGAGGACGGCTTCCGACGGCGTGGGTGGCTTCTTAGTCTGCGCCCCTTCGTGGGCGCGCGCAAATCCCGCGACACCCAAAAGGGCAATTGCAGCGAGGAGAAAAATCGAACGAGCGAATGGCTTCATGAGAGATCTCCTATTGTGAATTGCCCCGCCGTGCGCCCCAGGGACGCCGATAGCCTACCGGGCTTGTTCTCGCAAGTCCAGCAACCAGATGTTGTAGTTCCTCACCCGGCTAAATCTACAGACCGTACTTGCTGGCGATCCAGCCGATGATGAGACCGCCCACTGCTCCTGACCCAATGATGGAAGCCATCGCTTTCGTGATGATCGCGTCCGGAAGGCTCAAGAGGATTCCCAGAAACAATCCCACTGCCCATCCCGGCCACGGCAAACGAATGGTGCAAATCACAAATCCGAGTCCAAAACGCGCGATGAACGCCCCCAGCATAGCGGTCTGCTTGTTTGGATGGCTCATCGGAATCATCATCGCGACGTCCACAGCGCCGAAACCGAGGCCGCAGATAACTCCCAAGAGGATTCTGGACATTAAGGTTTCCTCCTTAGTGCTTCTATCAAGCTCTGGCTTCGGAACGCCAGCAAATTTTCCCCGCTCGAACAACCGCGCTGCGCGTTTGGCGAAGCGCACCGCCTCCGGTAAGATGGTAGCTCAGTATTCTGGCTCGATTTTCGGGAGAACATGGCGAAGACCGAAGAACACGCAGGCAAACCGAACCCGGTGCGAGAGAACATCCAGAACGAATTGAGATCCCTCGTGCGCGGGGAACTCTCGAACCCATTCCACATCCTCGGGCCACACTGGATCGAACGCGACGGGCAGCCTTGCCTCGCCATCCGCGCGTTTCATCCCGCCGCTGTCGAGATGCACGTCATCTGGAGCGACGGGCAAGCCGCGCATCCCGCGAAGCAGATCCACGCTGACGGAGTTTTTGAAGCCGTCGTTTCTGCGGAGCTCATCCGGTTGCATGCGGGAGACGCTATCCCGCCAACCGCGTACCGCCTGCGAATCGGCTTTGCCGGAAGCAAAATCGAATCGTTCGATCCGTACGCCTTCCCGCCCATGCTAACCGATTACGATTTGTACCTTTCGGGCGAAGGAACTCATTACCTGAAGTACGAAATACTGGGCGCGCACGTGCGTGAAATCGCAGGAGTGCGCGGCGTGCATTTCGGCGTGTGGGCCCCGAACGCGCGGCGTGTCAGCGTGGTGGGGGATTTCAATTCATGGGACGGACGCATCCACGTCCTGCGAAGCCGCGAAGCAAACGGCATCTGGGAAATTTTCCTGCCCGGCCTCGATGAAGGACTGCTGTACAAATTTGAAATTCTCTCGCAGCACGCAGGCCATCTCGGGTTGAAGTCCGATCCCTACGGATTTGCCGCGGAGCTTCGTCCGCGGAGCGCGTCCATCGTCTGCAATATCGACCGCTATTCGTGGGGCGACCGCGAATGGCTCGAGGATCGCACGGCGCGCGACTGGCTGCATTCGCCGATGTGCATCTACGAAGTCCACGTGGGTTCGTGGCGGCGTAAAACGGCCGACGGCGACAAATGGCTCACCTATCGCGAACTCGCCGCTGAACTGATTCCCTACGTCAAGCGCATGGGCTACACGCACATCGAATTGATGCCCATCATGGAGCATCCGCTCGACGCGTCGTGGGGATACCAGACGGTCGGCTATTACGCCGTGACGAGCCGTTTCGGCAAGCCGGCTGATTTCATGTATTTCGTGGACTGCTGCCATCAGGAAGGCATCGGCGTGATCCTCGACTGGACGCCCGCGCACTTTCCTCGCGATGCGCATGGCCTCGCGCTTTTCGACGGGACGCATCTTTACGAGCACGCCGACCCGCGCCGCGGCGCCCATCCTGATTGGGGCACGCTCGTCTTTAATTACGGGCGCAACGAAGTGCAGAACTACCTCATCTCGAACGCGCTTTTCTGGATCGACAAGTACCACATCGACGGCCTGCGCGTGGACGCCGTCGCTTCCATGCTCTACCTCGATTATTCGCGGCGCCACGGCGAATGGCTTCCGAATCCTTACGGCGGGCGCGAAAATCTGGAAGCGATCGACTTCATAAAGCATTTAAACGAAGTGCTGCACAGCCGCCATCCCGGCGCCCTCACGATTGCGGAAGAATCTACTTCGTGGCCGGCGGTTTCACGTCCGGTGTACGTTGGCGGGCTCGGTTTTGACTTGAAATGGAATATGGGATGGATGAACGACACGCTGCGTTACATTTCGTATGACCCGATTCACCGCCGCCACCATCACAACGAGCTTACGTTTTCGATGATCTACGCATTCCACGAAAATTTCATTTTGCCGCTTTCGCATGACGAAGTGGTTCACGGAAAACGCGCTCTGCTCGAAAAAATGCCCGGCGATGATTGGCAGAAATTCGCAAACCTTCGTCTGCTCTTCGGCTATCTTTACGCGCATCCCGGGAAAAAGCTGTTGTTCATGGGCGGCGAACTTGGACAACGAAGCGAATTCTGGGAGGGCGGCTGTGTGGATTGGTCGCTCGAGAATTCTCCTCCGCACCGGGGCATCCAGCGGCTCGTCGCCGATTTGAATCGCCTGCACACTGGCGAGCGCGCCCTCTACGAAGTGGATTTCGAATGGCCGGGGTTCGAGTGGCTCGAACCGAACGACGCGGCCGCGAGTGTGACTTCATTTCTCCGGCGCGCGAAGGACCCCGACAATTTCGTTGTCGTGGTCTGCAATTTCACGCCCGTGGTTCGCGAAAATTACCGCGTAGCGGTGCCGCGCGCGGGATTCTACCGGGAAATCCTCAACACGGATTCCGCCCACTACGAAGGAAGCGGTGCGGGCAATGTCGGCGGCGTCAATGCGGAGCCCGTGCCATGGAATAATCACCCTTACTCGCTCAAGTTGCGCCTGCCTCCCCTCGCCGCCGTGTACTTCAAGCTCCGGCGCGATTAACTCAGCCTCGCTTTGCGCCGCAGTTGGCGGAACTCTCCGCAGTTTTTACGGAACATTTTCAGGAGGGTCTCCGTACATACCGGCAGGAAGAGCCGAGGAGGCTTCCCAAATATGCGCAAGAAACTTCAAATGGCAGCGGTGTGCTGCTTGCTGGCGATGGCGTCGGTGGCGGCGAACGCGGCAGTGGCAGCGCCTGCGGAAAAGTATCTGCACGTAAAGGTGGATGACCAGGCGAACGGTGAAAGCGTGAACGTCAACTTGCCGCTTTCGATGGCCGAAAAGATCCTGCCCACGTTGAATAAAGGAAATCTTCACGAGGGCCGCATTTCCATTCACGACGCGGACATCAACGGTGTGGACCTTCGCGCCGTCCTCGATGCACTCCGCACTGCCGAAGACAATGAGTTCGTGACGGTGAAAGGGAAAGATCAAAATGTGCGCGTGGCGAAATCGAAGGGAAACCTCGTCGTGCACATCACCGACAATCGGGACGACAAGAAGGGCGGCCAGAAGGTTGAGGTCACCGTGCCCATGAAAGTGGTGGATGCGCTGTTTTCAACCGCCAAGAGCAACGAACTCGACATCGTCGCCGCTATTCGCGCGCTGAGCGACGCGGGAGAAACGATCTTGGTCAGCGTCCAGGATGCCACACAACATGTGCGCATCTGGGTGGATTCAAAAAACACATCGGAATAGACGGAAACTCGTTCACGTGAGGTGAGAAATGATGCTGCTAGGTAAAATCGTGCTCGGAATTACAGGGACGGCGCTGGCGGGAACCGGCCTTCTCTTCAGCGAAGGAGCGATTACCGTGAACGTCGTGGAAAGGCAGCCCGAGCGCCATCACATTTACATCTTCGCGCCGGCGCTCATCGTTCCGATCGGGATGCATTTCGTGCCGAAGGAACATCTCGCGCCGGCGTCGCGCGAGATCAAACCCTGGTTGCCGACCATTCGCGCCGCCGTCGCACAACTGCGCGAATGCGAAGACATAGTGTTTGTGGAAGTGAAGAACGCGGAAGAGCACGTTCGAGTGGCCAAGAGTGGCGCCGATATAGTCGTCGACGTGGATAGCCAGGACGACACCGTACACGTCTCCGCGCCGATTCGCGCCATCTCGAGCTCAATTGAAGAGCTTGCTGCTGCCTCAACCGATTCGAGACCCTAGGCCGCAGCGGAACCCTTTTCTGACGGGTGTCGCAAAGCCCCTTGCCGCCGCCCGTCAGGACTGGGGATCTTTCGCAGGAATCCAGTAAACTTCTTCCTTCAAGAATTCCTTGGTGAAACCGCGGCGCCCGAGAATTCCCTTCCCGTTCTCGATCATTTGCGGATGGCCGCAGAGATAACAAGTTGTGTCGGCGCTCGAAAGCTGCCAGAGATCCGTGTACTTCCGGATGATTTCTTCAACGCGGCCTGTCTCGCCGCACCAGTCAGTGTCCTCATACGGTCGGCTGACCGTGGGCACGTACTTGAGCCACGGGACCTCCCCGGCGACGCGTTCCACTTCTCCACAATAGCCGAATTCCCACGAGCGGCTTGCTCCGTTGATCAGATAAAGGTGATGCTCTCCGGCGAATTTTTTTCCTTCCAGTCCTCGTAAAGGCTGCGCGCAAAAGAGATGAATGGCGCGATGCCCGTCACGGTGCATAAAAGCAGATGATTTTTGTGGCCGCTCTTCGTGTCGAGAGTAAAAAGGCCTTTCGCTGCCTTGCGCAAAGTGATCGCGTCCCCGGCCTGCAATTTGTAGAGCAGCGGAGTGAGATTGCCGTCCTGCACAAGCTCTATAAAAATCTCGACTTCCTTTTCGAACGGCGCCGAAACGATGGAGTAGGCTCTCTCGAAATGTTTTGCGGGCGTCTCGACACCTAGCGTGGCGAATTGCCCAACCGTAAAGGGAAATTCTCCACCGGGATCTACGCGAATTTTCCAAAGATCGGGGGAAACATCCCGGCGCCGCGTGATGCGAGCGCGATAGAACGTCTTTTCGGAAAGGGTCATTGGCGATTCGCCTCCCGCAAAAAATGCGTCTTTCGCTGGAGCCGCGAAAACAGCTGAATAAAAACAAGAGGCGCCCCGGCATGGCTGGAACGCCTCCAAGATGTCGCTCGATCGGACGTGAACGCTATTGCTGCGGCGGTTGCCTCATCATTTGCGATGGATCGAAGGGCTGCGGCGTGCCCGTGATTTTATCCTTCGCATCCGTGATGACCTTCGTCAGCACCATCGTAGAATCTTTTCCCTGATGTTTCACCATTCCGTACACACCCACCTTCGGCGATACCCACGTATCTCCCGACCCGTCTTTCATTCGATAGTGTTCGCAGACAAATGTCCCGGCAGGAACGGTGACGGTCTCGCTCCCTACATCATCCGCTTTGTCGCGAATGTCCACCGGCTGGCGAGAATGGGGGTTGTGCGCCATTTGCGCCGACATGTCCATCGGTGGACGCCCGGCCATCTGCATGATCATTTTCATCACCGTCGTATCCGAGCCGTCGGCGACGATCAAGGTCTTCATTACCATTTCGCCGCCCGAGTGGGGAGAGGCAGTTGTTATCTCAAACCAGTAGCCCACTTTTCCTTCGATGGTTTCCTTGCCTACGATGGCGATCTCCATACTGTGCTTTTCGCCGCTCGCATTTTGCATCTCATAGGTCGCCCCCGCGCCCACCACCGGGTTCCAGACCCCGTGGAACGAAGGCGGGCCGCCGCGCATTCCCATCTGCGCATTCGTCGTCGCCGTGAGAAGAAGAAGGCAAAAGCCAATCCATAGCGCTCGCACCAAACTCTTCATGGACACCCCTTCATTTCGTGATTTCAATCCTTGTGATTCCATTTACAGATCCCGGCCCGCGGAGTCTTCCATTTTCGAAAGCTCAAAATTGTTCTGGATCTTCGTTGTCCCGATCACAAAATTGAACTCGACGCTTTTCTCATCTGCGGCGATCGTGGATTCTCCGGAAGCCGACTTTTTTGGAAACGAAAAAGCGATCGCTCGGATTTTTTTCCCGTCGGGGCTGCGAGAGATTTGCAGCCCTGTCGAAACGGTCTTCTGTTTTGTTTTCTTAGAGAGCAGGAAAGCCCCTTCCTTGATCGATTTTTCATCCAGGGCATCGAACGGCCGCATGTCTGGCCCGCCGACAAAAACCTGAAATACCTCAACCGGCTGCCCCAGCTGCTTTTCGGCATCCTCTTCCTTCATTTGGCCGGCGAGAACCGCGTTTCGAAACGCGGCCTCCCGTACGGTGCGGGAGGAAATCCAGCGAATCAAAAACGCGGCTTGCGCAACCTGCGGACCTCCTTGATCGGCAATTCCGGCTCCGACTGCCCCGGGAGCGACTGGATCGCGGCCTCCGCTTTTCATCCCGCCGGAATCGTCCGCATCGTCCGCCTGAACTTTCGAGCCTTTCCAGGGCGCAGCCACGCGGACGATCTTCGCCCAGGGCGAATCTGTCAGGATTCGGTTGACGTCTTTTTCATCCCATTGTTGGAATGGCTTCGATTTCCATGGATCGCCGCCCGCCCATGCACAAACGACCGCAATAAGAACGGCGACCAGGCAAATGACAATTGGTTTCGCCGCCAGGCGGAACATCGAAGAAAAATACTTCGGGTTACGTATGTGAGTGAAAGAATTCAAAATGTTACTCCTTCCCGGCCGCTCTTCGTTTGCACGCGTGACATCAGAGATCGGAGCCCTGCTGGTCCTGCATCTTCTGAGGCTCGAAGTAGGTCATGAGAGTGCTGCCGGCAATCTTACAATTGAAATCAATTTCCTTTTCATCCGGGTTGATCGTGGGTCCGTTCGCAGTCTTCCGTGGGAAGTAGAAAATTGCCGCGACGACGGTCTTGCCGTCCGCCGCGCGTTGAAATTCAACGCGACTCGGCGTCACCTTCTGCTTCGCTTTTTTCATCTCGAGATATGCCTGCGCCGCGTAAGTCTTCTCATCGCTGGCCGTGAACGGCGTCATGTCCTGCCCGCGAACGAGTATCGCGAAATCCTCAATCGTTGCGTGGACGAATTGGTCGGCTTGCGTCGGGTCCTTTCCATTGTGCAGGACAGAATTCCGTGCGTAGGCGGAGCGGATAGTCCGCGAGGAGTACCACTGGACCATGAATGTGCGCGGGACATTCGTAACTTGGGGCCGGAACGGACCCGTCTCTTGAGGCGCCATGCCGATCGCGGGCCTGGTGTCTTTCCCAGTCGAAGGAGTGGAATTCGGCAGCTCGCCTGTCGCGGTATCCGATCCTAAGGGCTTCCAGGTCCCGCCTGTAGTGCCCTTGCTCACCCAGGGTGATTCCTGGAAAACTCTGCTGATGTCTCGGTCGTCCCACTGTTGATATGTCTTTGACTTCCATGGATCGCCGCCCGCCCATGCAATCGCAACGAGCGCCAGAGATGCAAAAACAAATCCCGCCCCTCTTAGGCCTCGCTTTCGGAACACAGATACCCGCCCCCGGTTTTGCATACTCCCCCCAGCCTCGCGCGGAGGCCGCCCCGCATTGAATCGCACCTCCTTGATTACAAATCTTGGCCCTGAATGTCCACCATTTTTTTCGGCTCGAAGTATGTGTTAAGCCGGGCGTCTCCAACCTGCAGGAAAAAATCAATTTCTTTTTCGTCGGCGGAAATCGTCGGCTCCCCGTTCGCTTGCTTCTTGGGGAAATAAAAAACTACTCCGACCACAGTCTCTCCATCCCCGCTACGCTGGAACTTTACGTGTGTCGGGGACAATTTCAGTTTTGTCTTCTTCATTTCGATGCTGCACACTTTTTCGAACGCCTTCTCGCCGCGATGCTGGAAAATATACATGTTCTGGGCCTGGACGAGAATTTCGTACTCGTCCTTGATTTGGCTGACGACCTTTTCCGCATCTTCCTCCGTGACGTTGCCCTTCAGGACTGCCCGCCGGACTGACGCGGCGCGAACGGTTCGAGAAGACCACCAGAGCATCGTGTAAACCTGGGTCGCGGAAGACTCCTCCGCCTTTTTCTGCTTTTCGACACCACCCATCTGCTCACCCAGCGAGCCTTGCGATTGCTTCGAATTATCGGTGCTCGACCCCGCGATTGCGCCGGGGGTTGGACCTGACATCGTCTCAGAACCCATCGGGCGCCACGCGCCTGCTGCTTGAACATTAGCCTTCGCCCACGGTGACGTTTGAAAAATCGCCTGGAGGTCTTTTTCTGTCCACTGGGAAAACGGCTTTGTCTTCCACGGATCGCCGCCCGCCCATACGAGTGTTGCGAGAACGAAAACTGCCACACCGCCTAGCACGGCTTTTCGCATTGATTCCTCTCCTTTAATATTCTTCAGTCTTGCTGCTCGTGTCCCAGCTGTCCCTTGGCCTGCGCGCCGCCCCGAGCTGCATCGCATGCGGTGGAATGAAGTCCGTGGATGAAACTCCCTATGAGAACTTGTAATGGAGCTGCAGGTCTGGGCGAATCTTCCGCGATTCGCCGCAGAACTTGCCGTTTTGCGCGATCCTTCATGAAGAAATAGCAGGTTCCGTGTATCGAAGAAATTGCAACGTCTGGAGGGAAAAGTGACAATCCCGATCGAAAACGGAATCTAGATCTCGTCAATCCAGCCCTTTTGGTCAGCATGGGTCTGGTCCTAGTAATCGGCCCGTCCCTCAAACATTTCTCAGCCCTACTTTGCCCGCTCCCGCGTCTAGTACACTGCAATCAAGTGTACCCCCAATCAACACGCTTTGAATCCTGGAAAAGCAGCCGGACTATCAAGTCAAGTCCCGGAGGTCCCTCTCTCAGCCATTCCCCTGGTTCAAATCCCGATAACTGATGATACGCACGCCCCTTTCGGAAATTGCTTTCCGCGCTGATGGATCGATCAGCGCGTTCAGCTCGGTTTCTCGCTGCGCCATCAATCGCGTGCCCTGCTTCTGCAAATCTGAGTCGTTGATTCCCGGGTGGCACATCAGCTCGCTGGTACCTTCGGGCAGATGCCGGAGAATTCGCAGGAGCGTATCTCCGTCCAGCCGCCCGGTTACCACGAAGCCAAAGAAATGGTCCGGCGAATGCATCTGACTTCTCCGGACAAAATAACGAAACGCGGGATAACTCATGAGCGAAGCGACGACGAAAAGCCTCCGCGCGATTGATCCGCCGCCATTCCCTCCAACGGGTCCGAACGCGCTAGAAATATCCTCAAACGGCATCCGCACTCGAGAGATTCCGCACTCGCCCGCGACCCGCGTAAGCGCTTTCATAATCCACGGATCCATGTGCGCATGTTTGTGAGTGTCGAGATGAGTCGGCGTGATCCCCGCGCTCCTGACTCGCTCGATCTGCGCCCGAAGTTCACACTCAATTTGACGTGCTGGCACCCTCCCTAGGTTGCATTTTCGTATAAGGCTGGAGAGCGTTGGAGGCAACTGTCCATTTTCGTCCGCCAGCGAACTGATCTCTTCGCGGCGAGCGACGGCGCACCCTCCCACCAGCACTAGATGGACGCCGACACCGAGCCCAGGGTTAGCACGCGCTAGCTCCACCGCGTCTTCAAACGCATCTCCGTTCGCCATGATCGTAGTACTTGTAACGATTCCGTCCTGATAGCAGCGAAGGATGCCCCGGTTCACACCTCGTGTGATACCGAAGTCATCTGCGTTGACGATGAGTCGCTTCATACTTTGATTGGAAACATCTCCGGGCAGGCACAAATGATATCACGGCGCGCCAACGAGAGCGGAATCACTATCGTTCGAGCAAACGCATATCGAATGCGGACCAAGCGGTATTCTTTTTCCAAGAATTACATCCGCGCCGAGAAATTCGCAATCGGAGCGAGAG
>JBAWGF010000289.1:0-7036 GCA_049592615.1 Candidatus Acidiferrales bacterium
GCTGTACGGGAGTATTCATCGAGAGATACGCGTCGGAAATTATTTCAAGGCGAGCGAGCGCTGCGTCCTTCAAATTCGTTGGTCCCGCGACGATCAACCAGGCCGCCTTCATCTGCGGCAGGCCGGCGATTTTCGAGAGGCCGCTCATCGTAAACGTGAGAGCCCCGGCATTCGCGGCAAAGGTGGGCGGCTTGGTTCCGTTAATTACAAAATCCAAAAACACTTCATCCGCAATCAGAGCAATTTTGCGAGCGGAGCAAACTTCATTCAGTTTTGCCAGGACGCGAGGTTTGCAGAAATGTCCGGTGGGATTATTCGGATGAACGACAATCACGCCGCGCGTGCGCGGCTTGATGGCCTGTTCGAGAGCGTGGAAGTCAATCTGCCAGCCGTGGTCGTAGAGCAAGGGATAGCGAGCCAGTCCTACGTCCTGAATGTCCGCCAGGAAATCGAACAGAGGATAACTGGGCGATGGGACCAAGATTTCGTCGCCAGGATTGCAGAGCGTCCGGAAAACAAACGAGTACGCTTCACTCGTGCCCGTCGTGAGAAAAATATTTTCCTCCGCAACGTCAGCACCTTTTCCGCGGTAGTAGGCGGCGATTGCCTGCCGGGCGCTGAGGAGTCCGCGGGGATCAGGATTGTACGCGATCGAAGCTGGATTTGAGAGAGCGCGCAGGATTGCATGCTCGTCGTAATCGAATCCGCATTCGGTGGGATTCGAGGCGCTCAGATCGAGCAGCGGTTTCCTGCAGGCGCGATAGCGGGCGAGCTCTTTGCTCAGACGGTTGGCGTCCAGGTTCCAGTTTGTGCGGTCAGCAAACATGGAGTGAGGACCTCAAGCGGTCGAATATAGTGCGCGAAAGCATATGGCGAATTATAGGGAAAGCGCGTGAAAGCAGAAGCGAAAAGCGCAAGCCATCGTACAGGCAAACCCGGGGAAGTCTTCGCGCATCTGAAAATCGCAACCGGGGTACAATGAAATCGAAAGGAGAAACTGAATGAAGCGATTCGTTATGACAGTGTTCGGTCTGCTTTTGCTCGCGATTGCGGCGGGGCAAACCCCTGCCTACGCGCAAGCGGAGACCATTGCAAAGACGAATTTGAAGGTGGGCGACGTCGCGCCGGATTTCACATTACTGAGCAATGCATGGAAACCGGTGAAGCTGAGCGATTTTCGCGGCAAAAAGAACGTCATCCTGGCCTTCTACGTTTTGGCGTTTACCGGTGGTTGAACGAAGGAGCTACAGGCCTATCAGGCTGATCTGGCCAAAATCGAAGCAAGCGATACAGTAGTTTTCGGAATCAGCATCGACAGTCCCGCCGCCAACGCCGCGTTTGCCAAACAGATCGGCGTCACGTTTCCCCTCCTGAGCGACATGAACAAGAAGGTCCTCACGGCGTACGGCATCATGAAACCTTACGACGTGCAGGGGGACAAGTATGAGTGGGCGGAACGGACGACCATCGTGGTGGACAAGGAAGGAAAAATCCAGCACGTCGAACAAGGCGGCAGCGCCGTTGACCCGAACAGCGCGATCTCTGTCTGCACGGGGATTCACGAAAAGCACGCGCAATAATTTCACAAGGGGCGCGTCGAAAGAGCAGAGCACGGCGCGCCCTTGGTGTGCTGCCCAATACGCGATGGGAGATGCGGCTAGCGCGAAATGTCGCGGCGGCTGTAAATCAGGCCGAAGATTCCGCAGAATAAGCTCAGGGTGGGAACAAGCAGGATGAGAATGCCGTGGCGAAGCGCCGCGCGACCCTGCGCGCCAGTCGCTGAGGCGTTCTGGTAGCACATCGCGCAGCCCTGCGCCGCCGCATGCGGCGGAAAAACGAGAATCAGCGTGATGACGACCACGACGGCCACGGCTGCGAGACGAATTGCAATGTTTCGGTTCATGCGATCTTCCTAAGTCCTGCCTTGATTTCCGACTAATGCGGCCGCAGGTTCATCAGCCGGATACTATCCGGGAAGAACATGATGAGCATCATGCAAATGCAGAATACCATGGCCGGAACGAGCAACAGAAACAATCCCAGCCGCTCGAAGCGCAAATGCATGAAGTAAGAAACGATCAGCGCCGACTTGATCAGCGACAATCCGACGAGAATCGTGAGCATGATCGGCACGGCCAACCTCTCGTAGGCAAGAAACACCTCGACAACTGTAAGAAGCAGAAGCCAGACCCAGACCCATGCAAAAAGCTTTGTGCTGCCTACGGAATTTTCTCCAGTGGCTTCGGCGTGTGCGCTCATCGATTCCTCTCGAACCTGAAAAATCGAAATTCGAAACTCGCAATGCCAAACTACAAATCCTTCGACTCGCTTCGCTCGCTCAGGACGACAATCCTTGCCGGATTGTCACTTCGGGTTCACGCTCAGTAGATAAACCATCGGGAAAATAAACATCCAGACCAAATCGACGAAGTGCCAGTACAAACCGCTGACCTCGACATGGTCGGCATTCCACTTCCCCTTCGAGTAGCCCCAGGCAATCACGCCGAGATAGGCGACACCGATCGTGACGTGGAGCATGTGCAGTCCGGTGAGGCCGAAGAATGTGCCGCCGAAGAGCGGGACGTGAAACGGGTTCGACCAGGGGGTGACGCCTTCGCCAAAAAGAGTGACCCATTCAGTGGCGTGAATCAGGACGAACGCCAGGCCGCAGATCATCGTGGCAATCAGGTATCGTACCGTTTTCTTCACGTCGCCCTTGTGCGCGGCGGCCACGCCCAGCACCATCGTCAAGCTGCTTGAGAGCAGGACGAAGGTCATGAACGAAGACTTTGCGATGGCGGGCCAGATCTCAAACGGCCGCGGCCAATCGGGAGTGGAAAGCCGCACGTACGCGTAGCTGATCAGCAAAGCCGAGAAGGTCAGCGAGTCCGAGACGATGAAAAGCCACATCCCCAGCTTCTTCGAGTTGATCGCGAAGGGGGATCCGCCGCCGGACCAAGCTGATTCGGCAATGCCCTCGAATTCCGTTTCGCTCACGTTTCACCGTCCCAGGAAGAGGAGTAGAAACAGAAACACCCAAAGCCCATCCATAAAGTGCCAGTACATTGAAACGACTTCGGTGGCCGTGCCGCGGGTCAGCCGGTGCGTCGGCCAGAATGCGACCGAGAGCAGAGCGAGGACGCCGCCAAGCAAATGCAAACCGTGCGCGGCTGTGAAAACATAAAAAAAGCTGCTGCTCGGGTTCGTCGAAAGATAGACGCCCGAAGTCACAAGCTGGCGCCACGCGATGATCTGTCCGATGAGAAAGAAAATACCGAGGATCGTCGTGACTCCCCACCAGTGGCGGAATCCCTCCTCGTCATTCGCGCGGAAGCGGCTGCGCGAGCGCGCGAGCGTGAAGCTGCTGGCGACGAGAATCAGAGTATTCAGCCAGAGAACGCGCGGCAGCTCGATGGGAATCCAGTCGCTGTTCGGAAAGCCCTTGCGAACGATATAGGCACTTGTGAGTGCCATGAAAAACATGAGGACGCCGCCGAGCCCGATTGTCATCCCGGTGACGTAGGTTCGCTGCGGAACGGCGCCGGAACCGGAAGAACCGCTGCCCTCCCCGCCGCCACCGCCTCGACCGGAGGAAGCTCCGCCGCCTCCGCCGCCGTTAACGCGGATCAGCTCGATGTCATCTTTTACGACCGTGCCAGACATCAAAAAACTCCTACTTTTCCCGCGCTACTTTTTCCGGCGGGATATTCTGCGGAATGAAATCGTCTTTCACTCCCGGCACGCTGAATTCGTACGGGCCACGATACACGCTCGGATACTTGCCGTTGAAATTGTCGAGCGGCGGCGGCGAGGCCGTGGTCCATTCAAGCGTCGTGGCATTCCATGGATTGATGGTGGCCTTCGCGCCAAACTTCAAGCTCCAGAAGAAATTGAACAGGAAGAAAAGCTGCGCGGCGCCGGTGACGAATGCGGCGATGGTCATGAACAAGTGGACATTCTGAAATGCGGCGCCGTAGGTGGTGCCTGTCGGGTCGGCATAGCGCCGGATTCCGCCGGCGATTCCGACCCAGTGCATCGGCATGAAAATGCAATAGGCGCCAACGAATGTGAACCAGAAATGAATTTTTCCGAGCGGCTCGTTCATCATCCGGCCGAACATCTTCGGGAACCAGAAGTAAGTGGCGGCAAAGATTCCAAAGATCGCGGCCACGCCCATGACGAGATGGAAGTGTGCGACGACGTAATAGGTCGCGTGCAAGAGATTGTCCACCGCCGGCTGCGCGAGGAAGAGTCCGGAAAGCCCGCCGGAAACGAAGAGCGAGACGAAGCCGAGAGCGAAGAGCATCGGAGTCTTGAATTGAATCTTGCCGCCCCAGAGCGTGCCGAGCCAGTTGAAGGTCTTGATCGCGGAGGGAACGCCGATGGACATCGTCAGAACTGAAAACGCGAAGCCGGAGTAGGGGCTCATTCCGCTCACGAACATGTGATGGCCCCAAACCATGAAGCCCAGAAAACCGATGCCGCAAATCGCATAGGCCATTGCGCGGTACCCGAACACCGGCTTGCGAGAGAATGTGGACAGCACATGCGAAGCGACGCCCATACCCGGAAGAATCGCGATGTAAACCTCCGGATGGCCGAAGAACCAGAACAGATGCTGCCAGAGAAGCGGCGAGCCGCCGCTGTGGTTCTGCACTTGGTCATTGATTACAAGTCCGGCCGGCAGGAAGAAGCTCGTTCCCGCCGAGCGATCGAGCAGCAGCAAGATTCCTCCGGCGAGCAGCACGCCAAAGGCGAGCAGGCCGAGGATGGCAGTGACGAACCAGCCCCAAACCGTCAAGGGCATGCGCATCAGGCCCATGCCGGGTGCGCGGAGGTCGATCGTCGTGGCAATGAAATTAAGCGCGCCCAGCAGGGATGCGAGGCAGAACAACGCAATGCTGACGATCCAAAGCGTCTGGCCCATTCCACCACCGGGGCCAGTCACATCGCCAATGCCGCTGAGCGGCGTGTAGCCTGTCCAACCGCTGATCGGCGCGCCGCCGGGAACGAAGAATGCGGCGACCAAGCTAACGAGAGCGAGAAACGTGACCCAAAAGGAAAGCATGTTGAGGTGCGGGAAGGCCATGTCCGGCGCGCCGATTTGGATCGGGAGAAAATAATTGCCGAACCCGCCCTGCGGGGCCGTGGTGAGGACGAAGAAAACCATCATGGTCCCGTGCATGGTGACGAGCGCCGCGTATTGCTCCGGCGTCATAAGCCCGCCCTTGACGAACGGAAGATGCGCGTCGTACCAGTAGAGGTGGAAGCGCATCAGCAGCGAGAGGATCATCCCAACCGTTACCGAGGTCAGCGCCAGGAGAATATACTGGATGCCGATAACTTTGTGATCGGTGCTGAAAATGTACTTCGAGATGAAGCCCGTCGGCGCGTGAGGTACGGGGTGCGCAGCGTGGGCGTGGGAACTCATGCGAGGCCTCCTGAAATTCGGGTCGGGATCACTGGCCGGCCGCCTGATCCTTGAGGAATTTCTCGTAATCGGCTGCGGATACCACAAACAAGAAACTGCGCATCCGGTAGTGTCCCAACCCGCACAACTGGGTGCAGACGATTTCGTACTGCCCGATCTGGTTCGCGGTGAAATGAATCGGGATCACCATGCCGGGCACGGCGTCCTGCTGGAGCCGCAATTCGCGAACGAAGAAATTGTGGATCACGTCCTGCGAGCGAATCAGCAACTCGACCTGGCGGTTTACCGGCACCGTTAACGTGGGCACGACGATGTCGTCCTTGCCGGCTGCATCGGCGGGGTCGACCCCCACGGCATTTCCCGTCGAAGCGCTGATGAATTTAGGGTCCAGCCTCCCGAATTTTCCATCAGCGCCCGGATAGCGAAAGTTAAAGACGAATTGATTGGCGGTGACTTCCACCTGAATCGCATCCGGCGCAGGATCCGTGAAGCGGACTTCCGCCCAGGCCTTGCGCCCCATGATTCCGAGTCCGAGGAAGAGAATGATCGTGGCCGAGGTCCAGAGATACTCCATCGTGTTGTTGCCGCGCGAGAAACGGACGCGCTGCCCGCGGTCGCGGAAACGAAAGACTGCGAAGGCAAGGCCGAGCTGAGAAAGAATGAACACGGCGCCGGCCACGTAGAGCGTTAGCTGGTACTGATGGTCCACGGCGACACCCACGGACGTAATCGGTGCCGGAGGTATCGACCACGACGGGCGCGCGACGAAAATATAAACCGTCACGACGACGAGAATGACGATAAGGAGTGACAGCAACGCCGCCGTCGCCGCCGATCCGCTGTTGTGTTTCCTGATTCGCATCGCTCTTGCTCCCCTTCCAACTTTGGCAATAAGCGCTCGATCGGAATGTCTGCGCAGATTCAAAACAGGCCATCATATATAAGAGACGCGGAATTTCAAGGAAGATTGTGTGAAAAATGGCGGAGAGAGCGAGTGACGATGCGCTATGCTGCCACGCTGACCATGAGTAGTGACGAAAGTGATTTGCGGTCCCGCGCTGGATTGTGCGCCGATTGCGTTCACTCCCGCCGGGTCGAGTCGGAGCGCGGCTCCGAATTCATCCTCTGCGAGCTTTCGGCGGCGGACCCGGCGTTCGCGCGATATCCGCGGCTGCCTGTGATTCACTGCCCCGGATTCACACGAAAGGAAATCCCGCGAAAATGAGTATCAATGGAGAAGTTTAGAGGATTTGGGCGGAACATCGTCCCAAAACTGCCGGAAGATTGGTGCGGTCGAGTGGATTCGAACCACCACGGTATTGCTACCGCCAGCCCCTCAAGCTGGTGCGTCTGCCAGTTCCGCCACGACCGCGCCGTTTCCATCCTAAACGTCAGAGATTTGATTTGTCAATTCGCCCCGGCCGCCGTGATTCTGTAACGAGAAGGCCAAATCCGCGAGGGCTCTTACTTTTTCGGAGCCGGGTTTTGCGCCGGCGCTGTTGCTGGAGGCTGACTTTGCGCCGGGGCCACAGGCGGAAGTTGTACCGGCTGAGCCGGAGTGGATTGCGCCGGAACGGGAGCCGTCTTCTGTTGCGTCTGCTCGAG
>JBAWGF010000290.1:0-12766 GCA_049592615.1 Candidatus Acidiferrales bacterium
AACGGAACCTGGGTGACGCCGACGCTCTACTCCATTCGCGCGAACGCGCATCGTCTGGAGGATTCACCCGATGATCCGCAGCTTGCCTTTCTCCCCGCTGCGGTGCGGAAGAATTGGACGCCGCCGAATCCCCCTTCGCAGGACGATCGCGGCACGGCCGCTTGGTGGCAGCGGCAATTTGAAAACGACCGCAAATTGACGGGTGAGATGCATCGCGCCGGAGTGCGAATGCTTGCCGGCAGCGATTCGCTCGATCGCTACGTTTTCGTCGGAACGAGCCTGCACGACGAATTGCGCTTGCTCGTTGAAGCGGGCCTCACTCCCCTGGAAGCTTTGCAGACTGCGACTCGCAACCCGGCGGACTTTCTTGGATCGCGCGACTTCGGAGCAATCGTTCCGGGCCGCCGCGCCGATCTCGTTCTGCTCGATGCCGACCCGCTCCGGGACATCGCCAATACGCGAAAAATATCCGCTGTCGTCCTCGGAGGAAAATATTTTTCGCGTGAGGATCTCGACACGATGCTGGCGAAGGCGCGCGCGGCTGCCGCAGCCGTGAGGAAAAATTCCCAATAATCGCGCGCGCTGGCGACGGCAGGTCGCAATCGTCAAGCGGGCTTGAGGGAATGCGGCTGGCTTTCCCACGCATTGCTGAGACGCCGCACCGTTTCCCGCAGGCGCACAGCGAGATCCACGACGGTTTCGAGGCGTTGCCGGTCAACCGCCGGGAGACGGTCGCGGTGAGCGAGGAGAAGCTCCGCATTCCCGAGGATGCCGGTGAGCGGATTATTGATTTCGTGGCGGAAAATTTCGGGGAGATCACCGGGCAACTCCGCCCACGGAGGGCCCAGCGCCGATTCCGAACGCTCCGCCCACCGCAATCGGCGCTCGATCAGGCTCGCGGCCAGCGAAACGAAGTCTCCGGCTTTCCCCACAAATTCCAGGTCTCCCTCGGCCACGAGCCTCGAAACCTGCACCTGCCGCGATAAGGGAGCCAGCAAGACGACGGGGGCAGTCTCCGTCAATTGACGCAGCGATTCGATCAGGGGCGCGCCTTCCAGAAGCGAATCGTCCAGCAGGATCACGCGCGGCGTGATTTTCACCAATCGCTCTTTCAATTCCGTGAGATTCGAAACGAAAGAAGCCGCGTCCACCTTCGCGAAACGCTCGACTCCTCTCACGATCTGGCGTGAGACTTCGCCATCCGCGATCATCAGGAGCGCGGGGAGCACCTCGGGACTCCTGGCTGGCTTCGCGAGTGGAGTCATTTTTCTCTGGCCTTCGAACTTGCATTATGGCCCCGCTGCAACGGGGGAGAATTCACCGCTTCCGCCGTGTTTCGCCCGCCCTCGAGCATTCGATTCACAGCCAGCTTCAGTTCCTCCACCAGGAACGGCTTGGCGAGATAAGGGAGGCCGTGCGGCTCGAGAAACTCGAGTGTGCGCGGCGCCAGAGTATCTCCCGTGATGAAAATGATCCGGCCCGTCATGGGACTTCCCGCGCGCACCAGCGCCTCGTAGAAAGCCGGGCCATCGAGCCGCGGCATCCGCAGGTCGCAAATCACGAGGTCGAACTTGCTTCGCGAAAGCCGCGTCAAACCTTCCTGGCTATTGAGCACGGCCTGAACGACGTGGCCCTCCTCGCGCAACACGTCCACGATCAGTTGCGCCACGGTCGGTTCATCTTCCACCACGAGAATTCGGCCCGGATGCGCGGTGTGCGGTTGCCCGGACGGGAGCGGTTCGGCGAAACAAGTCATTTCGCGTTCTTCCGCCGGCACCGCGACCACCGGCAACTCCACTACAAACCTGGCTCCCGCTCCCGGCTGGCTTTCGACCGTCACTTCCCCGCCGTGTTGCTGAACGATCCCGTAGATGATGGATAGGCCCAGCCCGGTGCCGATGCCGGATGGCTTGGTCGTAAAGAATGGATCAAATATTCGCGAAGCGATCTCCGGCAAAATGCCGGGGCCATCGTCCGACACTTCCAGAGCGATACGCTCGTCCGCGACGCGATGTGTGCGGATCCAAACGTGCCCCTGCCCGCGCCCTTCGAGCAGCGCCTGCTCGGCATTCACGAGCAGGTTCAGGACGATCTGCTGGAGCTGATAAGGGTCGGCCATCGTTTCCGGCAGGTCTTTCGCGAGATCGCACTCCACCACAATGTTCTCCACCCTCAATTCGTAGCTTCGCAATGTAAGTGTCCGCTCGACAATCTCGTTCAGGTCCACACGAGTGCGCTCGGGTTTATTCTCGCGCGCGAAATAGAGCAGGTTCTTCACGATTCGCCGGGCGCGCTCCGCTTCCTGATACAGCTTGCGGGCTTCGGAAAGCTGCGCGGGCGCCAGTCCGTGGCCCAGCAGGAGCTGGCCGTAGCCCATGATGGTTGTGAGCGGATTATTCAGTTCGTGCGCGATTCCCGAAACAAGCTGCCCCAGCGCCGCCATTTTTTCGGTCTGCAACATCTTCGATTGAATCTGCCTCTCCCCGGTGACGTCGTAATACAGTTCGAGCCATCCCGCCGGGCGCCCTTCGGTATCGAGCACCGGGCGTGAAAACCGTTCGAATACGCGGCGCGGCAGCCGGGTCAATTCCAGCTCGTCGTGCCGCGGCTCTCCATCGCCTTTCGAGAAGGACTTCCAGGGAAGCGAAAAAGCTTCCGAATCGCGGAATTGTTTGCCGACAATGCTTTCCAGTTCTTCAAAATCTACCAACTTCGCGAGCGTTCGCGCGTCGAGGCCGAAAAATTGTCCGAACCGCACATTCGAAAAGCGCAAGCGGCCGAGCGGGTCGAAAAGGATGATGCCGGCCTGGACGGATTCGAGAACGCTGCGCAGCTCGGCTTCCACCTGCCGCCACTTCCCTTCCGCACGGCGCACGATCGAACCCTCTTCGAGACACAGGACTCGATACTGCGAACCGGGGAGAACGGTTCGAAGGGCCACCCGAAAGGGGAAGCTGGTGATGAGTGTGATTTCGAGTGTCGTCGGATCCGGCATCATCCGGACGCGCTCGCACCACGATAGAAAATCCTCTCGAGACGGCTGCGACAGAAATTCTCCCAGATTGGCGCCCAGGAAATCCGCCCCCTTCACCCGCAGCAGTTCCCGCATTCGCCGGTTTGCCGCGTGAATCGTGCCCTGCCCATCCACGATGACAAGGGCTTCGCCGCTCGATTCGAATACGGCTCGAAACCCGGCGTCCGTGAGTGGCTGGATCACTTTCATCGGCGCAGAATCGCGGAGGCTGCGAGAACCTTCGCGCGAATCATCCACTGTGGAAAGAGCAAGCCCGTCCATGCGTCTCATCCACTCCTCTACCACCGGCCCTGAACGATCCAGTAGCTGCACAGAAGTGCGATACCGACGGCGAGGCCGTATTCGAGCGCACGACGAGCCGTTCGCGTAAAGCGCGTGTGCCGGCAGTCGTTCAGTTCAATGACCATGCACAATCCACTGCATAAACCTGACCAAGCGTGTCTTTCGTTTAATGCGAGTCTTATCAACGCATTGGATTCTTTCGCGGGAGATGAAAGGGGGCAGGCTTCCCAATCCGAAACGGTCGCTTCCCTGTCTAGGAATTCTGAGTGCTTCGGGCTGTGGAAAATGGGGAGATTGCGGAATCTTTCGAAGGAGGCAGCGAACCGCTTCAGTTCGGTGGCGCTTGCGCCTCGTACTGTTTCAACTTGCGGTAGAGGGTCGTTTTGCCGATGCCCAGCATGCGTGCGGCTGCGAGTTTGTCGCCCGCCGCTTCGCGAAGAGCGCGCAGAATCGCGCGCCGCTCGAGCTCTTCGAGCGGAAGCAGCTCATCGTTTTCCGGCAGCCGCTCTCCCATGCCGTATTGAAGGTTCGAAGGAAGATCGCCGACGTGAAGGACCGGTCCCGAGCCAAGGGCGATGGCGCGCTCGATCGCGTTCTCGAGCTCCCGGACGTTTCCGGGCCAATCGTAGGCCATCAGGCGGCCCATGGCGTCTTCCGATATCGTTTGCACACGCCCGTGCGCATCATTGAATTTCTCGAGGAATGAATTGACCAGCAGCGGGATATCGCCCTTGCGTTCCCGCAGGGGCGGAAGCTTGATCTGGACCACATTGAGCCGGAAGAAAAGGTCCTGCCGGAAGGCACCCTGCCTGACAGCGGTCTCCAGATCCCGATTCGTCGCTGCGATAATCCGCACGGCGATGGGGATCCGCTCGGTCGAGCCAACCGGCTTGATCTCCTTTTCCTGCAGCGCCCTCAATAATTTTGCCTGCAAGTCCACCGGCAAGTCGCCGATTTCATCCAGGAACAGGGTGCCGCTATCGGCCGCCTCCATCAATCCTTGTTTCGTGTGCATCGCTCCGGTGAAGGCGCCCTTCACGTAGCCGAACAATTCCGATTCCACCAGCGTCGGCACCAGCGCGGAGCAATCCACCGGGGCAAACGGCTTGTTTTTCCTCGAACCGGAAAAATGGATGGACCGTGCGACGAGTTCTTTTCCCGTCCCGCTTTCCCCCAGGATCAGTACCGGATAATTGTGCTGGCTCACTCTCTCGATGAGCCGGTACACGCGCTGCATTTTTTGGGAAACACCGATCAGCCCTCCGAATCCCGGGCGCGTGCGGAGCTGTTCCCGCAGGACGCGGTTTTCCTGGTCCACGTCCAGCAGCCTTATGACACGGTCCAGCTTCCCGCGTAGTTCGGGCACGTGGAACGGCTTGGTCACATAGTCCACCGCGCCCATGCGCGTCGCTTCCACCGCGCTTTCGATCGTGCCGTATTGGGTCAGCACCATCACGGCGGCCTGCGGATACGTCTCACGGATGCGCCTCAACAATTCAATCCCGCCCAGCGCCGGAACGCGCAAGTCCGTGATGACGATGTCCACGGGATATTGATCCAGAATTTCCAATGCCTGCTCCGTCGTGGAAGCAGTCCGCGTCCGCAAACCAGATTCGGCAACCACGTCCCGGCAAAGATCCCGCGTCGTGCTTTCGTCTTCCACGATGAGCGCGGTCATCGCCATCGGTCTTTCGACGATTTCACTGGCCTGCGCGTCCACGGCTTCTGCCGTACCCGTTGCGATGCTTTTCATGTCGCCTTCCTTGCTCACTGCGGATTCCCTTTCCTGAATTCAGAAGCAATGCGCGTACCATTCAGGAACGGCGCACATCTATTCACGGCGCAGCCGTTAGCCGCAATTCCGTCCATTCCGCGGCGCGCAGTCTATTCTCATTTCGGGAAACTTAACAAGTTCGTAATAGTACGCAATCACATAACTCCTGACTGCTCTATTCAATGCAAGTTTGGGAATGGCGAAAATTCCAAAGTGGGGATCGGGTTTTGTTTGGCACTTGGTTTACACTGCAGAGGATTGGATGCTGCTCTTCTTCAATCTGAGCTACCGCCCCGAAGTTGCCGCATTCGCCGCCGGCAGGAACCGATTCGCGCTCAAGATATATATACCGTCCGTTGCCGAGCCGGCATAAATCAATCCGGATTCCTTTTCCGCCAGGAGGGCCGGAAAATGGTTCTCCGCGAGAGTCCCGCCGCTCCCGGCGAGGTCCTTCACACGCGACCAGCTGGCGCCACGATCCACGGAGAAATACAGCCCGCCCGCCTCGATCGAGACCAGCCAGAAGTCCGGCCGGATGAGGAGATCATCCGTATAAACTCCCGGCAAACCAGCCGCCGCTTTCTGCCACGCTGTTCCGCCGTCGTGAGAAATGTACAGGCCCTTGCGGGAAACGGCCAGGATTGTGTCCTCATCCACGAGTTCAAGGCGAAGCGCTCCGCCCGATTCGAGCGGAAGGTCGTGCCACTTCCACGTACTCCCCGCATCATCCGAGAAAACCATTCCATGCGAGGAAACGATTCGCAGCTTGCGGCCATCGCTCGAGACTCGCGCGGAGTTGACCGGCAATTCGAGCGTCGCAAAAGGAAGCGCGGCCCACGTCGCACCGGAATCGAGCGAAAGATAAAGACCGTTCTCCGTCGCGGCATACCAGGCTCGATCGCTGAACGAAAGTTCGTTGACGACGGCGTTGAACGGCTGTTTGCCGTCTCCTTCCATTCCGCGGATGCCCGCGAGAAAACCCTCGCGCGTCCAACGCCCTGCGCTCGAATCAAATCGCACAAGCCCTCCGGATTTGACCGCGCCCCACAATCCCGCCGGCGTCGAAAATACGCGCTCCAAACCGATCACACGCGAATCCGTTCCGAGCGGCGCCCACGTCTCCCCGCCGTCGCTGGTTTCAACCACTGAATCCGGCGCGTTCGCGAGCACCGCCGCGACGTGCCCCTGTTTTTCAGGGTTGATAGCCAGCGACAGGATTCGGCGGTGGCGAAATCCTTCGTTGGCCTCCGCAAAAGTTTCCCCGCCGTCATCGCTCGAAAAAACTCCGCGCTGCTCCGTCCCGATCAAGACGCGCGCCGGATGCAAAAGCGAATCGCGCTCATTACCCGCCGGCTCGATCACCAGCGCGTTGATCACCCAATCCGCCGGTGAAACGCGCCGCCACGTCGCGCCCGCGTCCGCCGACTTCCAGAGTCCCTCGGTCGTTCCTGCGAAAATCGTGCCGGGGTTCGACGGGTCCTGGCGAATCACCTGCGTGCGCCGCGAAGCATAAGGAATGCCCTGAATTTTCTGCCAGAGTTTCCCGGCGCTCTCGCTGCGATAAATTCCCGAGCAGGCGCTCGCAAAAATTCTTTTCGGATTTGCCGCGTCAAGCGCGAGGCTCAGCACGTCGGAATCGTCAATCATGCCGCGGTGAATGGGACGCCAGTGCCGCCCGCCGTCTTCCGTCTTCCACGGAAGGTGAAACGTCCCGGCATAAATCACGTCGTCGTTTTCCGGATCGACAGCAAGCGAATCGAAGTTGCGGAGCTCGGCGTGGGCTTCCGGCGTGATTTGCTCCCAGCTCAGGCCCGCATCGCGCGAACGGAAAATTCCGTCGAGCGCTCCCGCGAGCAGCGTGTCTGGATCGGAAGGCGATTGCACCAGCACGCGAACCGCGTGGCCGACGAGACCGCTTTCGCGCCACGTTTTCCCGGCGTCGCGGCTCAGTTGAACTCCGCCGCCTTCGCCATACGCCTCACGCGTCCATGTCCCCGCGTAGAGCGTGCCGGGGCTGCGCGCATCGACCACGATCGACGTGACCACGGCATTTCCTGATGTGCTGGCAAGTCCAAGCAAACTCCAGTGGCCGCCCGCATCCTGCGAGCCGAAGATGTGCCCGTCGGTCGTGCCGAGAAAAACCACATCCGGCTGTGAAGGATCGACCGCCAGCGAACGGACGTCGCCTCCCGGCGGACCCATGGCTTTCCAGGTTTGAGCTTCCAGGCGCGGCGTGGCGAAACACAGGCAGAAAAAGACCGCCAGCCAGAAGGGGTACTTGCGAACGATCATGTTTCTCTGTTGCCGAGAGGATGCGGGCGAGAAAAACCCTCAGGTATGCAAGGCGGACGCCTTCCCGCCTGACTTCAATTTCCCCCCACCTCTTCCGACTTCCTTCCACCCTCAGTAAGTAGCGCCGTCGGGAACCCATACTACATCGAGACGCCGATTCTGTCTTCCCGCGCCAGCGACCGCGATTCCCGTTCGCACTTCCACGCGGGAAGCGTCCACGCCGGTCTTCGATTCGAGATATTTCTTGGCACTCTCGCCGCGCTGGGCCCCGAGCTTCGCGGCCCGCACTTCCTTGGGGTCCGCGGTACCGACGAGCACGGCCCGGCCCCTCGGCTCGCTCTGAAGGCGAATCGCCAAATCATCCAGCACGCGCTTGCACACGTTGTCCGCGCGCGCGCTGCTCGGAGCAAAAGCGCATTCTCCGATTTTGCTCGCCTGCGGCGGAGGCGGTGGCGCCTGCACGGCAACGGCCGTCGAGCAATCGCCCGCGCCGCCTGCACCATTCTCCACACGGCCTGTCACCGTGTAACTCCCGGGAGCAAGCCCCGAAGTGTCGAGCTGGACGGTTGGGCCGCTGCCCACAATCTGACCGCCGTTCGTTCGCCAGCTGTAGTTGAGCGGAGTCCCCGTCGAATCGTTCACCGCCGCTGTAATCTGCGCGCGTTCACCCACCATGACGCTCGAACGGTCCGCCGAGCACGACATTCTCGGCGGAGGCGGCGCCGGCTTTGGCTGCACCGTCACCGTTGCCGAGCAGCTCGTGCTTTTCCCCGCGCCGTCGTTCACGTGCGATACGAGCGAGTATGTGCCGGGTCCAACCCCGGTCGAATCCCATCGCGCATACGGCCCAACCCCAGTGATATTGCCTCCTGTCGCAGTCCAATTGTAGGAGAGCGGATGGCCGTAGGCATCGCTTGCCGTCGTTGTTGCCTGCACGATGGCGTTCGAACCCTCCATGATGGACGAGTTGTCCACCGTACAGGACGAGGTAAGCGTGTCCGGTTCCCGCGGCTTTTCCGGCCAGAGCGCGAAATTGAGCTTGGCGATGAACCCGTTCCGGTCCTCGTGATTGGTCAGGTTGAGCGTGTAACGGTAGCCGACGTCGAGCGACACTTTCCGCCACGGATAGATTCGGAGTCCGGTCAGGCTCTCCACCGGATCGCGCGCGCCGAACGTCGTGTTTTGAGTTCCGCTGCCCACAAAAATCAGCGCGTTGTACTCGGAAATAATATTGAAGCGCTTGTCCGGAAACACCAGCATTCCCGCGCCGACTCGCATCTGGTCGGCCAGATTCAGTGTCACGACCTCGGGCGTCCCGCCGGGATTAATATCGAAGCTCGAGTCGCGCGTAAAACGATACGCCCAGTTGAACGTGACGGTCATGGCGCGATGCATGATTGTCTTGCTCGCTTCCACGCCGATCCCGTAATTGAATTTGCCGTATTGCACTTCATTGTTGAGAAGGTTGACGAGCCCCGTTCGCGTCGGGATGTAGAAATCATTGCGGATCGAAAGGCTGAGCGGCTTTCCACGACGCTCCGACCAGAGCCCGATCTTGAAGCCCAGATCGATTTCACCCACGCCGCCGCCATTTACCGAAGCAAACGGATAATCCTCAACGTAAGCCGGAGGAAAACCCGTGGCCGGGAGAATCGAGGGATAGATCGTGTTGCCGAATTGGGGATTGAAGGAGTTCAACGGATTCAAACTCAGCAGGCTCGGCTCGTCAACATGGATGTGCTCGTTGGCGTCAATCTGAATGAATACAGACAGCCACCGGTTGACCCCGTACCCGAATGCGGGCCCCACCTGAAGTACCGTCACATCACCCGACATGCGCGAAAATTTGTTGGCCCCGGCGGTGAAGTCGAATCCGCCTTTCGGAAGTATTTCGCCGGTCTCGAGTGTAAAGAGTCCCGGGTTGCCGTCCCACGCGGGCATCGGAAGCCACTTCGGCGGCGCTTCAGAGTCGTCGCCGCGGCTGGGCGCGGAAGCAGGCTTTGCTCCCTTGCTCGTTTGTGGAGCGGGTGTTGCAACGGGCGGAGCGGGCTGCTCCTTTGGCGAGTCCTTCGCCGGCTTCGCAACGGCATCGTCCGGGGATGATGCCGATGAATCATTGTTCTTTCGAGGGGTCTTCTCCCCGTCTGCAAAGCTCGTCGAGACGAGGAAAAGAGCCAGGAAAAATAAAGCTGCCGCGCGCCACAAAAGTCTCATTCGCTCCTCCGAAAATCCGATGGATTCCCTTTTGCTTGCTTCCTCGGAGTGAGAGCCGTTCAAAACTGCTGCACCCCGGATTCCTTTTACAACGCAAAATTAAGTCCGCAGGCCCAAGTAATGGCAGTCATGGAGCAACCTCTTCAAGTAACTCCATGAATTCGTGCGGATTATAATTCAGACTCGCAGCTCTCCGAACAAGTTTTTCTTATTCTTCGCCTCCAAAACGACACTTCCGCGAAACCCCGAAGCCATCCCATTTCCGTTCCCTTTCATCTTATAATCGTTCCTGGGAACACGCTTTCCATCCAGCAGAAAGCGCCAAGCAAAAAAGAAGGAAGAGGTCCGCATGAAATGCACGGTGATCCTTCTGTGTCTGGCGATGCTGGTGTGTTCAGCCGGATTGCCGGCGATTGCAGAAACCCAACAAACCGATCCACCTCCGCAGGCCGGCCCCGATCAAGTCCCCTCCGGAACCCGGCTGCTCATCGCACTTCAAGATGTTTTGAGCACGAAGGACGATAAGGCTGGAAAATCCTTCCGGGCCGTCACTCTCGAACCGCTCACGACGCCCGACGGCGCACGCCTGCCCGCCGGAGTCGAAATTCGCGGCCACATCGACAAGATCGAACCTCCCAAGCAAGCTGGCCGCGCGCGGATTTGGCTTACCTTTGACGACATCGAAACTCGCAACGGCCGCATGCCCATTGTGGCTCAATTGATTGACGCTCCCGGCGTTCACTCCATTCGCGTGGTCTATGATCATGAAGGTGAAATCGAAACGTCCACTTCCAAGCGTCAGCGAGAAGCGGAAGCCGCGGTCGCGGGCGCCATCGCCGGGGCTGCCGCCGGAGCGTCGGCGCGTAACGGCAAGGACGCAGCGATTGGCGCCGCACTCGGCGCTGCGACAGCGTTCCTTGTTACTTCCGGTCTCGGCCAGGATTTGACGATCGAGAAAAATACGAAGCTCGAAATCGTTTTCGAGCGGCCGCTTTCTCTCGGCCGATCGTGATCGCGCGCTGAGTTCGCGGCAGCCGGCAATGTGACCGCTTGGCGAACCGCAAGCTTGACCCAAACGAGCGCCCCCTACTCGGGGGGCTGCGTTCTATTGGTTTTCCCGGCCACTGCTGGTAGATTCAGAATCCAAATGGCTTCCGACAATCAACCCCTTCAACGCATCCTCATCGTCGAGGATGAGGAGAACGCTCGCAAGGGCTACGAAGCCCTTCTGCGCAAGTGGAACTACGAAGTGCTCGGCGTGGGAAGCGGCGAAGACGCGCTTGCAAAATTCCCCGAATTTCACCCCGGCGTCATCCTCGCCGATGTCGAGCTTCCTGGAATGAACGGCCTCGATTTGCTGCGGCATCTGGGGGACGAAATCCTCCACATCCCGGTCATCATCATCACGGGGCGCGGAAGCGACGAACGCGTGGTTCAAGCCATTGACGCTGGCGCCTTCTGGTACATCGAAAAACCGCTCAAGCCGCCGGTGCTTCGCGCGCTGCTCGATCGCGCGCTCGGACGCGTCCGCGATCAGCGGGCTGTCGCAGCGCTCACCCGGCAATTGCGCGAAGCCGGAAGGCTCGGGGTGCTGGTCGGCTCCTCGCGCACCATGCAGGAAGTGATGCGCCAGGTGGAAATGGCCGGGCCTTCCACGGCGGCGGTGCTCATCACCGGCGAGACCGGCTCCGGCAAAGAAATGGTGGCGCGCTCCATTCACATGCTTTCGCCGCGTGCCAGCCAGCCATTCGTTGCGATCAATTGCTCGGCCATTCCCGAATCGCTGATGGAAAGCGAAATCTTCGGCCACGAAAAGGGCGCGTTCACCGGCGCCGCCGAACGCCGCATCGGATGCTTCGAACTTGCCGACGGCGGGACGCTGCTGCTCGACGAAATCGGAGAAATGCCTGCGCCGACGCAGGCGAAGTTGCTTCGCGTGCTCGAAGACCACAAGGTGCGCCGGCTGGGCAGCAAAGTCGAGACGCCGGTGGATGTGCGTGTGCTCGCGGCGACGAACAAAAACCCGGAGCAAGCGGTGGCCGACGGCCACCTTCGCCAGGACCTCTACTTCCGCCTCAACGTGTTTCACATTCATCTGCCGCCCCTGCGCGAGCACAAAGAAGATTTGCCTCTTCTGGTCGAGCATCTGCTCGCGGAAGTCTCGGAGAAACATGGAAAGAAAGTCACCGGCGTGGGAACGGATGTCATGGACCTTTTCAAATCGTACCCTTGGCCGGGAAATGTCCGCGAGCTGCGCAACGTACTCGAGCGCGCCGCGATCGCATCGGACCGCGGAACGATCGCCCGCTCCCATCTGCCGCCGGACTTTGGCCGCTCGCCCGGAGCGATGGTTGCGGGGCTCGGCGGAGTCCGCTTTCCCGTCGGCACAACCGTGGAAGCCGTCGAGCGCGAGCTGATTCTGCAAACTCTGGCCGCCACGAGCCAGAACAAAACGCGCGCCGCGGAATTGCTCGGCATCAGCCTGAAGACACTCCACAACAAGCTGAAAGAATACGAGGCGGGGCGGACCCATGCGTCTCAGCCTGAAAACTAAATTCACGGTTGCGACCTCGCTGTTGGTCCTCGCCGTCGTGGCGCTGGTCTCGACGCTGTACATCGCGCGTCTCACGCGTCAGGTCCTGCGCCAGGCGGATGACCGCGCCCGCTTCGTCGCTCAGCAGGTCTTCCTCGCATGCCGCAATGCGCTCGTGGACGCCGCCGAGCGGGGCGAATCGCCTGCTTCCTCGAGTCCCGAGGACCTGCGCGTGTACGTCAGCCATTCGTTCGACAACAGCAGCACGCTCAACTCTCTGATCGAATCCGCCGTCGGATATTCGGCAACGATTTACGAAATCACGATCAGCGACCGCAACGGAATCGTGCTGGTTTCGAGCGACTCGTCGTTGCGCGGACAGAAAGTCGCCGAGCGCCCCAGAGTTTCTTCGCTCGTGCGCGACGGCTTTTTTCAGCAGCTTCGCACGCTCTACGGCCCGCCGCAGGTGTATGAGTTCTCGCTTCCTTTCAATCTGGGGCCGGGACCGTTCGGTGATATTCGCATCGGCCTTTCCTCTGCGTTGATCCGCGATGAAATTTCGCCGGGCCTCGTATCGGCCGGATGGTATGCGCTCGCATCGGTGCTGCTCTCGACGCTGCTTGCCGCGGTGGTCAGC
>JBAWGF010000291.1:0-2713 GCA_049592615.1 Candidatus Acidiferrales bacterium
CAGTTTGACGGCAGCGCTTGAGTATGACAGCCGCATTTGGGTCCCTGAGTACGTCGGTGGAACCCTCACGTGGCAGCCCAAAGACGTGTACCAGGCCCAGGGGGGGTGGCGGCTTGTCATGAACCCATCAGGGAATGGCGCGACGAGTCAGAACAGCACAAATTTCCGTTGTTCCTCCGATCCCCAACAGCGCTATATGAAGGAATACACGTACTTTAATTTCACATGGACGGGGCCGGACGGAACCGTTCGCAGCTTCCCGATCACAACATATAAGGACGCCTATCCCGGGATTTGTCCCGATGACGACACCCCGACCGGAAGTGCCTACGCGACGGATAATTCGGGATACGAAATGTTTGTCACAAATTATTACGATGCCACCATCTATGCCCCGGACGGAACGTTGATCTACGGCTCCGTCGAGGATTCCAATGGGAATGTGATTGGAACGACCGACACGCTCGGACGGACACCAGTGACAGTCAGTTCATGCGGCTCAGGTCAAACCTGCTACGCTGTTCCCAACTCCCAATTCGGCGGTTCATCCGGGACCTCCACATTCACTGTCACGACTGAGTCCCTACCGGTTTCCACTTGATCGGTCCCCTTTTCCTGTATCACCCGGAGAGTGAGTTTTCGGCAGTTTGTTTGCCCATGAGTTCGCGGCTAGCCGCGAACTCATGGGCGATTTCGTTCGGCGTCCTCTCGCCCAGCGCCCGGTGAGGACGACTCTCATTGTATTCTTGACGCCACGCTTCGATCACCTGTCTCGCTTCCGCCAGTGTTGCGAACCAATGGGCGTCCAAGCACTCCGATCGAAGGGTCCCGTTGAACGATTCCACGTACGCGTTATCGGTCGGCTTCCCCGGCCGCGAAAAATCGATCTGCACACCGGCATGATACGCCCATAGATCCATCGCCTGACTGGTGAACTCCGATCCGTTGTCGCAAAAAAGCGTTTTCGGAGTGGCTCGTTTCAAGCAGATTCGACTCAGCACACGCACTACATCTGCTCCCTTCAAGCTTTGCCCTGCTTCGATGGCCAGACTTTCCCTTGTGAATACATCGACGATGGTCAATGCACGAAACCTTCGTCCGTCTGCTAGCTGATCCGCGACGAAGTCCAGGCTCCACGCCTGATTCGGCGCTGTGACTTTCACTCGTTCTCGGCGGTTCGCCGCCGCGCATCTCCGCCTTCGCGGCTTGTAGCGCAGCGCCAAACCCTCTTCACAATACAGCCGATACACCAGCTTTTTGCCTACGTTCCAGCCCTCACGCTTCAGCAGCACGCGAATCTTCCGGTAGCCGTAGCGGATTCGGGCTTGGGCGATCTCCCGAATCCGCAACCGAAGTGCGGTCCTCGGCTCCTGGGTGCTCTGGTACCGAAAGGTGGAAACCGGAATCCGTGCCACTTCGCAGGCACGTCTCTGGCTCACCTGGTACACGCCGCCCAGGTAGTTCACCAGTGGGCGGCGGCGCGAGGGCTTTACAATTTTTTTGCGAGCACATCCTGCAACATCGTCTTGTCCAAACTCAGCTCGGCCACCAACCTCTTCAGCCTGGCATTCTCTTCCTGAAGCTGCTTGAGTTGCCGGACGTGATCGGTTTCCAACCCCACGTACTGCTTCTTCCACCGGTAGAAGGTCTGTTCAGTGATTCCTGCTTGCCTACACACTTCCACCACCGCTACGCCCACCTCAGCCTGCTTCAGCACGCCTACAATTTGCTCTACAGAAAATCGCTTTCTCCTCACGGCAAATCTCCCTTCTTCAGGTCAGATTCTGCCGGAAACTAACTCTCAAAGCGTGTTAAGAATTGGGGGGCCGACCACACTTCATTCGGCGAGTCCGGAGTGACGGACTATTCGGGCAACATCACTGTCATCCAAAAGATTCAGCTTCCAGACGGAACCTCTTACCAATTCGGGTACGAGTCAAACAGCTACGGCGAGCTGACTAGCATCGCATTCCCAAACTCCGGCCAGGTTTCGTACTCCTACACAAACTTCGCCGACACTCTGGGAAACGTGAATCGCTGGGTTAGCTCTCGTGGTTCCAGCGGGGGGACATGGAGCTACTCTCCGCAAACGCTCACAAGCTGTCCGACGGGCTATTCCTATTGCTCTCAGCTCAATCTGACGAAGCCGAGCGGCGACACGGCGGTTTACACGTTTGGACTGTCCAGTGATTCATCTGCCGCCTGGAACACCGGAGCGATTTATTACAACGGCAGCGCGTTGCTCGCCAATCAGGTAAAGGCCGTTTCGCAGGTCTGGACCTCAGACCAACTGACGAGTGAAACCACAACGATGACAAGCGCCGCAGGCGCGGCCATCAGCAACACCGTGCAATATTCCTACACTGGGCCACTCTTGACCGGAATTTCGGAGTGGAAATACTACACGGGCAGTCTGCCGTCTAATCCCGACAGAAAGACATCAATCTCGTACTATTATGGTTCAGGATCTGCGGCCATTAACCTCATCAACCGGCCAGCGACGACAATCGTGACGGACGGGGCAGGTTCGAACGTCGTCGCCAAGACTGTCATCACTTACGACAGCTATGGCTCTGGTGGACTCACATCCGTTACCGGAATAAAGAATCACGACGACACGAATTTCGGGTCATCATTCACCGGGCGTGGGAATCCAACTTCGATTCAGCGCCTCGTGAGCGGAACATCCACCTACCTTACGACATCGATGACA
>JBAWGF010000292.1:0-32852 GCA_049592615.1 Candidatus Acidiferrales bacterium
TGCAACGGGCGCTTCGGCGCCGGAAGCATCGAGCCGCGAATTCACGGAGGGATTTCGCGTGCCGGTGTCAGCCGCACCGCCCGTACCGCCACCGGCTGCTCCGCTTTGATTCGACGGCATCGGCGCAGTGCCAGAGACGGAAATCGCGATGGCCGTGTTCGCGGCGAGCGCATCGTGGGTGTAAACGCTGTATCCCTGATCCTGCCCCGCGGGAACGAGGCCGTCACCGGAGATTTGGACCGACGGCGGAGCGACGACAACCAATCGCTGCGTTGCATACGGCGAGACGTTGCGAAGCGTAATGTGATTGCCCGGATACGGAAGTTTGTAGGACAGCCGCACGCCACTTTCACCGGGACGGAATGCGTAGGCGATGGCTTCATGATTCTTGCCTTTGTCGATCGTGCCCTGAACCACGGGCATGCCGGAGGAGCCCCACGCGGATGCCTGGCCGAAATCCGCGCCTTCGGGAACCGAAAAATTGAATGAGCCGTCCGCGCGATAAAATGCCATCGGCGGTTGCGACTTGTTCTCGATGTTGAATTCCTCGCCTATCAACAGCTCCGAGCCGTTTGGCTGGATGATGACGGCGTGCGCCATGACGGCAAACGCGCCGGGGTTGTCCGTCGGCTCAAAGACGTCCACGTTGGCGCTGGATTTCCCCGGCGGGATGGGCTCGTGATAGTTCACGCCGCGATAGACCGCGCGAACCAGCATGGGAGCCGTGCCCAGAGTCGGGTGCTCGAATTGAAAGCGGCCCTGCGAGTCGGTCTTCGTGTTCGCAACGGGCTGCATCCCGCCCTGAAGTTGAAGCAGGATCACGTCCACGCCCGCGGCGGGCTTGCCGGTGGTCCCGTTGCGGACGGTGCCGGTGACAGTGCCCGCTGAAACAACCGAGGCAAGGAAGCAAGTAACCAACGAGGCAAAGATCAGCCTCGCAATGGCTCGCGCCAAAGATCGCATCGACGTCGAAATTGAAATTTCGCGTTTCATGAATGGCGCACCTTTTCCGTGGCCGCCTGGCGAGTCGCGGGGGTGGGCGTGCCGCCGGTGAGGCTGTCCATTTCGGCGAGGACGCGCGCCGCTTCCACTTCGAGCGACTGCTTGGTTTCCTCGAAGTCCGCTTCCGAGAATTTTCCGGCGCGATATTCAAAACGCAGGTCGCGCAGATTTTCATAGATAGCGTCGCGACGCTCGAGGAGCTGGTCAAGCTTCGTGCGATGCGGCGCGGAATCGGAAGCGTCGGTGCGCACGCTGAAGATGAAAATCATGACCGCCAATGCGAGCAGGGCGCAAGCAAGGGCGGTCGTGATGTCGGCGCTACTCATCTTTGCCGGCTTCCTGCCGCGCGCGGGCGAGGAGTTCGGGCGAAACGCGAGGGCCGGACGCAGTCGCAACGGCGGCGCGCTGGCGCCACCGGCGGACGACTTCCCAGAGAATCACGAGCGAGATCATTGGAACGACGACGGGCATGATCCAGGCCGTGAGATTAAATCCCTTCGCGGGAGGCTCGATCAGAACCGAGGGGCCATATTCCTGAACGAAGGCTTGCAGTGTGAGGTCATCCGGTTCGTTGCGCGCAACGCGGGCTTCGACTTCCTTGATCATGTCGTGCGAATAGGTGCAGCCGACGTGGTTGCAAGCGCCGAGGATTTGATTGCAGCCGCAGACGCACATCATCTTTTGCGCGAGTGCTTTCGCGCGAGCGGTGTCCTGCGCGTGGGAGTACGTTGCATTGCACATCGCCAATGCGACGAGCAACGCGGCGACGCGCGCGGACTTCTTGCATGACCTAGTCATCGGCTTCAGACTTCCGAATCACCGCGCCGACCGCGGAAGAACCGGGAGCAAGCGATTCGCTCCAGGATTGTTCGGTTGCGGGGCGCAATACGAGTGCAGTCCTGCGATTCGGGAACAACGCGAGGCCCGTCCCGAGAACCACGACGATTCCGCCAAACCAGATCCATTTCACCAGCGGATTCAGATAGGCGTGAATCACAGGCCTCCCGTTATCCGGGCTGCGCCCTGCATAGACAAGATACAGATCGCGCAAGGGAGAAGATTGCAGAGCGACCATCGTCTCCGTGACTTCACTCGCGAGGAAAAAGCGGCGCTCGGGATAGAGCATCATTTCGGAATGGCCGTCGCGGAAGACTTCCAGCGTGGCGCGTTCGGACTGGTAATTTTCGTTCGCGACCTGATCGAAATTCTGGCAGAGAATCGTGTAGGGGCCGATCGCGAGCGTGTCTCCGACGGTCATTTCTTTCTGCACGTCCCGATTGAACGGCACTCCGGCGATGCCGATGAAAATCAGCACCATTCCGAAGTGAACGACGTATCCGCCGTAGCGGCGGGTGTTGCGCATGGTCAGTTCGCCGACGGCAGTCAGCAGATTCGTGCCATCGCGCGAGGCAATCACGCGCGCGCCGCGATAGAACTCCGAGACGATCGTCAATGTGACGAAGACGCAAAGGATCAGGCAAACCAGCGAATAAATGTCGCGAAAACCAAAGGCGAATGCTGCGATGCCGCAAACGACTCCGCCCGCGAGCGGCCATGCAAAATTGCGCTTCAGCGCGTCAAAGGAAGTTTTTCGCCACGCGAGCAGCGGGCCGACCCCGGTCAGGAATAGCAGGAAGAGCGCGATCGGAATATTCACCTTGTTGAAAAACGGCGGCCCGACGCTGATCTTGTTTCCGACAACCCATTCGGAAAGGACCGGAAAAAGCGTGCCCCAGAGAACGGCGAAGCAAGCCGCGAGTAAAACGAGATTGTTGAACAGAAAACTCGATTCTCGGGAGACGAGCGAATCGAGCTGGTTGTCGCTCCGCAGGTAATCGCGGTTCTTCCAATAAGCGGCGGCACACACAATCAATATCAGAGAGAGAAATCCGGCGAACCAATTGCCGATCGAAGATCGCGCGAACGCATGCACGGAACTCACGACGCCAGAGCGCGTGAGCAGCGTGCCTAGAATGCAAAGCATGAATGTCGTGAAGACCAGCCAAAAATTCCATACCTTCATCATGCCGCGCTTTTCCTGCATCATCACGGAATGAAGGAATGCCGTCCCGGTGATCCACGGCAGCAGTGAAGCGTTTTCAACAGGGTCCCACGCCCAGTAGCCCCCCCACCCCAGGACCGCGTAGGCCCAGTGCGCGCCGAGAAGAATTCCGACGCTCTGAAAACACCAGGCGACCATCGTCCAGCGCCGAGTGATGTGGATCCACTTTTCACCGGGATAGCGGCCGAGCAGAGCGGCAAGTGCAAAAGCAAACGGCACGGTGAAACCCGTGTAACCGAGATAGAGCATCGGCGGATGAATCACCATTTCCGGGTATTGCAGCAGCGGATTCAATCCGTGGCCGTCGGAGAGCGCCGCCATGCGCAGCGTTCCAGCGGCGTCCGCGCTCCCGAGCACGCTGAAGGGGCTCGCGACGAAATTATTCAGCGTGAGGAAGAAAATCTGCACGCCCGCGAGGACTACTCCGGCGTAGGGCATCAATTCCGGGTGCTTATTGCGATTGAGGAAGAGCGCGAAAAACGCGTACGTCGAAAGCAGCCAGGTCCACCACAGCAGCGAGCCTTCCTGCCCGGCCCAGAGCGCGGCGAATTTGTAAAAAGCCGGAAGGGCTCGATTGCTGTGGGCTGCGACGTAGGCCAGCGAAAAATTGTCGGTGAAGAAAAAATATTCGAGGCTGGCGACAGCAAGCGTGACGAGGACGAAGACCGCCATTCCCGCGTTGCGCGCGCTCTTCGTCAGCAGCGTCCGGCGCGTCAGGATTCCCGCGATCCCGGCAGCGAAGGCGTAAACCGCAGCGAGGAGCGCGAGCGTGAGTGCAAACGAACCAAATATGTCCACTGATTCCCCTTGGCCGTTTCAGCTCGGGTTGCCCGAAGCGGGCGCACCGGAGCGAGTGGAAGACTGGCCGGGCTGGGTAGTCCCGGGCTTCGTACCGGGTGAAGCTTCATATTTCGAGGCGCACTTGGCCTGCACCTGCTCGGCGACGAAGTGGCCGTCGGGCTGGATGCGTCCCTCGACGAGCGCTTGCGCGCCGTCCTTAAACGTGTCGGGCAATGGATCGCTCCCGGTGTAGCTCACGTTGAGGGCCTTGCCCTCTTCCTCGAGAACGAAATCCACGCGGCCGGAAACATGCGCGATCGAGCCGGCGCGGACGTTGCCGGAAACGCGCATCCGCTGATGGATCGCCGAGCCATGAAGCGTCGATAGCTCGGTAATCGTGTGGTAGTAAGTCTTGCTTTGCGTGAAACCGACGTAAGCCAGCAGAGCCAGCGTGACGATGATGATGCCCGAACCGATGACAAATTTCGAACGAGCCTTCATGTATTTGCTCCCAACCACAATACCCCAAATCACGCGGATTTTATCACACTGACTCAGTGCCGCTGAAAATCTATTCCGCACAGGCGGGCGCGACGAAAGGACAGGTACGAAGGGACAGGTGCACGTGGGGCGCGGGCCCGGGCAGATTCAGGAAATTCGGGCGAGCGCGCGCGTGAGATGCGTGCCGATGCCCGTGTCGAATTCCACCTGATTTTGGGGATCGCCGAGGAAGGGGTCCACGAACGGGCCGCCATTGCTGAGCACGAGCTTATTCGCCAGGCCGGATAGCTCGAGGAATGGAATCAATTCCTGCATAGGCTGCCCGATTGGCGCAATGAATTTCGGTTTGTAGGACGTCTGGATGCGCTTTAGCAGTGTCGCGCTGAGGCGGTTTAGAACGCCGTCCGGTTCGTCGTGCTCCTCGATCGGGCATTCCACGACGTAGGCAAGGAAAAATCCGTGGCGCTGAAATTCCGCGAGCGCGGATTCTTCATTCAGGTCGGCGGCAGGCGCTACGTCCGCGCATTTGACGAGATCGTCGAAATACATGCGCGATGCGAGCGAGCGCGTCGCGCGGTCGGGGGCGGAGCGATAAAAATAATCTTCGGTGCTGGCCGGCGGCGCCGCCTCGAGGAGGAGCACCTGAATGTGAATCGGCCGGAAACGCGTGGCCAGTTCGAGGCGCTCAATGCGCCGGCGAATATGGGCGTCGTCGGTTTGAGCGCCGCAACCATCGCAAACAGGCATCAGTTCGTCTCCCGGGAACGCGGAAATATGTCACGGAGCGCGACGGAGGGCAAGAGGAGGAATCTACGGCTGGGGAATCTTGTCCTGGCCGAGCTTGGCCCGCAGGCAGCCGATCAGCTCGGGCGCCAGCTCCGATATGTTCATGCCCTCGGACACGATGAACTTGCAACTGAGGATCGGGCGAACCTGGTCGTCATCCGAGAGCTGGCAGTTCACTTTGCAATATTGGCATTCCTGGTTCCAGCAGAAGCGGCCGTAAGGGATCGTTTCCGGGCTGATGAACTGGAAGGCGCGCAGAAGCGAATTCCTTTCGGGCACGAGAAACGTTTTCCCAAGGATCGTAATTTCGACCAGCTTCTCGTACGGCCGAAAGATGTCCGACATCAGCGACGCCCCGCTCTCTGACATTGAAGTATCCCCTTCGTTTCAAGCTAAAGCAGCGCGCGCGCCTGAGCAACGGGAACGAAGCGTAGAAGTGCTCAATGCTCCAATGGCGGATGGATAGCGAAGCCGGGGAATGCAGCCATGTGCGCCGCGCAGGGCGGCGCGGCATCTCGAGCTGAGAGGAGGGTTGCTACTGAAAGAACTGCCCCATGTTGCGGAACTTGTCGTACCGCTGATCGAGGAGCTGCTGCGGCGTAAGCCGGGAGAGTTCGTCGAGCGCGCGAGTGAGGTATGGATCGAGCAGCCTCGCAGCGGCTTCGGGATCGTAGTGAGCGCCGCCTTCCGGCTCGGGCACAATTTCGTCAATTAGTTTCAGCTCGAGAATATCGGTAGCGGTGATTTTCAAGGCTTCGGCAGCGATTTCTGCCTTCGCCGGATCGCGCCACATGATGGAAGCGCAGCCTTCGGGTGAAATTACGGAATAAATGGAATTCTCGAGCATGAAAACGCGGTCGCCGATGGCGATGGCGAGCGCGCCGCCTGAGCCGCCTTCGCCCGTGATCGTGATGACGATCGGAACGGGCAGGCGCGACATTTCGCGCAGGTTGTAGGCAATCGCTTCGGCCTGGCCGCGCTCTTCGGCTCCGACGCCGGGATACGCGCCGGGAGTATCCACAAAAACAAATATCGGCCGCCGGAATTTCGCCGCGAGTTGCATGGCGCGAAGAGACTTTCGATAGCCTTCGGGCTTTGCCTGACCGAAATTGCGAGCCAGCCTCTGCTTCGTGTCGCGGCCCTTCTGGTTCCCGACGATCATGACGGGCTTGCCGTGAAACCATGCCATGCCGGTCAGCAGCGCCGTGTCATCGCCAAAACTGCGGTCACCGTGAATCTCGCTGAAATTCTCGAAGAGCAGTCGAATGTAATCTTCGGTGTACGGCCGCTGCGGATGCCGCGCGAGTTGCACGCGCTGCCACGCGCCGAGGTGCGTGTAAAACTCGCGCTTCAGCTCGGACACTTCCTGGCGGATACGCTCAATTTCCGAGGCCGATTCGCTCGTGGGCGTGGAGAGGCGTGTCAGTTCCTCGACGTCATGCTCGAGTGCGTCAATCACGCGCTGGCGCTGCTTATCTTTGTCCCTGGCGTCCATATGCATGGGCTGTGCCACATGTTCGAGTGTATCAGAATGCACTCCGCGGCTAATCGGGCCCGTTTGCGCCTGTGACTCACCAGTCTTCACCCGCGCGGCGCGTCTCAGTTCCCTTCTCTGCGCCGCCATCTCGCGCCGCCGGCGCAGCCGCTCTCGAAGCCGCTCGCCCTTCGTCATGGGACCACCGCGACGGAATCGGTGCCGCAAATCTCGCGCACGCGCTGAACAAGCTCTGTATCGGCCTGCACGGCGCTGCCCGATTCGAGCGTCGCTTCCGTGCCGTCTTCTTTCACCAGCTCGAACGCCACGCGGCAGCGCCCGGGACGGCTCGTGAACAATTCCTGCAAGCGATCGAGCGCGCCCGAATCCATCGCCGTCAAATCCACTCGAACGCGGAGCACGCTCGGAGGCCGGCCGTTCACCTGATCGAGTAGCCGCGCGTCCGAAACGATCAGCCGCGTGCCAACGTCTTCGACCGCCACGCGGCCTTTGACGAGTAGAGGCGTGGCCGGCTTGAGAAGCGCCTCGAGTGCCTGAAACGCCTCGGGGAAAACGAGCGCTTCGACGACGCCGGTGCGGTCCTGAAGCATCAGAATGGCCCAGCGCGCGCCGCGGCGCGAGCGCATCGGCCGCGATTGCACGATGATTCCTGCAACGACGATGTCTTCGCCGTTGCGTCGGCCCTCGATCGTCGAAAGCTCGACGGCGGATAGATCCTTCAGCCGCCCGGCATACTTATCGAGCGGATGCCCGGAAATGTAGAAACCGAGCGTGGAATACTCGGCGGCAAGAAGTTCGTGCTCGGGCCACTCGTCCACATCCGGCAACACTTCGGGAGGAGGCGGAGTGGCAGCCGGGCCGCCGCTTCCGAACAGGCCGTGCTGGCCGCTTTCGCGGGCGCGTTGGATCTTCTGGGCGCGTTCCATCGCTCGATCCACCACGGCAATCATCTGCGCGCGGTGAGCGCCGAGGCCGTCCATAGCGCCCGAGCGGACCAGGCTTTCGAGAACGCGCTTGTTCATCAGCCGCGTGTCCACTGATTCGCAAAATTCAAAGACGTTCGTGAAGCGCCCCAGCGCTTCGCGCGCCTGGAGGATTCCCTTCACGGTGTTTTCGCCGACGTTCTTGATGGCGCGAAGGCCGAACCGAATTTCGTCGCCCACGGGCGTGAAGTCCACGTCGCTCGTATTGACGTCGGGCGGAAGCACCGTGATCCCCATGCTGCGCGCTTCGTTGATGTACTTCACCACTTTCTCGGTGTTGCCCGTTTCCGACGTCAGCATCGCGGCCATGAACTCGACGGGATAGTGCGTCTTCAACCACGCCGTCTGATACGCGAGCAGGGCGTAGGCGCACGAGTGCGCTTTCGGAAAGCCGTAAAGCGCAAACTCCTCCATGAGATCGAAAATCTTTTCCGCTTTTTTCGCGGGGACTTTCCGGGCCGCGCATCCCGCCAGGAATTTTTCGCGCTGCGCGGCCATCACCTCGATTTTCTTTTTCCCCATCGCGCTGCGGAGGATGTCGGACTCGCCGAGCGTAAATCCCGCGAGCCGGTTCGCAATCTTCATTACCTGTTCCTGAAAAACGATCACTCCCCACGTCTCCGAAAGAATTTGCTCGAGTTCCGGCAGATCGTACGTGACTTTTTTCTTCCCCTGTTTGCGCGCGATGAAATCGTCGATCATGCCGCCCTGAATGGGGCCGGGGCGGTAAAGCGCGTTGAGCGCCGTCAAATCTTCGAAACGCGTGGGCTGGTAGCGCTTCAGGATGTCGCGCATGCCGTGCGATTCAAACTGGAAAATGCCGTTGGTGTCGCCGCGCGCGAAAACGGAATACGTGGCCGCATCGTCCAGCGGCAGCGCCGAAAGATCGAGCTCGACGTGCCGGTTTTGCCGGATCAATTTCACGGTATCGTCGAGAACGGTGAGCGTGGTCAGCCCGAGAAAATCCATCTTCAGCAGGCCGATGCGCCCGAGCGCGTTCATGTCGTACTGCGTCGTGATTTCATCCTTGTTCGACTTGTACAGAGGAACGATTTCGGTGAGCGGGCGCGGAGAGATCACCACTCCGGCAGCGTGCGTGGAAGCGTGACGCGCGAGTCCCTCGAGCCGCAGCGCGACCTCGATCAGCTCCTTCACGCGTTCGTCTTTTTCGCGCATGGACTCGAGTTGCGGAGACTGCTTGAGCGCGTCTTCGAGCGAAATGTTGAGCGTGTTCGGGACGAGCTTCGCCAGGCGGTCCACATCGCCGTACGGCATGTCGAGCGCGCGGCCTGCATCTTTCAGCACGGCCTTTGCAGCCATCGTGCCGAACGTGATGATCTGCGCGACGCTCTTTTCGCCGTACTTTTGGCGCACGTAGTCAATCACCTCGCCTCGGCGCCTCATGCAGAAATCGATATCAATATCGGGCATCGAGATGCGTTCCGGATTGAGGAAGCGCTCGAAGAGCAAATCGTATTGCAGCGGGTCCACATCAGTAATGCGAAGCGAATAGCTGACGAGCGAGCCTGCTGCCGAGCCGCGGCCCGGGCCCACCGGCACGCCCTGCGCGCGCGCGTAGTGAATGAAATCCCAGACGATCAGGAAGTATCCGGCGTAGCGCATCTTCTGAATCATCGCGATTTCGTCCGCGAGGCGCCGCTCGTATTCGGCCAGCGGATGGCGAAGGCGATTCTCTTTCGCGAGACGTTCGAGTTGCGCTGCGCGGGATGCGAATCCTTCGCGCGCAACCTTTTCGAAATAACTATCCGCCGTGTGACCTTCGGGAACCTTGAATTCCGGGAACGGGTTTCCCACGGGCAGGATTTTCACGTTGCAGCGTTCCGCTATCGCAACCGTGCGATCGAGCGCGTCCGGCAGCTCGCGAAAGACTTCCGCCATTTCGGTGGCCGTCTTGAAATAAAACTGATCGGTGGGAAATCGCATCCGCTGCGCGTCGCCCATCGTTTTGCCGGTTTGAATGCAGAGCAGAACTTCCTGCGCGTGCGCGTCGGCGCGCGTGAGGTAGTGGGTATCATTCGTCGCGACAAGCGGGATGCCGGTCTCTTTCGAGAGCGCCACCAGCTCGCGATTGATCCGCGTTTCGACCGGAATCCCCTGATCCTGCACCTCGAGGAAAAAATTTCCTTTGCCGAAAATATCGCGCAGGCGATATGCGTTCGTGCGCGCCTGATCGGGACGCTCGGCAAGCAGCGCGTCCGCCACTTCCCCGCGCAAACATGCGGAAAGCGCGATCAGTCCTTTGCTGTGCTTCGCGAGAAGTTCGTGGTCCACGCGCGGCTTGTAGTAGAAGCCGTCGAGAAATCCGGTCGAAACAAGCTGAATGAGATTGTGGTAGCCCTCTTCGTTCTCCGCGAGAAGGACGAGATGGTTCGAGCGCTCGGCGCCCGTGCCGCGATTCTTGTGGTTGTCCGGCGCGACGTACATTTCGCAGCCGATGATCGGCTTCACGCCGTGCGTCGTGGCCGTGTGATAAAAATTGGCCGCCGCGAAAAGATTGCCGTGGTCCGTGACGGCGACAGCGGGCATTCCGCGGCGCGCGGCCTCGGCCGTCAGTTCTCCGATTTCACAAGCGCCGTCGAGAAGAGAGTAATCCGTGTGCAGATGGAGGTGAACGAAGTTCCGTGAGCCCATGAAGTTTGTATTCTAATCCATCGCGAACAATTCGGAAACGTCAATGAGCGGCTGAATGATTTTGCGAGTGGAGAGTGGCAGGCGCACGCAGCGCAAGCCCGGTAATCCCGGCTTACTTCAGCTTTGCGTATTCAGCTTTGGCCTGCTTCAGGATGGGAATGTCGGGGTCAGCGTCCCTCCAGAGCGTAAGGAAATCCTGGTAGGCCGCCTTCGCCTTGGCGGTGTCGCCTTGCAATGCATAGGCGCGAGCAAGACCGAGATGGGCGAGCGCCACGGTCGCACAATTCCACAAGAGCCCACGATGGTCGAGGATTTTCCGGAATTCGGCGGCTGCGAGCTGCCCCTGTTGCTCACTCAGGTAAGCCTCGGCGCTGACGTACACGGGATACAAACAGGAGTTCAGAGCACTCACACTTAGCATGCCAAGCGCATAGGGTGCTGCCGCCTGAAGAAGCTCGATGCTCCGGGCAGAATTCTTGTGGTTCGTTTCTATTTGTGCTCGGATAGTAGGAACCCAGACCGAATGCACGACAGTATCCTGGGGGAAGCGCTTGGCGAGGTCATCCGCAAGTGACTGGGCGTGAGCCGCATCGGCCGCCAAAGCATAGGCCAGCGCCGCTTGCGCCTCCGCATCGCGGCTCCCCGGCGCGAGCGCTACTGCTGCGGCAGCATTCTGGTGGGCCGCCTCCGCGTTGCCGAACAGCGCTTCACGTATCGCCGCGTTCGCTTGCCATAAGGCGGCGGGTTCTTTCTCATCGCTGCGGCGAGCGCTCTCCACAGCTTGCCGGGAGAGCGCACGGGCTTTTCCGACTCTCCCGGACCAGGCTTCGGTATCGGATTCAACTGAAAGCATCTGGTCTTCCGCACCCGGCTTTCCAATGGCCCATTCCGCCTGCTGCTTCATCGCTGCCACGTTGCCCTGGAAGAAGGCCAAGGCATACAGGTTCAGGTGCAACGGAATACTCTCAAGCTTGCGCCCCAGCGCCTCTTCGGTTGTGGTCGTTGCTTCGTCGAAACGGCTCAGGGCCAGGTAAATCTCGCCCAGATTCGCATATGCGACCACGTGCGTCGGCTCCAGGCGTAGTGCTTCACGGGTTTCGGTGGCGGCCTTCTCATATTGCCCTAGAATCATGTAGGCACTGCCCATACCGACGTAAGCCACAGCATCCCGCGGATAAACTTGTATCCACAGTTCGCCTGCCTGAGTCGCTTTTTCCAGTTCGCCCGTGGCTAGTCCGTAGTAGTGCGTGGTGATGCGGAACTTCTCGCGCTCGGTGACGCGGTCGCGCAGGTCGAACGCCTTCTTCAGGTAATCGGCGGCCAGGCTCGCCTGATTCAGATTGTAGTAATGGAGTCCCAGTCCGTCGTACGCCAGTGCAAAGTCGGGGTCGAGTTCAATGGCGCGCTTTTCGAATGGAATGGCTTCGACGTCTCCCTTTTCGCGCGTGGTTTTTACAGCCAGGGTATAGGCCTTGAGGGCCTCCAGCGAATTCGTGGTGGCTTGCTCCAGCGGGATGTCGAACTTTTGCACCGAACTGAGCGATTCGCCCACCTCGTTACGAAGCTTCGCCGCAGCCTGACCCAGCGCGGACAGGACTTGCTCCCTTCCCGCAGCCGTCACCTGCTCGCGTGCCAGCACATCCCCGCTCGCGCAGTTCAAGGCCTCCAGACCAATTACGTACTGCGTTCCCAGCGCCGCAATCGAGCCTGCCATGTAGGCTTGACTTCCCGCACGTTGGCACACTTCCCGCGCCAGGTCTCGCGTCAATCTCTCACTGGGCGAACGTGTCATCTCCCGCAGCGTCTGGCGAACCTTGTCCTCGGAAAGGATGTTCAGGAAAGGCGACTGGCCCAGGTCCACGGCCAGGGCCTGCTTGAGCGTGTCGTCAAACACCTCATCGCCCGTCGTGTTCGTGAAGTCGGAAAGGACAATCGTGTCCTTCTCAGTCAGCGCGTGCGCTTTACGGGAGAAGAAAAACCAGCCGCCCAAGGCCAGTCCGATGACCAGCAATGTTGCGCCAGTGACCGCCGCCCATCGAATGGACTTACGGGTAGGCTTCAGCCCGGCTGCTGCGACGGTTGCACGACCCGAATCTGAATCTCGCTTTAGTCGCTGCAAATCCGTGCGAATTTCAGCGGCGCTCTGGTAGCGCAGCTTCCGGTCTTTCTCCAGCGCCTTGTTGATGGTTTCTTCGAGCTTGGGAGGAAGGTCGGGGTTCAATCGGACTGGCGCAACCGGTGTGCGATTCAGAATCGCATCAGCAATCACGCCGGATGTCTCGCCCCGAAAGGGCAGAACACCGGTCACCATCTCGTAAAGCACCACGCCAAACGAAAACAAGTCCGTGCGTGCATCCAACTCTTCGCCCCGCACCTGCTCGGGCGACATGTACGCGATCGTGCCGATCACCGTCCCGAGCCGCGTGATCTGTTCCAGTTCGCTCGCCGTGGGCATCGCCGAAAGATTTGCGGCGCCGGCTGAAGGCGCCAGCTTCGCCAAGCCAAAATCCAAAATCTTCGCGTGCCCGCGCTCGGTGACAAAAATATTCGCAGGCTTGATGTCGCGATGGACGATGCCTTTCGCGTGCGCCGCATCCAAGGCGTCCGCAATCTCACTTCCCAGCTCCAGAACCTGTTCAAGCGGCATCGGCTTGCCGGAAATGCGGTCCTTGAGCGTCTGGCCGTCGAGAAACTCCATGGCGATGAATCGCTGGCCGTTATGCTCGCCGATGTCGTGAATCGTGCAGATGTTGGGGTGGTTGATGGCCGAAGCGGCATGCGCCTCGCGCTCGAAACGGCTCAATGCCTGTGCATCTCGCGCGACATTATCCGGCAGGAATTTAAGTGCGACAAATCGGTGGAGATTCGTGTCCTCGGCCTTATAAACAACACCCATACCGCCACCGCCCAGTTTTTCAACGATGCGGTAATGCGAGATGGTTTTGCCGATCATAAGCAGAAACTGGCGCAATCTTAGGTTCCACCGCCAATCATGTCAACGTGCAGGCAAATTCGTTTGCGGGCGGCGAGACGCGTTCGACAGCTCGGCGGTATCCGCGCAGACGAATACTTCAGAAACGTCCGCCGATGGGTGCCGCGCATGCGCCCCGGAAAGATTCTGCTGCTTTCCTTGACAACTTAGGAGAGCTGAGTGTAATCTCCTAATCGGCTTAGGAGGGCACGTGACGGATCAAGCCCAGATCCTTCCTGGCACTCTCGATCTCCTCATTCTGAAGGCTGCTTCACTCGGCCCTCTCCATGGCTACGGCATTCTTCTGCGCATCGAGCAAATTTCCCGCGGAGCTTTGCTCATCGAACAGGGCGCGCTCTATCCGGCTTTGTTTCGCCTCGTCCGCCAGGGGCTCCTCAAGGCAAGCTGGGGCACCTCCGCCAACAATCGTCGCGCCAAGTTTTATGAGTTGACCTCCGCGGGCCGCAAGCGCCTGCGCGAGGAAGCCGACGGTTGGAATCGCCTTGTTGCTGCCATTGCCTCCGCCCTCGGCGCGCAGCCGGAGGAAGTATGAGAATCCTGGCTTCCCTGCGTTCCCTCGCTGCCAGTGTCTTTCGTCGCTCTCGGATTGACAGCGAGCTGGACGAGGAGCTTCGCTCGCACATCCAAGACCGCGCCGACGATCTCGAGCGTTCCGGCCTCCATCGCGCTGAAGCCGAGCGCCGCGCCCGCATCGAATTCGGCGGCTTTCAAAAATTCAAGGAGGAATGCCGCGAAGCACTCGGCGCGCATTTCCTCGAGTCCTTGTTTCAGGATCTTCGGTTCGCACTCCGCATGTTGCGCAGGTCTCCGGGCTTCACCGCCGTCGCTGTCCTCACGCTCGCCCTCGGCATCGGAGCGAACACTGCCATCTTCTCGGTTGTGAACAGCGCGCTGCTTCGCCCTCTCGCATATCCTGACCCGCAGCAACTGTACCTGGTGCGCGAGATTGTGCCACAGCTCGCGAAGTTTTATCCGACGCTCGACGCAAACCTGCCGGACTTCCGCATTTGGCGGTATCAAGTCCATTCGTTCGCGGACGTGGCCATTTCTGAATCAACCCAAGCTGATCTGACCGGCGCGGGTGAGCCTGAAATCATCCGCGGCGTTCGCGCCTCCGCGAACGTCTTTGCTCTGCTCGGCGCGCAAACTGCGCTCGGCAGGACATTTCGACCCGAGGAGGACGAGCCCGGCCATGGCCAGGTTGTCATTCTAACTGACGCATTCTGGCGCAACCGCTTCAAGAGCGATCCGTCTGCAATCGGCAGAAGCATCACTCTCGATGGTGCCCCTCACGAAGTAATTGGCATCCTGCCCGCGTCGTTTCGATTCCCCGCCGTCATGGGAGGGACCGGCAATAACGCTCGCCTGGCCTTTTTCGAACCGCTGAATGGTCCGAAGGCATATGAGGAGAGCCTGATTGGGGAATTCGATTTTGCTGCCGTAGCGCGCCTCATGCCCGGCGTGACTCCGGAACAAGCGCTTGCTGAGCTGAACGTGGTCCAGTCGCAGATTGCCAAGCAGGCGAATGCGGGAGTCGACCTCCAGGCCGCGCTCCGGCCTCTGGAATCGGAAGTCGTCGGACCGGCGCGCCGCGGGTTGATCTTTCTTCTCTTTGCTGTTGGCGCAGTCCTATTGATTGTGTGCACCAATCTGGCCAGTCTTCTGCTCGCGCGCGTTCCCGGCCGCTTGCGCGAAGTCGCAATTCGCACGGCACTGGGCGCGACGCACTCGCGCATTATGCGCCAGATGCTCACCGAGACTTTCCTGCTGAGTTTTACGGGCGGCGCGCTCGGTGTTTGGATGGCCAGTTTCAGTGTGAAGTGGTTCGTGCATTTGGCGCCTGCAAGCATTCCGCGCCTCGACGAGGTCCAGATGGACGCGCGCGTTCTTGTGTTCGGTTTGGTCCTCTCCATCGCAACGGGCTCTTTGTTCGGCCTCTTCCCCGCATGGCGCGTTGCTCGCTCCCAACCACTTGACGCCCTCAAGTCCTGCGGTGCGTCAAAAACGGAAGGCCACCGAACCCGGCGTCTTCGCGAAAGTCTGGTTGGCTTCGAAGTGGGACTTACCACACTGCTTTTAGTTCTTGCCGGTCTGTTGATGGCCAGCCTCGAGCAGCTTCTCCGCGTCGATGCTGGTTTCGCCGTACAAAATGTCCTTGTTGCCGGCGTTGTCCTGCCCCCGCAATCGTATTCTGAACCTGCGGCTCGCTTGCGTTTCTACGAGAAAGTGCTGGCGGGCGTTCAATCACTTCCGGGAATTCGCGCCGCCGGCTGGGTCAGCATCCCCCCGCTCGGAGGCGAAGGGAGCGTGACCGGCATTACCATTCCCGGCGAGCGGCAAACTCAGGCTGAAAGGCCCATGGCCAACTATCGCCCTGTTAGCCCGGATTATTTTTCGGCGATGGGCATTCCATTATTGCACGGCAGAATTTTCGGGCCCGCCGATCGCGGCCGAAAGATCGTCGTGGTTTCGCAAAGTGTCGCGGAACGATTCTGGCCCGGCAAGAATCCCATTGGGCAAATTTGCATCACGCAATGGGGTCCGGATGTGCCCGCCGAAGTAGTCGGTGCGGTCGGGGATATCCGCACCGTGCGGCTTGATGAGCCTCCCTTCATGATGGTCTATGTACCCGCGTGGTTCAATGAAATCTCTGTCCCATCTTCCGCCTCGATCGTTCTTCGCACGGCGAACGACCCCGCCGGCTCCTCCGGTCCGCTTCGCGAGCTGATCCACAGTATTGACGCGGACGTGCCGGTCACATCCATAGACCCCATGACGCAAATCGTCTCAGAGTCGGTTGACGCGCGCCGCTTTCCCATGTTTCTGGCTTTGTCGTTCGCTCTTTCCTCGCTTCTGCTCGCGTCGTTGGGCATCTTCGGCGTAGTCGGATATTCCGTCGAGCAGCGTCGGAAGGAATTGGGCATTCGTATGGCGCTCGGTGCCGACCTAAAGGGTTTGCTCCGCATGGTGCTTCGTCAGGGCATGGCGCCGGTTACGGTCGGTCTGGCCGCAGGTGTGGCAGCGGCAATTTTTGCGGGACGTTTGATCGGCAGTCTGCTTTTTGGAGTCAGCCCGTATGACCCGTTCACTCTTGCAGCTGTGACGCTCGTAGTTGCCGCTGTCGCGCTTGTGGCGTGTTACGTCCCTGCGCGGCGCGCCACTCGAGTCGATCCCATAGTCGCGCTGCGCTACGAATAGCTCACCTCCCGAACTCCCCTGGCATATTCACTCCGGAGTATTGGTCCAGGTCGGTGGATTTCGCCCGAGTGGCGGCGCATTCGCCTACATCTTCCCGAGCGTCCCGGAGCGACTTTCGGGAATTGCCTGTAACCGGCATCACGGCCTCACGTGAGTGAGGTCACATTCGGATAAGCTCCCGAGCTGGAAGAATGTAACAGCGATGAAGTGGTTCCTTGGGGAAAGCGACGTTTCCTCGGGGAACATTTGGTGTTTCCTTGCGTATCCTAATTCGGGGTATGTTGCCATGACCACTGTTTGGCAGGACGTTCGTTACGGCTTCCGCGTACTGTCCAAGGCGCCCGGCTTTACTGTCATCGCCATTCTTACGCTCGCTCTCGGGATCGGCGCCAACAGCACGATCTTCAGTTGGATCAACGCAACCTTGCTCAATCCCATCCCGGGAATGTCGCACGCGACCGAAGTAGTTGCTGTCGTGAACGGCGGCCCCGGGCAAGCCCGCTCTCTCTCGTATCCCGACTTCAAGGATTTGCGCAATGGCAATCACAGCTTCTCCGACATGACGGCGTTTGCGATGTGGCCGATGAGCCTCACCGGCCGGGGCAAACCTCAGCGCATCTGGGGTACGCTCGTCACGTCGAATTATTTTGACGTTCTAGGCGTGCGGCCCGTTCTCGGTCGCGGCTTCCTGCCGTCCGAAGATTCTGCTGCCAATGGCGCTCCGGTCGCAGTTATCAGCTACCGCCTCTGGCAGGACCACTTCGGCGGCGATCCTTCAATCGTTGGCACATCGGTTCACATCGACACTCACCCCTTCACGATTGTCGGCGTCGCGCCTCCCGTTTTTCAAGGAAGCTACACGGGACTTCGCATCGAACTCTGGGCCCCCGTCGCGATGGAGCCTGAACTGACACCGGCGAGTGAAAACCACCTGGATGATCGCGGCTCCGGGTGGATGCAAACTCTTGGCCGTCTGCGACCCGGCGTAGGTCGCCTCCAAGCCCAGGCAGAAATGAACGGTCTCGCGCAGCAAATTGCTCGGCAGTTTCCCGATTCTCACAAGGGCAGGACGCAAATGACGTTGTACCCTCTCTGGCGCGCCCCAAACGGCGGCAACGCTTTTTTCTCCGTACTCTTGCCGATTTTAATGGCGCTGTCCGGCGTTGTACTCCTGCTCGCCTGCGCCAATATCGCGAATCTGCTCCTCACGCGCAGCGTTTCGCGCCAAAAGGAAATTGCCGTTCGCCTCTCCCTCGGCGCCAGCCGCGCGCGGTTGATCCGCCAGCTTCTGGTTGAAAATCTCATCCTGGCGCTCATCGGCGGCGCACTTGCCGTGGCAGTCACGTTTTGGACTGCGCGGTCATTCATGGACTTGGCTCCCGTCACCGATCTACCCGTCTGGATTTCCGTCCGAGTGGATCGCACAGTTCTGCTGGCCACAATCCTCATCTCGATCTTGACCTGCGGTCTGTTCGGCATCTTGCCCGCCCTTCGCGCCTCGGCTTTGAACCCAGTCAGTATTCTCAAGGATGAATCAGGCGGTCTTACAGGCGGCCGGAGCAAGGCTTGGGTTTCGAGCGCGCTCGCTGTCGCGCAGATTTCACTTTCTTTGTTCCTGCTTGTTTCCGCGGGATTGTTTATCCGCAGTTTCCGTGCCGAGCAGAGGTTTGATCCGGGATTTAATCCGCACAACGTCCTTCTCGAATCCTACGATCTGTTTCCCGGCGGCTACTCCGAGGCCGCCGGCATTGCTTTCGACCAGCAAATCCTCGAAAAAGTCCAATCGCTTCCAGGTGTCCGTGCCGCCAGCATCGCGAGTTGGACGCCTCTCGGGTTCAGCGGTAATTCGGACAGCTTTCTTCCGGAAGGCTACATCGCCGGACCCCATGAGGCGGTGGAAGCGGGCATAAATATCGTGAGTCCCGGGTATTTTTCCGTTACTGAGATTCCGCTTCTCCGCGGCCGCGATTTTTCGCCGACCGATTCGGCGAAATCCCAGAAAGTTGTAATCATCAACCGGGCGCTGGCCGATCGCTACTGGCACAATCAGGATGCGCTCGGCAAGCGCATGAAGATCGAGGGCGGCTGGGCGACGGTGATCGGAATCGCCCGCACAATCCAGTATTACGACCTCAATGAAAAGCCGGAGTCATTCGTCTATTTGCCTCTGTACCAGGTTTACTCGCCCACCGCGATCCTTCATGTTCGCACCGCGGGCAATCCGCTCGCCTCAGCCTCCGCCGTCACCGGTTCCATTCACCAGTTGGACGCGGACTTGCCCGTCTTCGACATCGCAACCCTCGAAGCCCGCACAAAGACAGCCTCCTTCGTCCAGAGTATGGCGGGAACGTTTGTCGGCGCCTTCGGCGTGCTGGCGTTTGTTCTCGCTGTCGTCGGAATCTATGGCGTCATCGCCTACAGAACCAGGCAACGTACCCACGAGATCGGCCTCCGCATGGCCCTCGGCGCTATGCCGGGAGACGTTTTGCGACTTGTCCTAAGTCAGGGAATGCGGATCACGTTGATAGGTCTCGCCATCGGGGTAGTCGCTTCGCTGGCCCTCGCGCGATTCATGTCCAGCTTGCTCTTCGGCGTTAGCTCAAGCGACCCGATGACTTTCATAGCGGTCGTCGCCGTCCTTGCCTTCGTCGCGCTGCTCGCCAGTTACATTCCCGCGCGTCGCGCCATGCGTCTCGATCCCATGGTGGCCTTGCGCCACGAATAGCTCGCCTCCCGACCTCCCCGATGTTATGAAGCATGGAGGTACCCGGATGATTCAACGCCAAGCGATTTCGGCACACCAGCATCTCAATCTGCGCGGCGAAATCACTTCAGCTTGGCGTATTCGGCTTTCGCAGCGATGAGGATTGGAATGTCTGGGTCGGCGTCTTTCCACAGCGTGAGGAAATCTTGATATGCAGCGCGCGCTTTCGCAGTGTCGCCTTGCATGGCATAGGCTCTGCCGATTTGAAGATGCGCGAGCGCGCCGATGGGTTCGTTAGTTACGATTCCACGATGGTCGAGGATTTTCTGGAATTCGGCGGCGGCTTCTCTGCCCTGATGCGCTGCCAGATAAGCCTCTCCACGCACAAAAACAGGAAACATGGCGGTCCAAGGTTTACTACGGGACGCTCCTAACTCATATGGCGCGGCAGTTCTGAGACTCTCAATGGCCTCAGAAGGATTTCCCCGGTTGACCGCAAGCTTCGCGCGGAGGGTCGGCAGAAAGTTGAACTGGACGATTGTGGCTTCCGGGAACCTCTTGCCCAAATCGTTCGCCAGCGCTTGCACTCGCGCGTCGTCCCGGGTATATGCCAAAGCGAGCGCAGCGCCGTACTGCACACCACGGCCTGCCGAACGCTCCATGGCCATAGCGGCACGCTGTCGTCCTTCCCCTGCGTTGCCGAACAAGGCCTCACGGAGGCCAGAAACGGCTGAGTGTGTTGCGGCCGTTTCCTTTTCCCCTGCTCGTTCGGCGGAATCCATCGCCCGCCGTGAAAGCTCCCGGGCGTTCCTAAGCCGCCCGGAATAGGCGGCTGTATCGGCTTCCAAGCCCAGGAGTTCGTCCTCCGCTCCCGGCTGGCCCGCGGACCTTGCTACCTGCTGCGCCATCCCCGGTGCATCGTTTTGCAAAAAAGCAATCTCATACAGGGTAAAACGGAAGAAAGGGTGATTCAGTTTACGTTCGAGAGCTTGCCCATACGCGGCCTTCGCTTTATCAAGGTTATTAAGAGCCATGGAGTTAGACATGAGGATGTCGTAGGAGATGGGAAAGTCCGGATTCAAACGGATTGCCTCCGTGGCCTCTTCAACCCCTTTCTCATATTGTCCAAGGACCGGGTAAATTATCCCTCCCAAGAAATCATGAGGTATCTCCGATCGCGGATAGGCCCGCATCCAGAGCTCGCAGGATTGTTCAGCCTTCTCCAAGTTCCCTGTGACCGCAATATGGAAGTGAGCTGAGATGAAATACTTCTCCGGCTCGCTCGTTCGGTCGCGGAGTTCGTATGCCTTTCGGGTGTAGTCGGCAGCCATGCCAGATTCTCCAATGTCCCCATACATGCGGCCCAACCATGCGTAGGCAACGGCAAAATTGGGGTCGAGTTCGATGGCATGCATGAAAAATGGAATAGCGGCAGACGGCCCCGTTGTGCTCAGGACTTTACCGCCGGAGCTGAGGGCTTTCAGGGCATCAAGCGACGGCGTCGTGGCCTGTTCCAGAGGAGTATCAAATTTCTGTACGCTGCTTAGCGATTCTCCCAGTTTGTTCCGAATGTCCGAAGCTGACTTTCCCAGAGCATCGAGCACATGATTTTTGTCGTTCGCCTGAGCTTCCGTGCTCGCGAGCGTGTCACCGCTCGCGCAGTTCACCGCCCTGACCGTCAAAAGGGACTGCGTCCCAATTAGCGCGATCGAGCCGTCGAGGACCGCCGCGCTCGACGTTCGCTGGCAGAGTTCCCGCGCGATCTCCGGCGTGAGCTTCGCATCGGGCTTTTGATCCATCATCCGCAGGGTCTGCTGGATCTGCTGGTCAGAGATAATGCTCAGAAAGGGTGATTGTTCCAGTTGTACGGAAAGCCCCTGCCGCAGCGTGCCATCGAACACCGTGTCTCCGGTCGTGTTCGTGAAATCAGCGAGGACAATGGTGTCCTTGTTCGTCAGCGCGTGCGCCTTGCGGGAGAGAAACAACCAACCGCCCACGGCCAGTGCGACAACCACAAGTGCTGCGCCCGTGACCGCCATCCATCGAAACCCAGTAGGTTTCGTGACGGGCCTCGAGACGACTTGTTCGGTTGCGGCGGTTGCACGACCTGAATCTGAATCTCTCCTCAGTCTTTGCAAATCCGCGCGAATGTCAGCGGCGTTCTGATAGCGCAGCTTCCGGTCTTTCTCCAGCGCCTTGTTGATCACTTCTTCTAATTTTGGCGGAATGTCGGGATTCAGCCGCACCGGCGCAACCGGCGCGCGATTCAAAATCGCTTCCGCAATCACGCCCGTCGTCTCGCCACGAAACGGCAGAACGCCCGTAACCATCTCGTAGAGCACCACACCGAATGAAAACAAATCTGTGCGCGAATCCAGTTCCTCGCCCCGCACCTGCTCCGGTGACATGTACGCGATCGTGCCCATCACCGTCCCGAGCCGCGTGATCTGTTCCAGTTCGCTCGCCGTGGGCATCGCCGACACATTCGCGGCCCCGCCCGCGGGCACCAGCTTCGCCAGACCAAAATCGAGAACCTTGGCGTGTCCGCGCCCGGCGACAAAAATGTTGGCGGCCTTAATGTCGCGATGGACGATTCCTTTGGCGTGGGCCGCTTCGAGCGCGTCCGCAATCTCCACTCCCAACTCCAGCACTTGCTCAAGCGGAAGCGGCTTGCCGGAAACGCGGTCCCTGAGCGTTTGGCCGTCAAGTAATTCCATCGCAATGAATCGCCGGCCGTCGTGCTCGCCGATCTCGTAAATCGTGCAGATGTTCGGATGGTTGATGGCCGAAGCGGCATGCGCCTCGCGCTCGAAACGGGAAAGGGCCTGTGCGTCTCGCGCGACGTTATCCGGCAGGAATTTGAGCGCAACGAATCGGTGGAGATTCGTGTCCTCGGCTTTATAGACAACACCCATCCCGCCGCTGCCGAGTTTTTCAACGATGCGGTAATGCGAAATTGTGCGGCCGAGTATTGGCGCGGGATCGGTCATTAGCGACGGATGTTAGGCTGCGCACAGAGGCAAGTCAATCGCAGCTGGCTGCGTGGCCCATGCAGGCAGTGACGAGAAAGTCGGCAGAATCTTGTTTCGCGACCAGGATTTATTTCTGGCTTAGAAGATAGAGATCGGCCTGGCCGCTGGGACGCGCATAAACGATCGTGGAAAGATCCCGCGAGATGTCGTATGCGCTGCCGGCGCTGAAGATGGGAAAGGTGAAGGGCAGCTTGACCGCGATTTGAGTCGGGCCGATGAGTTTACCGTCGCGCCAGGCCTGACGATAGATCGTGACCTCAGCCTTGGAAAAGACAGCGTACAAGAAAGACTTACCATCGCGAGCAAAAGTCACGCCGAAAGTCACCACGCCGGGCAACAACGAGATGCACTTCTTGTCGGAGATGGAAACTTCGGAAATCCCGAACTTTTCTCCAAACGGATACGCAGTCAGGAGGTATTGCCCGCCGGGCGCGACATCGAAAGCAAGGCCACAATCGTCAACGAGTCTCTCGAGGTTCGAACCATCCGCGTTCCCTCTCCAGATGATGGGCGCTGAAGTTCCCTTTTCGAAGCTGTTCAGATAGATGGACTTCTGGTCAGCGCTCCATAGCAGATTTATGAGGGAACCTCCGGTCAAAGGAAGCTGCCGAAGGCCGGTGCCGTCGAAACCTACGGTGTAAGCTTTGTCGGGGGTGCTCGGTTCCTCCTCCATAAAAGAAAGGTGAGTATTGTCGGGCGCCCAAGTTCCCGTTGAGATGGATATCGAAGTGCGGAGTTTCATTTTGTTGGTGCCGTCAATGTTTGATACCCAAAGTTCGGATCGCCCATTCTCGGGAACGGTTACATACATCACTCGCTTCCCGTCCCGGGCGATGGCGGGCTGGGTTGCACCTTCCGACGCGATGTCAGTGAATGCCTTCGAACGCACGTTGTAAACGGTTAAGAACCCGGAGGCTTTGCCATTCACGAAATAAATCCCTTTCCCTCCGGGGTCAGGCATGGGCGAGAAATCCGGTCCCGTTCCGGAGGTAACCTGCGAAAAGATCCTGTCTTTCAAACGGTAGTCCCAAATGTTGCTCAGCCCGTTCACAGTGCGGCTGAGAAGTATTGACTTTCCAGGCTCCGCCCAAACGACGTCAATAGGATTCCCGGATATCTCACCGAGATCAACTGCCGTCTTTCTCAACGAATCCACGTCGTAGGCGCGAAATTCATCATTGAGAATGGAAGCTGTCCTTGAAGCCATAACGAACAAGTGGTTGCCGGTGGGGAATGGCAGAATCCGGGTCGGCGGAGCGGCCGTGGCATCGAGCCTGTACACCTGCTCCTCATTCAGGCTCGACTTATCTGCGCGGAAGATAGCTCGGTTGTCGGTCTTAAGGTAGAAAAGTGATCTGTCATCCGGAGAGGGAGAGACGGAAATGCCAGACGCCGCACGTCTTGGATTTCCCCCGAGCGTCGGCACGGCCCATCCTTCGTCGCGACCGGGCGATCTCTCGTAATAGATTTCGCTGCCGTCCCGGGAAAAGCTATCTGCGAGCTTGTCACCCTCGTCCTTCGTAAGCTGAAGAGGCTCGCCACCGGAGGTGAGCATGACGAACACCTGTGCGACGCCTCCTACCGGCGAGGTGAATGCCACGGTGTGCCCATCGGGAGAAAGCCTCGCGCTGTCCATTGGTTTGTTCCAATGGCTGATTTGCGTAATCTTTGCAGCGCCGCTTGGAGCGTTCCAACCAGCCCGGAAGTAATACGCAGCGAATGCTGCTACCAGGAATAGAACGAATGCAGCCACAAGGACATAAACCTTGCGCGCACTCCTCGCTGAGGGCTGGGCGGCGACAGCGGAGGAGGAGCTATTCGAGGTCTCTGGAGCAAGATCCTGAACCGCTTTGGTGCCCGGTGACGAGATGCGCCCTGAAGTATCCCGTCGCATGCGCTTCAGGTCAGCGCGCATTTCCGCCGCGGACTGGCAGCGGACGTCACGGTCTTTCTCGAGTGCCTTGTTAATAATCTCTTCGAGCTTCGCGGGCAGGTCGGGATTCAGCCGCACCGGCGCAACCGGCGCGCGATTTAGAATCGCTTCCGCAATCACTCCGGTTGTCTCGCCACGGAAGGGCTGGACGCCTGTCACCATCTCGTAGAGCACTGCGCCAAACGAAAACAAATCCGTGCGTGTATCCAGCTCTTCGCCCCGCACTTGCTCCGGCGACATGTACGTAATCGTGCCAATCGCCGTCCCGAGCCGCGTGATCTGTTCGAGTTCGCTCGCCGTGGGCATCGCGGAAAGATTTGCCGCACCAGCTGCGGGCGCGAGCTTTGCCAGACCGAAATCGAGAACCTTGGCGTGCCCGCGCTCGGTGACAAAAATGTTCGCGGGTTTGATATCGCGATGGACGATTCCTTTCGCGTGCGCCGCATCCAGTGCGTCCGCAATCTCGATTCCCAAGTCCAGCACCCGCTCAAGCGGCAAGGGCTTGCCGCCGATACGGCGCTTCAGCGTCACACCATCCAGACACTCCATGACGATGAAGGCCTGACCGTTCTCCTCGTCAATCTCGTGGATGGTGCAAATGTTTGGATGGTTCAGGGCCGATGCGGCTTTGGCCTCGCGCTCGAAGCGGCTGAGCGCCTGGGGATCCTTGGCCATATCTTCCGGAAGGAATTTGAGGGCGACGAAGCGATTGAGTTTGATGTCCTCAGCCTTGTAGACAACACCCATCCCGCCGCCGCCGAGTTTTTCAACGATGCGGTAATGCGAGATGGTTTTGCCGATCATTTGAACGCAGGCCTGCGAAAGCGGATATTCGCGAAGAGCTGTGAAGGAGCTCGAAGCTCCATTGAGCGTCGGGACTGTTCGCGAATTCGCAAACGCGAAACCTCCTCAGCGGCGCTTCTTTTTCGCGCCGTGCGATTTCGGCTTGGGACGCGCGGCATGTGCGTGCTTTTTTCCGGCGGCCGCGCGGGCGGGAGCCTTCGCAGAGTGATCCTGGGTCTTGGCGTGCTTCTCCTGCGCTCTTGCGGTGATCGAAGCGCCCGCTCCTGCCGCGGTCTTGGACGCAGCCGGCGGTGCATGTCCCGCCGCAGGCGCGGTCGCGGAAGCGGCCGCTGCTTTGCCCCTTTCTGGGGCCTTTGCCTGAACCACGGCTGGTTCCTCCGGCTCCTTGCCCTTGCGCTTCTTCTTTTCTTTTTCCGGCTTCTTCTTCGGCTCTTCCTTGATTCCGGCGAGCCTGCGAAGCAGCTTCGTGCGGTCTTCGGGATTTCGGCCCTTGCCTCGAAGCTGCGATTCGAAAAGCTGTTCGAGAATCTTGTCGAACTTCGCGCCGCGGGGAATGCCGAGAGCATCGAGTTCTGCGACCGGCAACGCCTGGCGGAGCGGGCGCCACTTCTGCACGTAGTTGCGAATTTTGTGAAGCGCGCGCGGGTTCGGCAGCTCGACTTCGATGAAAGCGATCGTTTCCGGCGGCAGTCCGGCGATATAAAAATATGCATCGCGCGGGGCGTTGGTTTTGCGGCCCTTGAGAATTTTCACGATCTTCTCGGCTTCGGGGACCAGATGCGCGAATGCATCCATTTCGGGGGAACGGAATTCCATGTGGCGCATGGCGGCCGCGGCTTCGCGCGATTTCAGCCGCGACAGCGTGTAATACGTCACCGGCAGTTGCAGCCGCGGACGAAGCCCGGCGCCGAAAAGATTGGAGCGGACGCGCGCGAGTTTGTTCAGGCTTTCGTAATCGGGTTTGCGGCGCTGCAACTGCGGATGAATTGCGGCGAGCAGTTCGTGGCTTTCCCACTGTTTGAGCGTCGCCACCGGATTGTCTTCGCGCGCGAGCGACCGTACTTCGTGGCCCACGTCGGCGCCGCCGATCGATTCGTTCAGTCCCCGCTCCATCGCAAGCTGAAACCATTCGAGCGTGCGCGGCTCCATCTTGAAACCCATCCGGGCGCAATAGCGAAGGATGCGCAGGAGGCGAACCGGCTGATTCGTGAACGCGTGAATCGAGAGCGCGCGCACTTCCTGTTTCTCAAGGTCCGCGAGTCCGTTCGTCGGATCGAGCAGCAGGCCGCGCGATTGCGTGTTGAGCGAGATCGCAATCGCGTTGATCGAAAAATCGCGCCGGCGGAGATCCTCCATCACGCTTGAGAATCGGTATTCGGGCTTCGCCCCGGGGCGATCGTACACGTCGTCGCGCGCCGCGGAGATCGAGCCGTCCACGTCGCCGGCGAAAATCATTTCGTGATGCCGCAGCCGCTCCGTTTCCCACACGATTCGCGCGCCGCCCTTCACGAGCTCGGTCACCATGCGGACGGGATTCCCTTCGATCGTGAAATCCAGATCGCGGATGGGCATCCCCGAGATGAGGTCGCGGACGGCCCCGCCCGTGAGATAAATGTTCACGTCCTGCGAACGCGAAAGCTCCTGCACGCGCTCGAGCACGGCGCGCTGCTCCGGGGAGAGCCGGCTTTCCAATAAGTACATGTAGTCGGGCATGAGGTTCGATGCCTCCTCGAATGTCCCGCGCCAACCGGTTCAGGCGCGCGGGTGGTGCGCCTTGTACACCTGCTTTAATCGTTCTTCCACGACGTGGGTATAAATCTGCGTCGTGGAAATGTCCGAATGGCCGAGCATCATTTGCACGGAACGAAGGTCCGCGCCGCGATCGAGCAGATGCGTCGCGAAACTGTGACGCAGCATATGCGGCGTCAACGCCTTGCGCAAACCCGCCTTGCGGCCGTACATCCCGAGCGTCTTCCAGAAAGTGATGCGGTTCGACTTGCCGCCGCGGCGATTGAGAAACAGGTACGGTGAAGCGCCCCCGCGCAAAAGCTCCGGGCGCGACTTTTTCAGATATTCCTCGACAACTCCGAGCGCCTTTCGGCCCACCGGCACGAGCCGCTCCTTGTCGCCTTTGCCGATGCAGCGCAGACATCCCACTTCCATTTGCAAATCCGCGACGCGCAACCCGCAAAGCTCGGACACGCGAAGCCCGCTCGAATAAAGAATCTCGATCATCGCTTTGTCGCGGAGGCCGATCACGTCACTCGCATCGGGCTGCGCGAGCAGGCGGTCCACTTCTTCGACGCTCAGAAAATCCGGCAGGCTCTGGCGAAACTTTGGGGATTCGACGTTTGCCGCCGGATCTTCCTTGATGAATCCCTCCGTGAGCGAGAAACGGAAGAAGTGCCGGATCGTAACCAGGTGCCGGGCCACCGAGCGGCTGTCGAGACCTTTGCGGTAAAGCGTGCCGAGAAAATCGACGACGTCGCCGCGCTCCACTTTTTCGGCTTTCAGCCCGCGCTTCTCAACGAACGCGGCGAATTTCATGATGTCGCGCCGATAGGCCTGCATCGTATTCTCCGAGAGGGCTTTCTCCACCCGGAGATAATTCAGAAATGTCCGAATTTCCGATTCCACTTCCCTGCCCTCCAGATTCAAACGGTCAAGCGCCGATTCCCGCCGCCGGATCCGCGCCCGCCTCGCCGCGCTTGAGAAGAAGAAACAATTCCGAAAGCTCTTCGCACCGCAAAATCCATGCGACGCCGAAATACACCGCTGCGGAAACAGTAATGACCGCAACGAGCGACCCGAGCTGCGACATGAAACTCGGCATCCCCGCAAAGCCGGAAAAGTTGAGCGCCGCCACGGAAACCGCCGCCATCGCCGCGGCGCAAACACTCATCTTCGCGAGCGACCCGGCGATCTTCCGCCCTCCGAGCAGCCCGAATCGCCGCCGGAAAATGACGAACAGCATCGTGAAATTGAAATACGCCGCGAGCGAACTCGCGAGCGCCGGACTTCCGTTGGAAAGATAGCGGAAGAAGAAAAACAGGAAAATCGCGTTCAGCGCGATATTCGTCGCGAACGACCACGCCCCCACCCGCGCCGGCGTCATCGTATCCTGCGCCGAATAATACATCGGCGTGATCAGTTTGATCGCCGCAAACGCGGGGAGCCCCAGCGAGTAATACAGCAGCGCGCGCGCCGTCAGCGAAGTGGATTCCGCGACGAATTGCCCGTGCTGAAACAGCACCTGAATGATCGGCCGCCGCAGCAGGACGAGGCCCACCGCCGCCGGAATCGCGATGAACGAGACGATGCGCAGCGAAAATCCGAACGTGCGTTTCATCTCGCCGTAATTCCCCGCCGCGAATTGATGCGACATCGTCGGCAGGAGCGCCGTGGACATTGCGATCGCGTAGCTCCCCAGCACCAGTTGCACCACGCGGTCCGCCACGTACAGCGACGTAATGCTTCCCTGCGGCATCCGCCCCGACGTCGCAAAAATTGTGTCCACCAGCAAATTGATTTGATACACGCCCATTCCGAAGAATGCCGGCGCGATCAACCGCCCCACCTTGCGCACTCCCGGATCGGAAACCGAAACCATCGGCGCGAAACGCATCCCGCGCCGGTAGAGCGCCGGAATCTGCATCGCGAGTTGCACGGCGCCGCCCAGGACAATTCCCGCAGCCAGCGCGACCGCCGGCGTGCGATATCCCTCCGGCGCCCATCGCAGGATCGGCCGGTACACGACCCCAAACGAAAACACGATAAAAACGAGATTGAAAAATATCGACGTGGACGCGGGCAATCCGAACACACGAAAACTGTTGAGGATCGCCGCAGCCACCGCCGCGAGGCCAAGAAAAAACACGCACGGAAAAATCAAACGGTTCAGAAATATCGCGAGATCCCAGCGCGCCGGGTCTCCGCCGAAAATCGTGAAGATGTAAATCACCTGGCGCGAAAAAACCACGCCGAGCACGGCGATCGCGGCGAGCCCCACCGCGATGTCCCAGAATACTTTTTGCGCGAACGCCCATGCATCCGCTCGCGGCTTGTCCCGCAGGTAGCCGGCGAAAACAGGAATGAACGACGCGCCGAGGGACCCGTCGCCCGCCACTCGTCGGATCAAACTCGGCAGTCTGAACGCGAGGATAAACGAATCGGCAGCGGGAGAGGTGCCGAGCAGTAGGGCAACTCGTTGATCGCGTAAGTATCCGCAAATCCGGCTGATAACGGTGACAAGGGCTATGACGGAGGCAGATTTTAGGATCTGGCCTTTTACGGTCAATCGATGGAGGCTCCACCCTGCACCGTAAGGTCCAGGGTATCCGCGCTAACCCTTTACTCACCAATAAGTTGACAAAAATCGGCGTAAGACTAACATAACTCCCCTGAAATTTGCAAATTTCCCCGAAAAACGAAAACGGCTGGCAACCGAGGCTGCCAGCCGTTTGAATTGAGCCGAGTTGTGGCCTCACTTACCGACGCCCACCTCCATGGGAACCGCCACCGCCGTGTAAGCTACCGCCACCGTGTGCCGCGCCGCCTCGGAATCCACCTCCGCCGTGAACCCCGGCGCCACCTCGTGCGAATCCACGTCCGCCGACGACTGCATGTCCGCCAACGAATCCGCGTCCGCCAACAAATGGGCGCCCGCCGACGAACGACCTACCGCCGTAGAATCCACGGCCACCATAAAATCCACGGCCGCCATAAAATCCGCGGCCGCCGTAGAACCCGCGCCCGCCCCAGCCATGGAACCACGGCCCGGCGCCGATGAAAATTCCGCCGGAGAAATATTCAGGGCCATAGTAACCGTAGGGTGCGCAAGCGTAGGGGTAATAGCCATAGTAGCCGTAAGCGCAAACTGGCGCCGGGCCGACTCCAACTCCCACCACAACCTGTGCATCAGCCTTGCGTCCCGGAACAAAAATCAGAAGTCCGAGCAGCGCAAAATATTTTAGATATCGCATCTTGATCCTCCTCATCAAGTCCGCGCTGTCCCTCTTAATCCGCGTCCCTGACCACCAGCTATGTCTCTCCCGCGTCCCTCAATCTCGTGGACGCCACCCCCTATAAGGCAATGGGCATGCCAAACCCTCCTCCGTTGCCGCCGTTGGTAACCGCTGCGGAATCAGCACTGTAAAGCCACGTCACGCATGCATTCGATTTGCGCGGGCCGTATCGCCTGGCCGAAATCCACCACCCGCGCTGCTTTTCAACCACCACGCAGCAGCCAAACCTCCGTCGCCCGGAACGCGCAAAAGGAGGCAAAAGCGAGATCGGAAAACACCACTATTTTTGGCGATTAGAATTTGGTCGCGCCTTTGTTTTGAATGAGTTGCAGCGATTTCTAATTCAGTTTCGTTGCGATTAGAAATTGATTGATGCGTTGAATGGCCGAGCGACTTGAAAGTGCGTCGCTGTGCGATAGGCGCGCAAATGATTCCCCGGATCTGGTGTCGATTAGACATGGTGCCTGTCCTTTGGTTTCAATGGGTTGCGATCGGTTCTAATCGCCTGACTGTCGATTAAAGAAGTCATATGCGCTCTCCCAAGCAGTGCGCCGTGACACAGGCAGACACCGCCCTCACGCTCGCGTACGTACATCGAGCCTCCTGCTGTCAATTTCCTACTTCAGTTCTTTGGGGTGCGATTCACTCGCAGGGTGAAATACTGATCATATGCATAGCATAGCGTCGCGTGGGGCGCAAGGGGTCGCTGCTGTGGAGAATAGTGGCAACTGATAAGTGACACTCCCGTCTGCCTTCGGCGGACTGCACCCCACGGAATCAACGGCAAGGAGCCGACAAGGCGCCCCGACGAAGGCAACGACTGGAGCACGAACACGCTTCTCAGAGCTTCGAAATCAAAGGGAGCCCTACCCGCCGAAAAGAAGCAAACTCAAATTTCAGATTTGAAATTTCAAACTAAACGCAAAACCCGCTCCCTTTGCGCACGGCGCAACGAGTGCGGCACCCTCAACCCTCCAGATAACGCGCAGACGCCAAGGGCTGAGCGACCCGCCACCATGATCCGATTTAATCGATCATCTCCGTCCTCGCAACATCCCGCGCCTGATCCAGCAACGCATCCACCCGTTTCAGAAACCTCACCGTATGCGGCAATTCTGCGTGCTTTTGAAACGCCGCATCATCCACCCACCGCGAATGAATGTAAAACAGTCTTCGGTCCCGCATCGACCTGAACACGTGGAAGCTCAAGCACCCCGTTTCTTCCCGGGAAGGGCAAGCCACCTCAAGCAACACCTCCTCCACAGCCTTCTCTTCGCCCTCCCGCGCATGCAGCCGCACAAAAATGTATTGCTCCATTGGCTCCTCCTTCGCTCGGCGCCGAATCTTCTGTGCCTTCTGGATGTCGAATAATTCCCCAATACTTGACATACCAGCACCCGGTCAGCTACTTCAATGAATGGAGAGATGAAGAAGAAATCACTTCCGTTGTCGGAAGTCTATCGCTTATTGGAGCCTGGGCCGGTTGTGTTGGTGACGTCCGCGCGCGGCGGAAGAGCGAACGTGTAATGAACCCCTCTAAAACTGGACACCTGCGAAGAGTAGGATAGGGGCCTCCGAAGAGGAGGCAACATGGGTCGTAAAGAGCAGGTGAAGCGTAGTGCGGAAGAGAAGTGGGAAATTCTGCAAGAAGGGTTGAAGAGCGGGAATATCGCCGAGACGTGCCGCAAGCACGGTGTAGCTCCCAACTTGTGGTACCGCTGGAAAGATGAAGCGGAACAAGGAGCGAAGGCAGCGCTTGGGGGGAGAAGCGCTGCGGGCGGCGCGGACGAAGAGCAGTCCAAACGCGTGAAGCAACTGGAACGCGCGCTGGGCCGCAAGCAGTTGGAGATCGAAATCCTAAAAAACGTGTTGGGGGAGTGAGTTGCGGCGCGACGCACTCCCAAGCACGCGAACTGCTGGGGCAGGGATACCAGGCGGCGTTGGTCGCCGCGACGCTGACGATCAGCCGGTCGAGCCTTTACTATCAGCCGAAAGCTCGTCGATCGCGAGCGGATCGCAGCTACGACGAGCAGATCATCGCCGCTTGCGGCGAGAAGCCAACGTTCGGATATCGGCGCGTGACGCTGCGGCTGCAACGCCAGCAAGGGCTGGCGGTGAATCACAAGCGGGTCCTGCGGGTGATGCGCGAGCGCGGATTGTTGGTGCTCCCGCGGCGGTTGCGGGCACGACGCAGAAAAGAGTGGGGCCGGGTGGAGGCCGCCGCGCCGAATCAAATCTGGCAGTCGGACATGACCAAAGTGTGGGCGGGACCCTCGGCGGGCTGGGCGTATCTGGTGAGTGTGATCGACTGCTGCACGCGGGAAATCACCGGATGGAATCTTTCGCTGCGCTGCCGGAGCGAAGAAGCCATCGACGCGGTCGAGCAATCGGTGCTGGCGCGGTTGCCGGGAGGAAGCCGCGATGTGGAGCTGACGTTGACGACCGACAACGGAACGCAGTTCACTTCGACGCGCTACATGGAAACGCTTTCGCGGCTGGGCATCACGCACCGCCGAACGGCGTATCATCATCCGGAAGGCAACAGTTACATCGAACGTTTTCATCGCAGCCTGAAGGAAGAGGAAGTCTGGGTTCACGAGTACCGCAGCATGGAGGAGGCGCGGACGTCGATCGGGAAATGGATTACAGAATACAATCACGACCGCCCTCACCAAAGTCTGAGAAATCGAACGCCTCGTGAGGCGTTCCTAGCCTGGCGAGCTATACAACTTTCCGAGGCCCCACATGTCCAAATTTGAGGGGTTCATTACAGAAGCCATCTCATAAATGGTTTCCGTCAGGGCACGGCTATAGCCGTGCCGAAAAGCCCCGGAAATTCAGGGGTTTCAACCCCTGAGGCCTGGGGGACGGGCAGTCCAACCATTTATGAGATAAGTTCTAGTG
>JBAWGF010000293.1:0-2681 GCA_049592615.1 Candidatus Acidiferrales bacterium
GCTACGAGGTGGAGCCGGCGTGATCACCATCAAGCGAAGAGCCGCGGCGAAGAAGAGTTTTCCGTTCCTCGCGGCGATCATTTTATTCGCAGCATGCGCTTTGCGCACCGCCGCTCAGGAAAACGAAACGAGGCCGAATTCGAGTCGGCGCAATGCGTCTCAGGCGCAACTTACAGAAAACGCCAACGCCATCGATCGGCCTTCCCCGCAGCGCCGGGATCCACGTTACCGGCTTTGCGCGAGCGATGTCGTCGCGCTGACTTTTCCGTTGACTCCCGAATTCAATCAGACCGTGACCGTGCAGCCGGATGGTTTCGTCAGCCTGATCGGCGCGAGGGATGTGCATCTCGAGGGGCAGACGACACAGGAATCCGTCGAGTTGATCAAGACTGCCTACTCGAAGACATTGCACGACCCCATCATTTCCATGGAGTTGAAGGAATTCAACAAGCCCTCCTTCATCGTAAGCGGCCAGGTGAACCGGGGCGGCAAGTACGACTTGCGCGGCTTCACAACCGCCTCGCAGGCAATCGCCATTGCGGGCGGGTTCAACGAAGCCGCCAAACATTCTCAGGTTCTGCTTTTCCGCCGGGTCAACGACAACTGGTACGAAGTGAAGTCGCTCAACCTGAAGCGGATTCTGCGCGGCCGTGACGTCAACGAAGACCTGGAGATCCGTTCCGGAGATCTTCTCTACGTCACTCGCGAGAGCGACATCCTTCGCTGTCCGGACGGCCGGCTATTTTCTCCGCGCGCGCTGAACCAGCTCCTCAAGCAGTCCTCTTCCCTGCGATTCTGCCAGTTTGTGCATGATCGGCCGGAGCGCGTTGTCGTGCGGGCGGTTGCGAGCAACGGCCATGCGGCCGAGGAAGCCGCGGATATTCGCTCGCGGCTTCAGGAATTGGTCGGCCCCGGCTTGCGAGTTACGGCCGAGCTCGCCGCCGAGCCCATCAGCCGTCCCGGCGGAAAAATTCCGCTCATCGTGAATCAGGCGGCGACGTGACCGCGAAGCGCCTCATCGTCAACGCGGATGATTTCGGGATGAGCCGCGGCATTTCGGACGCCATTCTGATCGCGCACCGCCACGGCTTTCTCACGAGCGCTTCGCTCGTGGTCAATATGCCCGCGTCGGAATACGCCCTTGAGCGGCTCGCGAAAGCTCCGAATCTTGGCGTGGGAATCCATCTGAACATTTGCCAAGGAAAACCGATTTTGCATCCACATGAAATTCCCAGCCTTGTGGACACAAGCGGCGATTTTCACTCGCCTCCCGCCCTGATTCAAAGGATTTGGCGCTGGCAGATTTCAAAGCAAGATGTCCAAGCCGAGTTCCGCGCGCAAATTCGCTGGATGAAGGATCGCGGCATCGAGCCTACCCATGCCGATTCGCACCATCACATGCACATTTATCCCGCAGCCGTCCGGCCGTTTTTGCGCGCACTCGCGACGGAAGGCGTTCATCGCACGCGCGCGCCTCGCTGCCGCACCTTTCCCAGAAATAGCACCATCGGCGGGCCGCACGAAGGCTCGGTGGTTCGCAGAATCGCTGTGCAATCGTATCGAAGCGCACTGCAAATCATTGCCTTTCGCACGATTCACTGTCCGGACAGCCGCATCTCCTTTCTTTCACGCGACCGAAAAAATCTCCGCACGCTTCGAGAAAAATGGGTGGCCGCTCTTGAACATTTGCCCGCCGGTACCTTTGAATTGGCGTGCCATCCCGGCATTCCGGAGCCGGGGTTTTCGCACGAGGACAGAATCAGCTACCAGCGCGAGGAGGAATTGCGCTGCCTCATAGATCCGAAGTTTCGGGAGATCCTTGCCCGGACCGGGATTGAGTTGATCACGTACAGCGAACTATCGAACAAGCGCGTCGTACATCAACATGCCGCACGGGCGGCAATGTTTTGAAATCGTGCCGATGTCATCGTTGATCATCTTTTGGATCTGTTTCGCCATCGTGGCCAATGTATATCTCGGTTATCCGCTCGTGCTCCAAGCGGGCTTGCTCGGAACGCGCAGGCAGATTCAACGCGAATCGGCACGAGTACCTATCAGCTTCATCGTCGCCGCGCACAACGAAGAATCGGTGATTGAAGCAAAGATCGAAAACATTTTGGCGTCCGACTATCCGCGCGACCTCATCGAGATTCTGGTCGGCAGCGACGGATCATCCGATCGCACGGAGGAAATCGTCCGGAAATTCGAAGCGCAGGGCGTGGGCCTGATTTCATTTCCCAAGCAGCAAGGAAAGAGCGCCATGCAAAACGGGCTTGTGGCGGCGGCCTCGGGCTCAATTCTGATTTTCACGGACGCGGACAGCTTGTTTACCTGCGACACGCTGCGCTGCCTGCTTGAGAATTTTGCGGACCCGCGAGTGGGCCTGGTCACGGCGCATCCGCAATACCTCAACGAAAGCGAGTCGAGCATTGCAGAAAACGAGGGCCTCTATTTCCGGTACGACGGCTGGCTGCGCCGCGAGGAAAGCGCACGCGGAATTCTGGCGATGGCTTCCGGGCCGCTCTTTGCGATGCGGCGCTCGCTGTGGCGCCCTCTCGACCGGAACCTCGGCGATGATTTCGTGCTGCCGTTGCAGGTCGCGAAAGCAGGATTTCGCAATGTCCTCGAGCCGCGCGCGAAAGTCGTGATGCCGCTCGCACAGGATCACGCGGACTCGATGC
>JBAWGF010000294.1:0-21606 GCA_049592615.1 Candidatus Acidiferrales bacterium
TAGGTTTTCTCTCTGTTCCGCTAGTTCCAGCGGAATCCCTACCTTTGGGGTCTAATTGCAGAGATTTGGAGACGTTTGTCGGGTCTCGACTAGCCGTAGACATCCAAAGTATAGAATGGCCGCAATATTTCTCCCGATTCAATCGCGAGGTGCACTTCAGAGACCGACCTCCCAATCAGTCTCTTCCTGCCTGTTGGCTCGGGTGGTGGGGAAGCACCCCGCGACAGCAATTCTGTCGTTGAGGTAGTGGGCAAGAACCCCTCCGCGGAGCGCTGCTGTAACTCCCCGGGAACCAAGCCAAACGGGCAGGAATTCTTTCGGGGCAGAAACAGACGATTTTGCACGGGTTGGTTCACGCGTTTCCCGACGCTCACTCTTCGACTCTAAACCGCCCGCGAGAACTGAGACAGTTTTTTGCTCCGCGCGGTCATAAGAGTAAGAGCGGCCAAGAAGAACCCGACTCGATCGCAGGATGACGTGGCTCGTCCATGGGACGCCCGTGCTCGAGCCGCCACGCCTCGATCTGCCCGAGCAGGGCAAACGCTGAGCGCTCCCGGGCTGGGTCGGTCTGCGCCATCTCGAACAGGCGTCTTCGAAGCGCATTCGATCCCCGCGGCGCGAGAGTGAAGACGTTTCCTTCCGTTCCATACGGGCGTCGCTCCAAGAATACGTTCTCGATCGACCGCAGAAGTTCGTAAGGAACACCCGAGCATAGCAGCGGGACTCCCATAATTGCGAAACACGATTTCATGGATGGCGACGACGTTCCAGGCGTATTTATTGCCATGGGCCCGGGAATCAAGCGGGACGCTCGAATCATGGGTCTGGGCATGAGTGTCTACGATCTCGCGCCGACCATCCTGCACATCTATGGCCTGCTTCCCCTACCCTCCATGAGGGGGCGGATCCTGACTGAAATCTTTGAAGAGAAACAGGAAATTGTTAAATCGACCCAGGAGGACTCGAGGAGATACTAGCCTGGTGGGGGTCGAGCGCACTGCTGGCTCCCGGCACTAATACTGTATCGTCGGCAACTCGGAAACTATGCCAGCGCCCTAGGGTTCCTCATCCGGAAAGCAGCGGTCACGACCCCTCGGTTGTTCCTTCGTCGTGCATAGCATTTTTTGAGGAACGGGCATGAGGGACTGCCAGTGGCAACTGCCTGCATTCGGGCACTCGAATCCCCGCACAGTGCAGGAAGCCCCCTGTTTTCTCGTTGCTCGCGAATGGCACCCTGCTTGCGTAAAGACTACTGAAGCAAAGGCCGGCAGGGCCCGTATTCCAAGCCGACCGTTACCAGTAGTGAGGGTGCTTTTGCAAGTGATGGAACACGCGAGCGGTCTCAATGCGCACAACGCTGTTGAGGGCTGCACATTAAAAACGGATCGTTCGGGTGCGCAGTGAAGCGTCTTCACCTGGGATGTGACATAGATCACAGAACTGAAGAGCTTTTTCTGTTACCCGGGTCAGCACGATGAATCCAAGGTTCAAGGAGTCTCAATGAGCACGAAAACTGTGATAGCGCCACTGCCGCTGAGCGCGTATGGGAAAGCGCGATCCACGGTCCAAGGTTCGCCGTTGAGCTCTGAGGAATTGAGAAAAACCCACGCATACTGGCGCGCGTGCAAATATCTGGCGCTGGGCATGATCTATCTCCAGGCGAATCCATTGCTAAAAGATCCGCTGCAGCCCGAGCACATTAAAAACCGGCTGCTTGGACATTGGGGCTCGAGCCCGGGGCTGGCCTTTATTTATATCCACCTGAATCGTCTGATAAAAAAATTCGATCTCGACATGATTTTCATGGCCGGGCCTGGCCACGGCGCGCCCGGAGTTTTAGGGCCGGGATACCTGGAGGGCACATACTCCGAAATCTATCCGGAAAAGAGTGAGGACGAATTAGGTCTGCACGAGTTCTTCAAGCAGTTTTCATTCCCTGGCGGCATTGGCAGCCACTGCACGCCAGAAACTCCCGGTTCAATTCACGAAGGAGGCGAACTGGGCTACGTGCTTTCGCATGCATGCGGCGCTGCGTTCGATAATCCGGACCTGATCGTCGCCGCGGTGGTAGGGGACGGCGAGTCGGAGACAGGGCCACTGGCCACAGCCTGGCACATCAGCAAGTTCCTGAATCCCATTCGAGATGGCGCGGTTCTGCCCATCCTCCACTTGAACGGCTACAAGATCAATAACCCCACTCTTCTGGCGCGCATTACCCACGAAGAGTTGGAGAACCTCCTGCGAGGGTACGGCTGGACGCCCTACTTCGTGGAGGGGTCGGATCCTGACACAATGCACCAGGCCATGGCGGCTACAGTGGAACATTGCATCGAGGATATTCGAAAGCAGCAGCAGGAATGCCGAAGCACCGGCGTGGCCCGCCGGCCTCGCTGGCCGATGATCGTGTTGCGTTCCCCGAAAGGTTGGGGCGCACCGAAAGAAGTGGGTGGTCACAGGCTCGAGGGTTTTTGGCGCGCCCACCAGGTTCCCTTGACCGACGTCAAGAAGAACCCCGAACAGCTGCAGATCCTCGAGAAGTGGATGCGCGACCAGAACCCGGAGGAGTTGTTTGACCAGAGTGGCAAGCTCGTTCCGGAACTCAAGGAACTCGCCCCCACCGGGACCCGCCGGATGAGCGCCAATCCTCATGCTAATGGCGGAGCCCTCAAAAAATGTCTGCGCTTGCCGGACTTCCGCGATTACGCTCTGAAGGTGGATCAGCCGGGAGCCATCGAAGCAGAGAATGTCCCGCCTTTGGGCAACTTCCTGCGCGACGTGATGAAGTCGAACATGAACAACTTCCGCGTCTTCGGACCAGACGAAACCACCTCGAACAAACTGCAAGCCATCTACGAGGTCACCAAGAAATTCTGGATCGCCGAGTACTTCCCCGAGGACAAGGATGGCGGCGAGTTGGCGATCGATGGACGCGTCATCGAGATGCTCAGCGAGCACACCATGGAGGGCATGCTCGAAGGCTATTTGCTGACTGGACGGAACGGCTTTTTCTCCTCCTATGAAGCCTTTGTCCACGTCATCGACTCCATGTTCAACCAGCATGCGAAGTGGCTGGAGACCTGCAAGCATCTGTCCTGGCGGCAGAAGATCGCCTCCCTGAACCTCCTGATCACGTCGACGGTGTGGCGCCAGGACCACAACGGGTTTACGCACCAGGATCCCGGGTTCCTCGACGTGGTTCTGAACAAGAGCGCCGCGGTCACGCGCATTTACCTTCCACCCGATGTGAACTGTCTGCTCTCGGTAGCCGATCACTGCCTGAGGAGCGAGAACTACGTCAACGTGATCGTCTCCGACAAGCAACTGCACCTGCAGTACCTGAATATGGATGGCGCGATCGAGCACTGCACCAAGGGCATCGGCATCTGGGATTGGGCGAGTAACGACCAGCATGGCGAGCCGGACGTGGTCTTCGCTTCCGCCGGCGATATCCCGACGCAGGAGGCACTCGCCGCGACGGTGCTGCTGCGAGAGGTGTTCCCCGACCTGAAGATCCGTTTCATCAACGTAGTCGACCTTTTCAAGCTGCAACCGAGCACGGAACATCCGCACGGATTAACGGATCTGGATTTCGATTCTCTGTTCACTATCGACAAGCCGATCATTTTCAATTTCCACGGCTATCCATATCTGATTCACCGCTTGACCTACGGCCGCAAGAACAAGACTCTGCATGTGCGAGGTTACAAGGAGCAAGGCAACATCAACACACCGATGGAGCTGGCCATCAACAACGAGATTGATCGCTTCAGCCTGGCGATCGACGCAATTGACCGCGTTCCGCGACTGCAGAGAATCGGCGGCCACGCAAAGGAAACATTCCGGAACCAGCAGATTGCGTGCCGGGCCTACGCCCACAAGCATGGCATCGACAGCCCTGAGATTACAGGATGGAGATGGCCGCTCTAGCCGGCCATCTCCATCGCTGGAAGAGCAAGCGCATCCGCGCCAGCAAAACGGCACTGGACTAGCACCTATGAAAATTCTCGTACTCAACTCGGGTTCCAGCAGCCAGAAGGCCTGCCTCTATGAAATTGGCGAGACTCTCCCGGATCACCCGCCGGCCTGCCTTTGGGAAGGCAGGATTGAGTGGGGTGGCGACAGCGCGGCGATTACGGTGAAGAACTCGGAAGGAGTCGTCCAAAAGGAGCAACTAACGGTCACATCGCGCGAGCAGGCTATAAGGCATTTGCTGCGGACGCTAGTGAGCGGGAACGTGCATGCCATAAATTCCGCAACCGACATCGATGCAGTGGGACACCGCGTGGTCCATGGTGGGCCGCATTTCGAGGATCCAATAGTAGTCACGCCCCAGGTGTACTCAGCAATTGCGGACGTTTCCGAATTTGCGCCGTTGCACATTCGCGCCGAGTTGGAAGGCATGAAGATTATCGAGAATATTCGTGGAGATGTGCCGCAGATGGCGGTATTCGATACCGGATTTCATCGGCAAATGCCACGGTCGGCGGCAATCTACCCTGGCCCCTATGAGTGGTTCGAGAGCGGCATTCGCCGCTACGGATTCCACGGCATCAATCATCAATACTGTGCCGAGCGGGCCGCGCAGATGCTCGGAGCGGATGTGAAAGCTCTAAGAATTGTGAGTTGCCACCTTGGGAACGGTTGTTCAGTCACCGCGATCCGCGACGGCCAGAGCATTGATACGACGATGGGCTTCACACCGTTGGAGGGTCTGATGATGGGGACACGCTCCGGGTCGGTGGATCCAGGAATCTTGACTTATCTTGTGCGCCAGGGCCAGATGGACTGGCAGGGCATCGACAAGGTGTTGAACGAAAAATCAGGGCTGCTCGGAGTTTCGGGCCTCTCAAGCGACATGCGCGACATCCTGACCGGTATTCAGCAAGGTCACAAGCGAGCGAAGCTGGCGTTCGACATCTATGTGCATCGTCTGCGAGCGGCGATCGGTGGAATGACCGCCGTCTTGGGAGGAGTCGACGCAGTGGTCTTTACCGCAGGCGTGGGCGAAAACTCTCCCGAGGTGCGAGCCGCGGCTTGCAGTGGATTGGAATTTCTCGGCCTCAGACTCGATTGTAAAACGAACGCACGACCTTCTCTCGATCAGGAAATCTCTACGGCAGATTCAAGTGTGCGCATCCTGGTGATTCGAGCTGAGGAAGATTGGGCTATCGCTAAAGAATGTTGGAAGCTGGCGCAGGCAGGCACACCAGCGGGGACAACAAACGCGAGTGTCGCCCAGAAAGAGTCCCTCCGACAAGGCGAGAGAGCGGCAAGCGAATCGGGCATTAATTAAGTCAGAAAAAGGATAGACCCAGCATGGGCGAAGTACTTCCAGTATTGTATGTGGCACGTCACGGCGAAACGGCATGGAGTCTCTCGGGCCAGCATACTGGCCTTACCGACTTACCTCTGACTCCAAATGGCGAACGCAACGCCAAGCGGCTTGGAGAACGCCTAAAAGGGCTGACATTTACGAAAGTGTTTACTAGCCCTTTGCAGCGCGCGTCCCGAACGTGCGAGCTGGCGGGATTTGGAAGCGCGGCCGAGATCGATCGCGACCTAGTGGAATGGGACTACGGTCAATATGAAGGGCGGCGCTCGGCCGAGATATTTGCGGAACGCCCAGACTGGCAACTATTCCGGGACGGATGCCCGGGAGGCGAATCACCCCAGCAAGTTGAGGAGAGGGCGGACCGAGTCGTGCAGCGTATCCGGGCAGTGCTGGGTAACGTGCTGCTATTTTCGAGCGGACATTTCATCCGAGTTCTCGCTGCGCGATGGCTGGAGCTCGGCCCGGAGTCTGCGGGCAAGTATTTTCTTCTCAGTACGGCAAGTCTGAGTGCGCTTAGTTATGAGCACAATCTCTCTCATCCAGTAATTCGGCTTTGGAATGACGATCATCATGTGGTCGCGTGACGTCGCTGACTGTTAAACGGAAGCTGTTGACTTCAAGTTCTTGAGTGATGAGTTCAATTAAATTAGAAGACAAGGATTTTCAATGAGCACAAAAGTTGTTAAAACCGCGGAAGGTGTTCGGGTCCCCCCTAGAACGCCAGAAGAATGGCGCGCTTCAGAGCTTCTCAAACAGTACGGCTGCGGCCCCATTGCATTTTTCGGTTCGGAAAATGCACTTTACGAACGGCATTTGGTCTTCGACCGCGTCATTGACCCACAGGTCGCGACGGCGCGAGAGCGCTTCGAGGCGGTTGCGCATTCGATTCGAGACGTCCTGGCACAACGCTGGGTGCTGACCAGGACCACGTATAACAAAGCCAACCCCAAACGCGTTTATTACCTGTCCATGGAATTTCTTCTTGGGCGCTCTCTTACCAACAACATAGGCAACCTCTTGCTTAGCCCTTTGGTTCAGTACGCGGTGAAGGAGAAAGGACTCGATTGGCTTAAGGTCATTGACGAGGAACCCGACGCAGGCCTCGGCAACGGAGGTCTGGGACGGCTCGCGGCTTGTTTTCTGGACTCGATGGCCACAATGGAATTGCCAGCCACAGGTTACGGTCTTCGGTACGAGTACGGTATGTTTAAGCAGTCCATTGTGGATGGATGGCAAAAGGAACAACCAGACAATTGGATCCGCATGGGTGACCCCTGGGAGGTCGTGCGGCCTCCTGAAATGGTGGAAGTGAAGCTAGGATGCTCGTTCAAACTGATCGGGGGCAGCGTTCAGGTTCTACGTGGACGGCCATCAACCCTGATCGGCATTCCGTTTGACCGACCTGTCGTAGGCTACGGAGGAAAAACGATCAACACGCTCCGGCTGTGGGCCGCAGCTGCGCCGAACTACTTCGATTTCCAGGAATTTGGTACCGGTGATTTTGTGGGAGCCCTGGGGGATACGCTTGAGGCGGAGTCGATCACGCGCGTGCTGTATCCCGACGACTCAACGACGATTGGGCAAGGACTACGATTCATTCAGGAATATTTCTTAGTGGCTTGTTCGCTCGCTGATATCGTCCGGCGGTTCCAACGGTTCAATAAAGATTGGGAGCAACTGCCCGAGAAGGCGGCAATCCAGCTCAATGACACACATCCGTCGTTGGCCGTCGCCGAGCTGATGCGAATTTTGCTGGATGACGTCCACCTGGGATGGGACCAGGCGTGGGATTTGACGAAGAAGACACTCGCTTATACGAATCACACGCTGCTTCCTGAAGCGCTTGAGAAGTGGCCTGTGGAGTTGTTCGAGATGTTCATTCCCCGCCATTTGGAGATCATCTACGAGATCAACCGGCGTTTCCTCGATGAGGTTCGCGTGCGGTTCCCAGGAGATGAAGGGCGCGTCGAGCGTGTGAGCCTTGTGGAAGAAGGGAACCAGCGAAAAATTCGCATGGCCAACCTCGCAATCGTCGGCTCGCACAGCACCAACGGGGTGGCCGCTGTCCACTCGAAGCTGTTGCGGACCACGACGGTGAAGGATCTCGCCGAAATGTTTCCCGAGCGTTTTAGCAACAAGACGAATGGAGTCACGCCGCGACGCTGGCTGCTCGGAGCAAATCCCGAGCTGGCTGGCGCAATCACGAAGGTCATCGGAGAAGACTGGATTACCGACCTAAGCCAGCTTACCAAACTCAAGCCACTTGCCGAGGATCACAGCGCCGGTGAACTCTTCCATGCGTCAAAGCGCAGTGCCAAAGTACGGTTTGCAAACTGGCTTAAATCGACGTCGGGGCAGATCGTGGACCCGGACACCATCTTCGACTGCCAGGTTAAGCGCATCCATGAATATAAACGGCAACTGCTGAACGCGCTGCGGATCGTCGTCGTCTATAACCGGCTTCGGGAAAATCCCGACATGGAGATGGTCCCGCGGACGTTCTTTTTCGCCGGTAAAGCGGCGCCTGCATACCGCTTGGCCAAACTCATCATAAAGTTCATCAACAACCTGGCGGCCACGATTGACGGTGACCCTGCCGTCCGCGGTCGACTCAAGGTCGTTTTTCTGCCCGAGTACAATGTTTCGCTGTTGGAACGGCTGCTTCCGGCCAGCGACGTCTCTAACCAGATCTCGACTGCCGGCTATGAAGCCAGCGGAACGAGCAACATGAAGTTCATGATGAACGGAGCCTTAACGGTCGGAACGCGCGACGGCGCGACCATCGAAATGGCGGAGGAGGCAGGGGAGGAGAACTTTTTCCTGTTCGGGCTTACGGTAGAACAAGTCGAGAACAGCCGCTCCTGGTACAATCCGCGCTGGCACTATGCTAATGAGCCGGAGACTCGGGCAGCTCTAGACCTCATTTTCTCCGATCACTTCAGCCGAAACGAACCAGGAGTTTTCGCTCCGTTTCGCGATACGCTCCTGACCCAGGGCGATCACTACATGCACCTGGCGGACCTAACCTCCTACTGTCAGGCGCAGGAACGCCTTGGCCAATTGTATGCCGATCCTGGCGGATGGGCGCGCAAAGCCATCCTCAATATAGCGAGCTCCGGGAAGTTTTCGAGCGATCGCACCATTGCGGAATACGCAGCCGACATTTGGGAGGTGAAACCATGCCCCGTGCCATAGAATCCCGGTCAACGGCGGCTGCATTTAACGAGATGACGATTTCGCCGCTTGCAGGCAAACCGGCACCGAAGGAGATGCTGGTCGATGTTTCTCGTCTGGAGAGGGATTATTTTGAGGGCCATCCCGACCTTCATGATCCGAACCAGCTCGTTATCTTCGGCACCAGCGGACACCGTGGGTCGCCCCTGCACGGCACATTCACCGAAGCGCACATCCTGGCCATTACCCAGGCGATCTGCGACTACCGGCGAGAGCAGGGAACGGATGGGCCACTTTATATGGGGAAAGACACTCACGCCCTGTCTGGGCCTGCCCAGCGCACAGCACTCGAGGTGTTGGCGGCGAACAATGTGGAGACGGTCATCCAGCAAGGCGACGGTGTAACTCCAACCCCGGTCATTTCGCGAGCCATTCTCGTTTACAACCGCAATCGCAAAGACCACCTTGCGGACGGCATCGTCATCACGCCATCACACAACCCGCCAGAGGATGGAGGCTTCAAGTACAACCCCACTAATGGCGGCCCGGCCGATACCGACGTAACCGGCTGGGTCGAAAGTCGGGCGAACGAATTGCTGCGAGCAGGAAATGCGGGGGTCAAGCGAGTGCCGTTCAGCAAAGCCATCCAGGCATCGTCAACACATGAGGAGGACTTCGTCTTACCGTACGTTCGCGATCTCAAGAACGTTGTTGATTTGGATGCCATTCGCAGTGCCCATCTCAAGCTTGGAGTTGACCCCCTGGGAGGAGCCGCGCGCCCCTATTGGGAACCGATCAACGCGATTTACGGGCTGGAGATCGCGGTCGTCAATCCCGTAATTGACCCCACCTTCTCGTTTATGACCGTGGACCATGACGGCAAGATCCGCATGGACTGTTCCAGTCCTTATGCGATGGCGAGACTCGTCGCCTTGAAAAACCAATACCAACTTGCTTTCGCGAACGATCCAGATTCGGACCGACACGGAATCGTCACTCCGTCAGCCGGATTGATGAACCCGAACCATTATCTCGCAGTGGCGATACGGTATTTGCTCACACACCGGTCACACTGGCGCGCGGATGCCGCAGTTGGAAAGACCCTGGTGAGCAGCAGCATGATCGACAGGGTCGTCCAAAAGCTTGGCCGCGAGTTGCGCGAAGTGCCTGTGGGCTTTAAGTGGTTTGTGCCCGGCCTATTCAAGGGCTCGTACTGTTTCGGCGGGGAAGAGAGTGCGGGAGCGAGTTTTCTTCGTCTCGATGGCACTGTTTGGACGACCGACAAAGACGGGCCAATCATGGACTTGCTGGCGGCTGAGATTACCGCCTGCACAGGCAAAGATCCTGGAGAGCACTACTGCGACCTGACTGCCGAATTTGGCACGCCTTACTACACGCGCATCGACGCTCCAGTCTCCCCTGAGCAGAAAAGCAAATTGCAACAGCTCTCGCCAGATGCGGTCAAGGAATCGGGTCTCGCAGGCGAGCCGATCATGGCCAAGTTGACGCGGGCGCCCGGCAATAATGCCCCGATCGGAGGGCTAAAGGTCGTGGCAAAAAGCGGCTGGTTCGCAGCCCGGCCCTCAGGGACAGAGAACATTTATAAAATTTATGCGGAGAGCTTCAGGAGCGAACAGCATCTGGACTCGATTGTGGCTGAGGCCCAGGAGATAGTGAACAACGCATTGCGTTCATCCGCGGCGAGGGGGCAATGAACGCCAGTGGCGAGGTGCCTATGCTTCCGCCTTTTCCGTCCGAGTACCGCAGTTCTGGCATTCTGCTGCACGTTACCTCTTTGCCTTCGCCTTACGGTGTCGGCGACCTGGGACCGTCAGCGTTTTCGTGGATCGACCGCCTCCACGACAGTGGGCAGGGGTGGTGGCAGGCATTGCCGCTTGGGCCCACCGGTTATGGAAATTCGCCGTACCAGTCACTGTCTTCGTTTGCGGGCAATGGCATGCTCATCAGCCCCGAGCGCCTCATCTCGGACGGACTGCTAAAGGCGAGTGACTGCGCATCCCAGTTTCCTTCCGATCTGGTCGAATACGATTCCGTTATTCCTTTCAAAGAGAAGCTGCTCGAAAAGGCATGGGCGACGTTCCATGCGGGCGAACGTGGGGATCTTCGTCCCGCTTATGAGGAATTCTGCGCGACACAGGAAACCTGGCTGGAAGACTATTCGCTCTTTCGAGCGCTAAAGAACAAATTCGGCGGCTCTTATTATCTCGAGTGGCCCGACGATTTGGTCCAGCGCAAACCTGCCGCTCTAGCCAAAGCGCGGTCTGAGCTTGCCAATGAAATCGATCGCTTTCGCTTCGAACAATTTCTGCTGCTGCGGCAAGCCGATCAACTCAAGGAATACGCGCGTGCCAACGGTGTGAGCCTGATAGGCGACCTTCCATTCTTTGTTTCACCGGATTCCAGCGATGTGTGGGCAATTCCCGAGTTGTTCCTGCTGGACGAGCAGCGGCGGCCCCGTTTCATCGCTGGAGTACCGCCCGATTATTTCAGCGTTGATGGACAACTATGGGGTAATCCTGTCTACAACTGGGATGCGCTTCGTTCCACAGGGTACCGATGGTGCATCGATAGGGTTCGCACTTTGCTGAATCACGTAGACGTGATTCGACTCGACCACTTCCGTGGTTTCGCGGCTGCATGGCACGTGCCAGCCGGCGTCAACACCGCGCAGTCCGGCGAATGGGTGCCAGGGCCAGGAGCCACACTCTTTCAGGCGATCCGGCAAGAACTAGGACATTTGCCATTTATCGCGGAGGATCTGGGCATCATCACTGCGGAGGTAGCATCACTGCGGGATCAGTTTCAAATACCCGGCACGCGAGTCCTACAGTTCGCGTTCGATGGTCACCCTGACAATCAGTATCTTCCGCACAATTTTGTCAGTAACACGGTCGCGTACACCGGCACGCATGACAACCCGCCAACTCGCGAGTGGTATGAACAGTTGCCCGATTCCCAGAAACAAACTTTGTGGAGCTATCTCAACCGCCCTCTGGTGAATAGTGCGGAAGCTGCACCAGCGCTGATCGAACTGGCATGGTCATCCGTGGCAGCTTTGGCCGTTGCGCCGTTGCAGGACGTTTTTGACCTCGGCACCGGGGCTCGGATGAACGTACCCGGTCGGGCGGAGGGCAATTGGCGCTGGCGCTTCACCGATAAGATGGTATCGACAACCGCGTTTGAATGGCTGCGCGACTTGACCGAGACCTCGAAGCGCTGCGCGAGCGCCAGATCAAGTACTCGTCTAGGCAAATCGCAAGGCGCCACATTTATGCGAGCGAATTCATCATAAGCGCAAACAGACGCTAAAAGCAGAGGAGAAGGCACATGACAAGCACGAGCCCAACGGCAACAGGTCCCGCGCAAGCGGTCAGTCCAAGAGGACGTTTCTTCGCCGACCAGACATTCCACTTTGAGACGTTGCGGAATGCGGGATACATCGCCTCCAACTGTGCCGAGCTCGGCGAAGTTCTGGAGACGGTGAAGGTCATCGCCGAAGGCGATGTACAGAGCTGGTACACAGCGTGGAAGGCTACGGCCGATCGCGTACTTGCGCTGGCCGAGCGCACACAAGACTCCCTCAGCAAAGGCGGGGCCTACATGCGCGCTTCTGGGTACCAGCGCACGGCTGAATTTCTGCTCCCGCCCGACGATCCTAAACGTCCAGAATCGTTCGAGAAGACAGGTAGCTATTTCTTTAAGGGCCTGGACACGCTCGGCGTCCGATACAAACGCATCACCGTACCGTACGGCGCGGTGAGCCTCCGGGCATTGTACTACCCGGGGCCGGAGGGGGCCGAGACGAAGCCATTAATCATGTTTGGCGGCGGCTTCGACTCGATTCTGGAGGAATACTATCCAAATATCGCCGAGGCAGCGCTTAAGCGTGGCTACTCTGTGCTGACTTACGAAGGACCAGGCCAGGGCCAGGCTCTGCGCAAGTACGGCCTTACGTACACACCGGAATGGGAGAAGCCAGTTAAAGCGGTGCTCGACGAATTTCTCCATACTCACGCCAAACCTTCGAGGATTGTACTCATCGGCATGAGCATGGGCGGCTATTTCGCGCCGCGCGCCGCCGCCTTCGAAGAACGCATCGACGGCGTAGTGGCGTACGACACCTGCTACGATTTCTGTGAGGTGGCGAGTCGACTCCTGACCTCAGCGAAAAATCCTGAGGCGCTGAAGAATATTGGTGTTTCGTGGGCGTACTACAATGCGCGGTGGACCATGGGCACCAAGGACATCGACGACACCGCTAAGGCAGTAGCTGCTTACACTCTCGCGCCTGTCGCCCATCGCATCCGGCAAGACGTATTGATCTTGGCAGGTGCGGAGGATCATTTCATTCCATTCCACCAGACCGCGGACTTCGAGAAAGCACTCGTCAATGCACGCAGCGTGACCACACGGATTTTCGATCGGCCATCGGGTGGTGCTGGGCACTGCCAGGGGGGCGCCTTAACGCTCTATCACGCAGCCGTTTTCGATTGGCTCCTCGCCAAGTTTTCCATCTCGGCATAGTTGGTTCTTAGCGAGGCGCATTCTTCGCGTATGCTCGTAAGGGTAGCTCAAAGCACGAATGGGTAATCAGAGCCAGGAATACGGATTCAGAAAATGTGAATCAGGTGAGCCATGAAGCAGTCGCTGACAAACAACCCCACATCTGATGCAGCGGCGGCAGTATCACCCGTGAAACGTCCCAGATGGGCGCAAACAGAAGGAACTCCGTTACCCCTGGGTGCCACGTGGATAGAAGAGGAGCAGGCCTTCAACTTTGCAGTCTATGCGGAACATGCGGAGAACGTCACTCTGTTGCTCTATTCCGCTGACGATCTAGCAAACCCGATCCTGACGTTCCAGTTCGATTTTCTCCGTAACAAGTCAGGACGAGTCTGGCACTGCAGGCTCCCGCTCAATCAAATGCGCGGTGCTCGTTATTATGCCTACTCGGTCTCTGGACAGGCCGTTTCTGAGCTTCACAGGTTTTATCCGGAGAAGGTGTTGCTTGATCCCTACGCTAAATGTGTGTTCATTCCGCCCGGGTTTGACCGAAACCGCGCAATTGGGCCCGGCCCCAACGCAGGAAAAGCACCGTTAGGAATCCTCACTGGCCATGATATCGCCTTCGATTGGTCAGGAGACGTTTCGCGTCACCACGAATCCGATGTAATCATCTACGAACTTCATGTAAGGGGCTTTACGAAAAATCCAAATTCTGGCGTACACCCTTCACGCGCGGGCACGTACTCCGGGCTGGTGGAAAAGATCCCGTATTTGAAGGACCTCGGAATCACTGTCGTCGAATTGATGCCCGTATTTCAGCGCGACCCTCAGGAGGGTGATTACTGGGGCTATATGCCTTTGAACTTCTTCGCACCCCATGCGCAGTATGCCTCCTCTCGTGAGGACGATGGGCAGTATCTTGAATTCAAACTTATGGTCAAGGCTCTCCACAAAGCAGGAATCGGCGTCGTGCTTGATGTCGTTTACAACCATACGTGTGAGGGCGACCATCGTGGCCCGACCTATAGTTTTAAGGGTGTCGATCCTGGTTACTACATGCCGTCTCCCGATCCGGGAAACCCTTACGCTGATTACTCGGGCACCGGCAATACCTTGAACTTCAGCCAGGCGCACGTGCGCAAAATCGTGCTGGATAGCCTGCGGTATTGGAAAGACGAAATGCACATTGATGGGTTTCGCTTCGATCTGGCGTCCGTGTTCAGCCGGAATGCCGACGGGACGCTCAATTGGGGATATGCTCCGATTTTCGGCGAAATCGCTGGTGATCCGGAGTTGGGCCAACTCTGGCGAGTGGCGTTAATCGCAGAACCGTGGGACGTCGGCGGGTATCAGCTCGGACGCGGATTCCCGGGAGTAACCTGGCTTCAATGGAACGCGCGGTTTCGTGACGACCTCCGCCGCTTTCTCAAAGGCGACCCGGGCATGGTGCCAGACCTGATGCGACGTATCTACGGTAGCGATGACTTATTCCCCGACAGCCGCGCCGACGCCTACCATGCCTTTCAGTCCGTGAACTATATCAACTCCCACGACGGCTTCACGCTGTACGATCTCGTTTCTTACAACCAGAAAAATAACTGGAAGAACGGTCACAGCAATCAGGACGGCATGGACGAAAACTACAGTTGGAACTGTGGCCACGAAGGAGACGAGGGTGCGCCAGCAGCGGTCTTGGAACTTCGCGGGAAACAAGTCAAAAATTTCTGCTGTCTGCTTCTGTTGTCCAATGGCATCCCTATGTTCCGCGCTGGCGATGAATTCTTGAACACGCAATTTGGGAACAACAATCCGTACAACCAGGACAACGAAATCAGCTGGCTGGACTGGAGCCTGCTACAGACGAATCAGGACATATTCCGTTTCTTCAAAAGCATGATTGCCTTTCGGAAATCACATCCTTCTCTATGCCGCAGCAGATTCTGGCGTGAGGACGTCTCCTGGTACGCCACTGGCCCCACGGTGGATTTGACTCCAGATTCGCGGGGCCTAGCGTTCTGTTTGGATGGTGCGTCGCAGGCGGATGACGACATCTACGTGATGATCAACGCCTATTGGCAAGAGCTGCAGTTCCAAATCCAGGAGGGTACGCCCCAAGATTGGGTAAGAATCGTGGACACGTCGTTGCCAACCCCGGACGACTTCGCGGAACTCGGTGTGCCCCTAAAGCATGCGACATACCAAGTGGCCCCGCGATCCATTGTTGTATTGGTTCGAGGTAGAGCGAACGGCTAGAATCGGTGCGATTCTTGTTCAAACTGATATCGGTTATCCGGTTCGGCGGTTCCGCAACCAACTCAAGTACAGTACGAGTCGAGCAAGACCTCACCGCCGCCGTAAACCCAGGCTCTGGAGCTGCGTTTCCAGTTCTTCAAGCGCGTGTTGTTCCGGCAGGCCGACAGGCTGGGGAATGCCCCGATGTGAAATTCGGATTCGGATCACTGCTTCCGACCGGGAATTGTCACGGGCCTCGGAGAAGGCGGTTGAAGGGAAGTCAATAACCTCGATGGAGCATTCGCTAGCATGCTGCGCGACCCCATCTGCGATTTCCTTTAGCCCTGCGTAACCCAACGCGTAGTCGCCGGGAGGCGGTAGCTCCATCGTATCTTTGTTGCTTAAGCCGCAAACATCAACGTCGAACCCAGCCTGAATGATACGGCGAGTCGCCGCAGGCGAGCCGTGCGCTTCCTCGATGAGTACCTGGTAAGGCCAGACCTCGTAGAATACGCGATACTTTTTGATCAACGCCTCAAGAATCTGAGTCATGGGACACCGTTACTGACGGCGCGCGGTGTGCCGACGTCCCGCTCCTACTACGGCAGGTCGCGTGCCATTTCGTTGGACCGCGGTACGAACTGCAACCAGAGTGCCAAAGGAAATAGATGAGAAACACGAGCTTTCGAGAGGCTGCCGCGATTCCGGTGCCGGAGTGCGGGCAGCGCTTGGAAGCGCGTCCCCTCGATTTCTCGGAGTTGGTTTGCCAATACAGCAGTCGACATACCAAGTGGCCCGCGATCCATTGTTGTCCTGGTTCGACCTAAAAGCACTGGCTAGACTACATTTCGATCCTTTTCAATGCACCTGACAATCTTCTCAGGCTTTTTCGTCGCAGATTCTTAGTCCAGTCGGCTCCCCAAGCTCCTTGCTTGCCTACTGGCACGAACCGTCATCCACAAACTGATTCGATGACGCCATCGACTCTAGCGAGTGCCAACACGTCAATAGTTTCTGTTCCAGAGGGTCGCTGCTCAGGGAGTCGGGCGCAATATAGTCTCTGCCCACGGTGATTTTCAGGTATCTATCGGTCAATGCCCCCATGTTATTGAACTCGTTGACCAGCAGCGGAAGCGCCTTCCGATCCATGTCCGTGCTCGCCACCGCTTCCGTATGCTTCAGGCTTGCTTGAATCTGCCTCCTGAAGTTTCCGAACCATTCATCGGACAATGGATAGCCCCGCTCGAGGGCAGTCTTTAACGCAGCGTGCCATTCAAGGATTTCCCTCATCGTTTCGATTCCCGCTGCGAGGAATGGCCTAGAAAAACCGACCGGTGGCGCTGGCGCCGGCTGCACCGCCTGCGATGACGTATCGCCGCTCCCGGGCAATTTCAAAACGATCTGATTCCCTGCGAAGCGCAACGATCCCCCCGTGATCCGGGCTAATTCGTCCACTTCTACATAGTTTTTCCCTTGCACCTGGATCACTTTTGCCTGTCCTTGCGGCCCCTCGATTAGGAGCGAACTCGTCTCCTGAGCCACGAGGACCAGCAACGGCAGCAGCAGGATCGCCACCAGTATCACCGATGTTCGAATCGCGTTTCGACGCATATTTCATTTTCCTTTATGACGGCGCGCGATGTGCCGACGTCCCGCTCCTAAGCATGCCAGGTCGCGTGCCATTTCGTTGGAACCGCGGTACGAAGTGCAACCAGAGTGCCAAAGGAAATAGACGAGAAACACGAGCTTTCGAGACGCTGCCGCGATTTCGGTGCCCGAATGCGGGCAGCGCTTAACTCGAAAATCGTCTATCGTGACCGGTACGACCTATAGCTATATTTCAAACCAATAATTTAGAAGCAACCCTTTCGCCTCCAAGTTTGGCCGCCTCGATGCAAGGTAGGAAATGTGAAGGGTCTAGTCCGTGACTATCATTCGGCGTTTTTGTGATCGCGATTCCAGTCTTACTTCGCACTACTGGCGGAGCGGGACGGACAATTGCGGGCCAAGGGTAAGGAGTCCGACCCGCGATGAGCGGGCACAACTCTGGTCGAACCACATCGGGCCAAGGAGCTGTTGGCAGGGGGTTTCGTGTCCAAATTCCGGTTCCTAATTCGGATCTCGCTTCGATTCTTTGCAGCCCTGGTGGGCCTTGGCTTACTGGGCTACTTGGTTTTTCGAATCGGCCCGGGGGTCGTTTGGAAGCAAGTGCGGGTAGTCGGCTGGGGCTTCTCCTTGATCATCATTCTGGGAGGGTTGTCTCAGTTGATCAGGACATGCGCGTGGCGGCAGACGATTACATACGATATCAAAGGGCTTCGCTGGTCGCGCAGTATTGGCGCGCAACTGGCCTCGGACGCGTGCGGGCAACTTGGTTTTGCTGGAAAAATGGTCGGAGAGGGGATCCGCGTATCTCTGTTGAGTCCTGTAGTGCCGGTGGATCGTGGAATATCGTCCTGCGCGATTGACGGAGGATTGCATCTCTTGACGGCCGCAGTCGTTGCGGTATTGGGAATCTCTATCACTTTATTGCATTTCCCTCTTTCTGGACAGTGGCGAGTCTATGCACTGCTGCTCGCCGCTGTGCTCATCGCACTGGTGGTCCTGGCGGCTGTGGCCGTTGCAAGCCGTTGGCAGTTGATGGGGAACGCGGCCAGAGCGATTGGGCGATTGCCTCAGCTTCACAACTGGGTCATCGGCAAAGAGCGGACCATTGACTCAGCTGAGCACAACCTCCTCACCTTTAGTCGCAAAGCGCCTGCCGCGTTCTGGGCGAGCCTCATCTTCAGTCTCCTATGGCACGCGCTGGCAATGTTGGAGGTCTATGTCATCTTGCGGTTCATGGGAGCAAGGATTGCCTTCGTCGGCGCCTTTGCGCTGGAAGGCCTGACGAAGGTGATCAACCTCGTCGGCGCGCTGAATCCAGGTAACGTCGGGACCTATGAAGGTGGCAATATGCTGATTGCAAAAATGTTCGGTGTGACGGCCACTGCAGGATTGACGTTGGCATTGTGCCGGCGTGCGCGCAGCATCTTCTGGGCAGCAATAGGGGCCGTGTGCATGATCATGATAAAGGGGACCGAGTGGGGCAAAACAGAATCGAGGTGAAGTCCTATGAGAGGGATCTCTTTTTGCATCACGCTTCCAGTTGTATTGCTGCTGTTGCCCACTCTGATCCAGGCAGACACCCCGGACGAGCCGTATAAGTTTTTCCGCGAGTTCGCTGGATTGAATGAAGAGCAGATAGCTGCGATCCGCTCGGGGAAGGCCGTTGCCAAGGTCGTCGAGTCGCCTACCCCTGATGAAGTATACGTCTTCGGATCGGTGTACGTGGAGGCGACTCCAGAGAGCTACCTCAAGCTTGCCTCTGACATCGACGCGTTGCGCAAGCTCCCTAGCTATCTCGCAATCCAGAGTTTCAGCGATCCGCCGCAGCTTTCCGACCTAGAGGGCTTCACCCTGAAAGAGCAAGACATTACCGAGCTGAAGAACTGCAAGACAGGGCATTGCCAGGTCCAACTGCCAACTGAGGCGATAGAAGAGTTTCAGCAGTCGATCAACTGGTCCGCGCCTGATGTTGCCGACCAGGTGAATCGCTTGGCCCGGCGATTGGCACTGCAGGCGCTCCTGGAGTATATGCAAGGGGGCAACACCGCCTTGGGGGCCTATCGTGACAAGAAGCACCCCGCGGCGGTGGCGGAGACCTTCGCTTCGTTGATAGGACGCTTTGAGGCACTTCCCGTGTATCTGCCGGAACTCAACGAGTATCTGCTTGAATACCCGAAGGCGAAATCGGACAACTTGCAGGCCGGTTTCTATTGGGAGAACGTTAATTTCGGATTAAAACCGACTTTCCGGATCATACAGAAGATCGTCTATCGGGGAGCAATTGAAAAAGAGCCTGTTTACGCAGTGGCTGAGAAACAGATCTACGCAAGCCACTACTTCGAAACGGCGCTCGATCTAACGGTCTGCGTCAGAGATGCGCAACGGCCCGGCTTCTACATCATTACCGTCAAAGGGTCGACTCAGGCTGGGCTTACCGGATTGAAAGGGAGCATCGTGCGCAAGGTGGCCGTAGACAAGACCCGTTCTTCGCTCGAGCGGGTCCTCGTGACCATGAAACAAAAACTGGAATCTCAGCACTCGCAGAATGAGAGACGGCATTCCCTGATTGCCGGACCGCAGACGTTCTGTATAACGGAAGAACTCGAGCCGTAGTTGGCGGATGACAATTCGCAATTGCTCACAAACGAGGAGGAATTGGCGCTACCGCCTGAGTACCTCGTCCACTTCGGGCGACCGTCCGAGACAATCTTGCAGTTAGCCTTGAAACTCAAGGCCGACCTCATCTTCATGGGCCTGCGCCGTTCGACGCACGTCGTCGCCGCCCCTCAAACGCATTGGGCAACGGCCTATGAAATGGTGTGCGGCGCGAGCTGTCCCGTGCTGACTGTCAGGACTCAATGACCGCGACCTGGACGGAGGCGGAAGTACGCGAAGTGATGTAAAACGCGCTTCATTGGGACCCTACGAGAAGGCGAATACTTCAAGGTGGAACTTCAGGTGTGGCGGTGCTATGCTCACGGGCATTCCGGGAAAGAATGCGGTCGGCCACTCGCAGCCGCCCACAGCGAGTAGGTATGGAGCCGCCGCCGAGCAGCGCGATCGCAACGATTGCGCTGGTCGTGACACTGATCACATTCGTTCGTGCGGTAGTTTAATAATGCGTACATCATGAGCGCAGCAAGTACCCGCATTATGAGCAGCACCGAAGATCGATATCGAACTTTGCTGGATGCGTCCAGCACTTTCGCCGATCAACCCACGATCAAAGCTGTCCTGCACAGCCTGCGCGACGTTCTGTCCAGCAGTTGTCGCCTTCATGGCGCCCATCTCTACGTCCTTGGCGGTGATGCGGAGACTCTGCATCTCCTTGACTTCGATCGAGAACCGGACGCGCCAGCGATCAGGGTCGGTACCAGAATTTCGCTCACCGGCGCGGTCGCCCGAGCACTTGAGGAACGGGAAATAGTCTTCCTGCCGGACGTATCGCAGGAAATGTTGCGACATCCCGAACTGGCTCCATTTGCGGCTGAGTCCGTCGGCCGAGCTACCTATGTCTTTCCATTATTTACCTCCCAACAGCGTTACGGAATTCTCGTGGTGACTAAGGACCGGGGACAGGAATTTGTGCCCGAGGATGTCGAACTCCTCCGCTCTCTGGCGTCGCACATTGCGGTCGCGCTCGAGTGCGCGCTGGCGAGGGACAACGCAGAGCTTTACCAGCGACAAGTGGTGAAAGAGCGGGATCGACTCAGGCTGTTGCTGGAGATCAACAATCACATCGTTTCCAAGCTGCACATTAACGAATTGTTCCGGTCGGCATCGGCATCGATCCGGACTTATTTTCGAAACGACTTCACCGGATTTTGGTTGATCGATAAACAATCGAAGCAGCTTGAATGCGCCGTATTGGATTTCCCCAGCGGCACAGGTTCGTTGACCGCTGTCGCTAATTCTGAACTTAGCGACACCGATCACGAAAAGCTGCGTGCCCACGTCCCTGAACTGCTGTCGGTCAAAGAGATCGAGAAGCTCCCGGCCGGAATCGTTGAGAGGCTTAAAGCTGAGTCCATCTCCTCGATGGCGATCGTCCCGATGGTAACCGCAGGCGGCCCTCTGGGGGTGATGGCTATGGGCAGCCGACGGCCGGACAACTTCGGACAAGAGGACCTGGACCTCCTGTCACAAATCAGCAATCAGATTGCGCTCGCGGTTGATAACGCGATTGCATATGGACGCGTCACGGAGGCCAGGGATCGCCTCGAGGAAGAGCGCTTGTACCTCGAATCGGAGATCCGCTCCGAATACAACTTCGAGGACATCGTCGGTAAAAGTGCCGCCCTTCGCAAAGTGCTGGATCAGGTCGCGATTGTCGCCACCACCGGCTCAACTGTGCTCCTGCGCGGCGAGACCGGAACTGGCAAAGAACTGTTCGCCCGGGCGCTTCATAACCTCAGCCCGCGTCGCGAGCGCACTTTCGTCCGACTCAACTGTGCCGCCATACCTTCCGGGTTGGTGGAGAGCGAACTGTTTGGGCATGAAAAGGGCGCTTTCACCGGAGCCCTGATGCAAAAGAAAGGCCGGTTCGAGCTGGCGGATCACGGCACTCTCTTTCTAGATGAAATTGGCGATATCAGTCTCGAGCTGCAGCCAAAGCTGTTGCGCGCTCTGCAGGAACATGAATTTGAGCGACTGGGGAGTACGAAGACGATTCGCGTGGACGTTCGCCTGATTGCCGCAACCCATCGCGATCTGCAGGCAATGATACGCAACAA
>JBAWGF010000295.1:0-7723 GCA_049592615.1 Candidatus Acidiferrales bacterium
GCTTCGATGAAGGGGAGGAGTTCTTCGACCGGCAATTTCTGAAGATACTGCGTGTTGAACCATTCAAGCTTGGCGCGATCAAAAATCGCATTCGTGCGGCTCACGCCCGAAAGCGTGAATTTTTCGATGAGCTCATTCGTGCGCATGAATTCGGAATCGCCGCCGGGGGACCATCCGAGCAGCGCGAGGAAATTGCGAAACGCTTCGGGCAGGAATCCTTCGTCCGCGTACGAGCCGACGCTTGTGGCGCCGTGGCGTTTCGAAAGGCGCGTGCGATCCGCTCCCAAGATGAGCGGAACGTGCGCAAACACCGGCGGCGTCGCGCCGAGGGCGCGATAAATCAGCGCCTGTTTCGGCGTGTTTGAAAGATGATCGGCGCCGCGGATGATGTGCGTGATGCGCATGTCGATGTCGTCCACAACGACGCTGAGCTGATACGTTGGCAGACCGGTGGAGCGCAGGAGGACAAAATCTTCGATCTCCGCATTTTGTACTTCGCGCGCGCCGAAGACGGCATCTGCAAATTGCGTCGTCCCGGTGCGCGGCGTACGAAAGCGGATCGCGCGTGGGATGCCCTCGTTTTCCCTGGCGGCGCGCTCGACGTCGGTCAAGTCCCGGCACGGACAGGGAGCGCCTTTCGTGGCCTTCCCGCCCTCATCATCACCCTCGCCTTCCTGTTCTTCTGCTGCATCGGCTCTGGCATATGCCGCGGGACGGCAATAGCAGGCAAAGCCGGCACCGCTGGCGAGGATTCGCTCGGCTGCGGCGCGATAGATTTCGAGGCGCTGCGATTGAAATAGCGGCCCCTCGTCCCACTCGATCCCCAGCCACTTCAAGCCATCGAGGATGCCATCCACAAGTTCAGGGCGATTGCGCTCGACGTCGGTGTCCTCAATTCGAAGCAGGAGCGTGCCGCCTTCGTGCCGGGCGAAAAGCCAGTTAAAAAGGGCCGTACGAGCGCCGCCGACGTGCAAATACCCGGTCGGCGAGGGCGCGAAGCGGACACGCGGCTTCTGTGCAGAGGTCATTCAGTTTGGTTCCTTCCCGAACTTCGAAAATATCCATATTAGCGGAACGAGGGGCCGAAATCGAGCCGCAATGGCTCGCAAAAGCCTGAGAAAACGAGAGTTGGTACTGGGGTACTGTTGACCCCGTAGGGTGCAGTCTGCATACTTTCTTGAGGCGCCAGCCGAGTTGGCTGGAGAAAGTCCAAGTTCATTTTCCCGGGTCCCACAGTGCGTCCTTCAGAGGTTGACACCCAAGAAACTCGACTGGACACGCCACCGGACGGTTCAGAATTTTCTGCTATTCTCGATAGAAGTCCGAAGCGCAATGGACGCGGAGTGTTGAGTTGCTGAGCCTCGAGAACATGAGCCCAGTTGTGCTCCTGGCTAGCGCTTTTCTGTTGGCGACGTTTTTTGCATACGTCTACCGGCAAAAGCGGCAGGACTACCTGCTGGTATGGTCAGCGGGCTGGTTTCTGGTCGGGCTGCACTTCCTAGATCATCTCTTCGGTCCCCGGGCGATCCCTGCCAAGTGGTTCGAAGTCCTCGATGAATGGCTGATGGCTGTTGCCGCGCTCGCGTTTTATTGCGCCGCGCGACTGTATGCGCGGCTCACGCTGCCGATGCGCGGTGTGATTGCAGCGGCGGCGGGCGCCATCGTGTGGGCGCTTGCCTACGCGCGAGGCTGGGTGGGAGCACCCTTGGGTCTGGGCGTCGCGCTGCTGTTTCTCCTGATCGCGCGGACGTTCTGGCAGGAAGGGCGCAAGCAGGAATCGAAGGCCGATCTTCTGCTCGCGGTCACGTTCGTCACCTGGGGAATTCTCCGCGTCACGATGGTTTTCCAACCGCGAATCATGCCGATCGCTAAGGTTGATCTGCTCCCGCTCGTTATTCTGCCGCTGCTTTTCTCCGGCGTGCTGATGGTGATGGCGGTTTACGAGGAAGAGCGGCGGCGCGTCGAGCGAAATATGCTCGCGCTTTCGAATTTGAACCTTGCCACGTCGAGCTTCGTCGGCGGCGAAATCCAGAAAATGCTCGCGCAAGCGCTTGACCGCGTCCTGAACGTGGTCCGCATCCCCGCCGGTGCGCTGTGCCTGCACTATGGCGACGCCGAAGGGCCCGCCTCCGTCGTTGTAACGGGCATGGATGAATCTTTTTGTTCGGCCGTTCAGGGGAATAGTCTCGACAAGTATATTGTGAAATTGGTGGCGCGCCTCGGCGGGCTCGTCGTGCTCCGAAACCTCGCGGCCGATTCCGACTATGAGGCGCTCGAAAAAGAAGAGTCGTTCCGCGCGGTGCGAAAGTTGCTTCTTCAGCAGGACCTCCGCACCGTCGTTGGGATCACGCTGCAAGCGAAAGAGCGCGTCTTCGGAGTGCTGCTTCTGGGTACGCCGGACAACCGCAATTTCACACCGGCGGAACTGCGGCTCCTCCTCGCGCTCGGCCATCAGATTGGAATGGCGGTTGAAAACAGCTATCTGATCCAGCAGACATCGCGGCGCAGCGAAGAACTGCATATTCTGAACGAAATCGGCCGCGCGCTGAGCTCGACACTCGAGCCGGACGCGCTGTTTGAACGGATTTATGCCGAAATACGCAGGCTGCTCGACGTCAGCAGTTTCTTTATCGCCTTTTACGACCGAAAGAGCGAAGAAGTACGATTCGAAATCGAGGTCGCGGATGGCGAGCGGCAAGCGAAGCGGACGCGCCCCTCGGGAAACCATTTGGTGGAATACGTCGTGCGGACGCGCCAGCCGCTTTTAATCCGCGACCATTTCGACGAGGAGGCGCACCGGCTCGGCTTTGTACCCGCCCGGCAGGCCGGTTCGTTCTGCGGCGTGCCGCTGATCACGTATGACCGCGCCATCGGCGTGATGGCAGTACACAGCCCGCAAGAGCGCGTGTTTGACGAGGGTCACGTGGAACTTCTGCGCGTGCTCGCGAGCGAAGCGGGCATCGCGATAGAAAACGCGCGGCTCTTTGCCGAAGAGCAGAAGAAATCCCGCCACCTCATGCTGCTCAACAACATTTCGGGCCACGCGATTACGACGCTCAATCCGGAAGAAATGCTCGCGAAGATCGCAGCGGAGATTGAGAGCGGGTTGACTTACGACCACATCGGGATCGCAATTCTGGATTACTCCGCGAAAGAACTTGTGATACAGGCTGAGGCCGGGCGGAGGCGCGATGCAGAAGGACGCCGCATTCTGCTGGGAGAAGGCCTGGTGGGGCAGGTGGCGCGCACCGGCCAGATGTCGATCGTGCGCGAAGTCAGCGCGACCACGCCGCGTCCGGTTTTGCCAGGGTCCGTTTCAGCGATTGCCCTGCCGGTTGTCTATGCGGAGCAACTCCTCGGCGTTCTCTATGTGGAATCCTCCGAGCCGTGCGAATTCAACGAGCAGGAAGTGCTGCTGCTGAGAACACTCGCTGATCTCTTTGCCGGCGCATTGCACAACGCCCTGACATTCCAGAAAGCACAGGAACAGGCGATCACCGATGGCCTGACCGGCGTCAAGACACACCGCTTCCTGATGGAAGCGCTCTCGTCGGAATGGAAGCGTTCGACGCGCGCGAACCGTCCTTTTGCACTGGTCCTCATGGACCTCGACCGCTTCAAGTTCGTGAACGACTTTTACGGCCACCTCGAGGGAGACGTCGTGCTCCAGCGTGTCGGCCACATTCTCGAGCAAAACTGCCGTCGCTCCGACGTCGTCGCGCGGTACGGCGGCGACGAATTCGTCATACTGATGCCAGAAACGACCGTCGAGCAGGCCCGCCAGCTCGCTAGCAAGCTCCGCGGCTGGGTCGCCTCCGATCCATTGCTACGCGACAAAAACATTACCGCCAGCTTCGGCATCGCCGGTTTCCCGGTTCACGGATCGACGCCGCAGGAACTGATTCAGGTCGCCGACTCTTCGATGTACCTGTCGAAACACCAAGGCGGAAACTCCGTGTCAAGCGCGGAGCAGGGCGATCCAAACGATACGAAGAAATGGAAGAAAGACGTGCTCGAAGCGTATCTCGGCGTCACACTGAAGCGACTTTTCTCCACGGGTCCGGAAGCGTTCGAAGAGATTTACCGCCGCCTGGAGCAATTCACGCGCTCGCTGACCGAGCAGGGCGCGGGCGGCTCCGCCGATAGCATGCCCACTGCGGTGGTCGAAACGGTAACTTCACTCGCGCTCGCGATCGACGCGAAAGACCATTACACGCAAGGGCACTCACAAAAGGTTTCCGCCTACGCCGTGATGATCGCGCAGGCGCTCGGAATGGAACGGACAGAGGTAGAAGAGATCCGCCTCGCAGGTCTGTTGCACGATATCGGCAAAGTGGGGATTCCGGAACCGATCTTGAACAAGTCAGGCCCGCTCGATGCCTCCGAGTGGGAGACGATGAAAACGCATACGGAGCTGGGCTCGAAGATTCTCGAGCCGCTCGAAGCCATGAAGCGCATCCGACTCATGGTCCGGCACCACCATGAGTTCTTCGACGGCACAGGCTACCCGGACCGCCTGGAAGGCGAACAGATTCCGCACGGCGCGCGTGTGATCGCCATCGCCGACGCTTACGATACGATTACATCCGAGCGCACGTACAAAAAGGCGCGCCCGCCGGAGGACGCCTTCGCGGAACTCGAGCGCTGCGCCGCAAATCAGTTCGATCCCGACATCGTCACCGTCTTTGTGAAGACGATGCGCCGCTCACCGCACCCAACGGTCGAAGCCGACGTCGCGGTCGTTGACCACTCCGGAAGCTCCAGTCTGTAGAGCCAATCGCCATCGCCCTGGAATCCATTCAACACATTGCTGGACGATTCGCTTCAAGCTCGATAAAGTTTCCACGGGCAAATCCACCGAGCCTTGGAGTGGGCCATGCAAACTGCAACCGTGAAATGGGTGAGTGGGGAAGAATTCATCGCGACGATGCCTTCGGGTCATGCCGTTCCGTTCGACGCGGACCGCGATCACAACGCCGCCCCAGGGCCGATGGAAATGCTCCTCGGCGCGCTGGGCGCTTGCACGTCGGTGGACGTTGCTTCGATCTTGAAGAAGAAGCGCCAGAATCTCGAATCGCTTGAGGTGGTTATCTCCGGAGAGCGTGCGAGCGAGCCACCGACAGTATGGACGAAGATCGAAATGATTTACCGACTGGGCGGAAAGCTCGACGAGAAAGCCGTGCGCGACGCGATCGAGTTGAGCCAGTCAAAGTATTGCTCGGTTGCGGCGATGCTCCGCAAAACAGCCGCCATCACATACCGCTACGAAATTATCGATTCCCACACGTGAATTGAAACAGTTCCATTGCCACAATTGACTTGTCTGCAATATGGGCCTTAACATGGCCGCACAATGCATGACTCTCGGGCCCCCATCCCAAAGACGGTCTCTCATTACCGCGTCCTCGAGAAAATCGGAGGCGGAGGAATGGGCGTGGTTTACAAGGCCGAGGATACGGACCTGCGGCGCTTTGTCGCGCTAAAGTTCCTTCCCGCGGACTTGGCAAACGATTCTCAGGCCGTCGAGCGTCTCCGGCGAGAAGCGCGCGCCGCTTCGGCGCTTTCGCACCCGCACATTTCGACGATTTACGAAATTGGCGATCACGAGGGACAACCCTTCATCGCCATGGAGTTCCTTGCCGGCGAGACGCTGAAACAGCGCATCAACAGAAAGCCGCTGCCGCTCGAGGAATTGCTTGAGCTGGGGATTCAAATCGCTGATGCGTTGGATGCCGCTCATGCCCGCGGCGTCATTCACCGCGATATGAAGCCTGCAAATATCTTCATCACCGAGCGGGGTAACGCCAAGGTTCTCGATTTCGGTTTGGCGAAGCTCGCTCCCACAAAGGCGCAAGCGGGCCAGAGCGCGCTCACTTTTCCAACGGCCTCGATTGAAGCTCAACTCAGCATTTCCGGCGCTCTCCTCGGAACAATTGCCTACATGTCTCCCGAGCAGGTCCGCGGAGAAGATCTCGACGCGCGCACCGACCTGTTTTCGTTTGGTGCGGTGCTATATGAAATGGCCGCGGGCCGCGCGCCATTTCCGGGCGATAGCACCGGATCAATCCTCGATGGCATCTTGAATCGTGCACCGGTCCCGCTGGCCCGGCTGAATCCTGATATTCCGCCGAAATTAGAAGAGATCATTCGCAAAGCGCTCGAAAAGGACCGCGACTTACGCTACCAGTCGGCCGGCGAGATGTGCGCGGACCTCAAGCGATTGAAACGTGATTCGGATTCGGGCGAGACCGGCACGCTCGGTGTAGCGGCAAAGCCCCCGGCACGGCAGCGCTACGTATACATTGTGGGCGTATTTCTGATTCTGGCGGTCCTGCTTGGAGGATTTCTGCTTTATCGCGCTCCGCGGAACAGCGCCCCCGCCGGCAAGGAATGGGAGCAGCTTACGTTCTTCACTGACTCCGCAGTGTATCCGACCCTCTCTCCAGATGGCCGCATGCTCGCGTTCATCCGCGGACAGCATGCCTTTATCGGTCCGGGCCAGGTGTACGTCAAATTGTTGCCGGACGGAGAACCCGTCGAGCTCACGCACGATTTGAGTTTGAAGTTGAGTCCGGTTTTTTCCCCCGATGGCTCCCGCATCGCTTACGGGACCGCCGATCCTTGGAACACCTGGGAAGTTCCGGTTCTCGGCGGCGAGCCTCACTTGATTTTGCCCAATAGCTCCTCGTTGACTTGGATTGAAGGAGGCAAACGGCTGCTTTTTTCGGAGATTAAAGAGAAGGGCGGTCTTCACATGGGCGTCGTTACGACGGATCTGTCTCGAGGCCAGAGCCGCGACGTGTTCACCCCGCCGGGCGAGCGCAGCATGGCCCACCACTCTTATCTCTCACCGGATCGCCGCTGGGTTTTGATCGTTGAAATGGACAGCAGCGGCGGACTCACCCCATGCCGGGTTGTGCCGTTCGATGGTGGCGGAAGCCCGCGCGTCGTCGGCCCACCCGACAGCATCTGTATCGCTGGAGCGTGGTCTCCCGATAGCAAATTCGTTTACCTCAGTATTATTGGTGACAGATCCTCCCATATCTGGCGCCAGAAATTTCCCGATGGCCAACCCGAACAAATTACGTCCGGCCCCAATTCCGAAGAGGGCATTGAAATGGCCCCGGACGGAAAATCATTCCTCACTTCCGTGGGATCAAGCGACACCACCGTGTTGATCCATGACGCCGAGGGTGACCACCAGATTTCCTCGGAAGGAAGCGCCGGGGCACCTTCATTTTCTTTCGACGGAAAGAGCCTCTACTATTTGATGGCCAGCGGCCGCGCGCCTGCGGCTGAGCTTTGGGTGAGGGAACTGTCCAGCGGAAAGACCGACAAGGTCCTGCCGGGCTATTCTATCGACAGTTACTCCATTTCCCGAGACGGCAAGCAAGTGGCTTTCATTATGGGAGACGAGACCGGCCAGCCCAGTCTCTGGGTGGCGCCCACAAACCGCCGCTCCTCGCCGGTGCGCATTTCCTCGACGGCCAATGTGGACAATCCGTATTTGCTGCCGGACGGCGACCTTGTTTTCCGAGCCGTCGAGGGTGGTTCGAATTTTCTCTACCGCGCGAAATCTGACGGCACGGCGCGTCGCAAGGTAAGTCCCGTTAGCGTCTTTGACCTGATCGCTCTTTCGCCCGACGGCCAATGGCTAGTCGCGGTGACCAAAGGCAAAGATGAGGAGCACGGACCTCTCACCGTCGCTTTTCCGGTCGACGGA
>JBAWGF010000296.1:0-1650 GCA_049592615.1 Candidatus Acidiferrales bacterium
GTCCAGAGCCGCGTGCGATACATCGTCGGATGGATTCCGCGTGTGTAGGGTGGCTGGCCCGGGTAACCGAGGTCGCGTTCTGCGTTCCAGCTTGCGAGGTCCGCCTGCGTGTACAGCCGGCGAATGGGATAGCTCGAAACAGTGGTAAATTCCGCCGCGCGCTCCGGAGATTTTTCGAGCGTCGGCCGCAGCGTTTTATCTTCCCACTCGATCTCGCGGGCCGACGGTTTGCGGTCCCCCTCAAAAGTCGCTGTCGCCGGGAACTTCAGTTCTTTGCTGTGGGGACTCATCGCGCAGGCTCCTCCGGGGACGGAGTTTCATTCGCTCGCAACATTCCTGACAACTCATTCTAGGGCAAGGGGACTGCCTCAGCAACCCCTAGAAACTCCCGGATTCCCGGGACGGAGAACCGTGCGGAGAAGAGTGTCGTGTGAGGGCGCTTCGAATCTCAACTCCCTCAAGTCTTAAGAATCGAAATACCGCTCACTGATTTCCGTTCACCGGCGCAGGATCCGGCGTCCCCGGAATAAGCGGCGCTCTGTAAATGTGGCCGTTTCGCGCGTCGGCAACCGTGATGTGGTACACCTCGAGCGTGCGGCCCATCGCCTGATTGAAATTCACGACCGCCTCGGAGAGGTTTGCCTTGGCGCGCAGCTCGGTTCCTTGCGCCGACGTCAGATCGCGGGCGCGGAGAACCACGTTGTAGCTTGTGGACGAACCAAGCTGATATTTCTTCTGCTCCGCGTCCAGCGTTTGCTGCGCCAAGTTGCGCGCTTTTTCAGCGGCAGCCACCTGCGCGCGGTCCTGCTGCAATGCAATCAGAGCGTTGCGCACGTTCAGGACAATGTTGTTTTGAAGTTGCCGGTACTGCACTTCCAGCGATCGCTGGTTGAGTTGGGCGCGAGCGTTATCCGCTTGCGCCGACCGGTTTCGAATCGGCAGCGTAAAATTAAGTCCCGCCACGTACGTGGGGAAATTATTGTTGATCATGTCGTGCAAAGAGTCGCCGAGCCCGCCGGGTTTCAATGTCGTCGGGAGAATTGGTGAGCCCACGAAGGCGAGTACTCCGGGTGCGCCGGGATTCCCAACGTTGAATGGCTGGCCGAATCCACCCCCGGTTGCTTCGACCACCGGAGCCGACGAATCCAGGATGTAGCCTGTCGGCGTGGTGGATGTAGTCACCAGCGCGTTTCCACCGAGGCCAGTGGCGCTGTATTGCCCGAAAAGATTCAGAGACGGAAGCAGCGCATTCTTCGTTGCCTTCACCTCAATCCCTGCGTTCTTCAGGTTCAAATCCGACTGCTGGATTTCCGGCCGCTTTCCCCATGCTTCCCTGACCGCATCTTGCAGGGGAATATTCTCGAAGATGTCCGGCGTTGTGATCGGCGTCGTTGGAACCAGCTCGACTCCGTTCAGATTTGCCGCCAGTGGATCCTTCGTGATTGCGACGAGCAGGACGGTTTCATCCTGGAGCTTTGTCGTCTGCGCAACGATCAGGTTTTGCGTGTCCGTGGCAAGTTGCGATTCCGCCGTCAGGACATCGAGCGGCGCCATCGTCCCGATCTCGAGCTGCTTCTTGTTGTCCTCATACAATTTATTCGACACGCCGACCGCCGCTTCTTGCACTTTTACGCTGTCTCGGGCGTACAC
>JBAWGF010000297.1:0-1705 GCA_049592615.1 Candidatus Acidiferrales bacterium
GTTCAACCGTCACCACCGTCTCCGCGCCCTTGGTCGTGGCCGTGAGCCACGTCATATCCACCAGACGGTCGCGTTCGAGCCGGAGGAAGCAATCCGTGCAAGAGGGCAGTCGTGGGGGCGTGCAAACTGGTCGAGACATAGCGCACGCCTCCTCCCGAGGGCTTGCCCGCCTTTCCGGCGGGCTAGTGCGGGTCGCCTTGCTCGTTTGATGTTGTGCTCCGACATATTCTCAAGATTAGCGTAGCAATGCGCGCGCGGATTGCAAGGGATCGCTGCTGTGGAGATCAGTGGCTAGTAGCGAGTGATGGGTGAACAAGAGCGCGAAGAGCCTCGCCCGATTCGGGTCTGAAACTTGACTGACAGCGACTGAAAGCGGTGGCTCGCTCCAGCCCTCCGCATTCTAGGTACTCCGGGGTGAACTATCGGAGTGGTATCATCCATTCGACGCGGCCGTTATTTGTGGAAACAACCGATTGTGACGCCCGACCCACTCGCATGAAGCGTCTCTCATATCTGCGGCCGATGAAGTTGAAGCGGGAACAGTCCGTGAAAAAAGACATCGTGCACCTCACCTCAGCAGTGTTATTTGCGTCTGCTTGCACTTTATATGGACGCCCGGCTGAATCGATCAACAGCTACGAGGAAAAGCCGTACATTCATCGAATACGTATGGACAAATTGCCAGCCTCTATATTGTCGTTTGACATCGCGAATCACTCAGCCTTGGCCGCGGCGGCGTTGAACAATTTGAGCGTGTCTGTCTGGAGTCTGAATTCGGGAGAAGTTGTACGCAAAATGTCCTTCCCTGAGCCAGACACAGACCAGAGACAAAAACTGGCGAACGAGTTTGAACCCATCTACGTTCGTTTCGACCCAGATGGCAAGACTCTCGCTGTAAGTTTCCTCAGCCGGATCCATTTATACGATGTTGAAACGTGGCGGGAGCAGGGAAGTTTCGGAGTAGATGGCGAAGACTCCTTGCGTGAGGATTCGAATCCAAAACTAACGAGACGTCCAGCATCTAACCAAGATCATGATCAAAAGTCCGCAATTTCATTGGACCAGTTGATGAAGGAACGCGCTGTCCTTTACATGAATGGTGATGGACGGACACGAGTTCTGGATTTCGCGTTCACCCCGGATGGTTCGTCTGTCTTGGCAGCCTATTGCCGAGGAGGTTGTTACGCCACAGTAGGCCGTCACTGGGGCGCTTTTCCGACTGGCAAAGACCCTGTTCGCCTCTGGGATGTTCGATCCGCACGACTTTTGTGGGAACGCGAATATGATCCGAAAGGAGTCATCAGTCGAGTCGTTCCTTCTCCCGACAGGGAGCGCTTCGCCGCTGTCAACGCGCAACTTGGGCAATGCGCAGTCGGAGTTTTCGATCTAAGGGATGGCGCACCTAATTATTCGCTTCCATTCATTCATTTCACTCTAGATACCCCAACCCTCGCTTTTCTGCCAACTGGTGAGTACTTCATCACCGCAAATACCGAATTGGGGGTGGGGAAAAAGAGAACGTCGCAGGATTTAGCCGTTTACGCCACCGTGGACGGGAAGGGGGTCGCAGTTCTGTCCAGCCGTGAAAAAGCACGGCATGCAGACGTTCCGTCTGATGGACGTTGGCTGGCGTCAGCATCTTGGGACGGCTCGCGATTTCAGGTCTGGGACGTACAAGTCAGAAAGCCTGTCCTGACTGAAATTC
>JBAWGF010000298.1:0-13602 GCA_049592615.1 Candidatus Acidiferrales bacterium
CTTCGTCTTCGGCGACCGGAAGATGATCCACGCCTTTCGGCACGATGATGAATTCGCCCGGAGAAACCATGACGTCGCGATCTCGAAAGCGCATCCGCATGCGCCCTTTCACGACGAGGAACAATTCGTCTTCCATGTCGTGATGGTGCCAGACGAATTCGCCCTGAAACTTGACGATCTTGACGTAAGAATCGTTGAGTTCTCCGACGATTTTGGGGCTCCAGTATTCGTTAACCTGCGACAGCTTCTCTTTGAGATTGATCGCTTTCATATTTCCTCTTTTTTATTCTGCAGCGCGCCCTGCCCCAAACAGGCGCTCGCAGTATTTATCGCTAAAGTCTTTTGACGAGCGCCGAGACTTCATCGAGGACGCGGCGGGTGGTTTCCGCGCTTGCCGTCTCGGAATAAATCCGCAGCATCCGCTCCGTTCCGGAAGAGCGCACCAGCATCCAGCCGACTTCGCCAAGATAGACTTTGACGCCGTCAAGATTCTCGCGGCGGACGATCGGCCAATCGAGAAAGCGCGCGAATTGTTCGTTCGCAAAATATTGCAGCGCTTTTTCTTTCTGTCCATCCTTGAGCGTAAGGTCCACGCGGCCGTAATGATGCGCGCCGAATTCATGCTCGAGCATGGCGACGAGTTCGCCGAGCCGCTTGCCGTGCCACGCCATGACTTCGGCGAGCAAGAGAGCACTGACAGTCGCGTCGCGCTCGGGAAGATGCAGTTTCGTGCCGATCCCGCCGCTCTCTTCACCGCCCAGCAGGATGTCGCTTTCGAGCATGCGGTCGCAAATGTATTTGAACCCGATTGGCGTTTCCCAGACCTTGCGGCCAAATTTCGCGGCAATTTTGTCGATCATCTTCGTGGTTGAAAAAGTCTTGGCGACTTCTCCGGTCAGTTTGCGCGCGCCGGCCAGATGCCAAAGCAGGATTGAGAAAATCTGATGCGGCGTGATGAAAGTGCCGTCGCGGTCGATGGCGCCGATGCGGTCGGCATCGCCATCGAAAGCAAAGCCTGCATCGTAATGCCCTTCGCGGACGGCACGACGAAGCGCTTCGACGTGCGGCTCGATCGGTTCCGGGTTCACGCCGCCGAAAAGAGGATCGCGATTGCCGCGAATTTCGTCGCACTCGATTTCGTGGCGACGAAATAGATCGCGGAGCAGGCCGCGGCCCGCGCCGTGCATGGGGTCAATGAGGAAGCGAAGTTTTCGGGCGAGCAGGCGGTCCCAGTCCACCAGGCCGCCGAGAGTTTCGAGATACGGCGCGCGGACGTCGAGCGAATGAATCAAATCCGTGCGCGGGGGCAGCACGGGAACGCCGTCGCGCAGAACTTTTTCGAGTTCCGCTTCAATCTGCGCGACGATGGCCGGAGAAGCGGAGCTGCCGTAGCTCGCCTTGTACTTCATGCCGTTCCAGCGATAGGGATTGTGGCTCGCGGTGATCTGAATTCCGCCGGAGGCGCCGCGAAGGCGAACCAGGAGAGAAAGCGCGGGAGTGGGGCAAGCGTCCATGGCCAGCCAGACAGGAGTGCCGGTTGCTGCGACCGTTTCCGCGGCAACGCGCGCGAATCGCTCGGAGGCGAATCGGGTGTCGTAACCAACGAGGACGCCCTGGCCGGGCCTTTCGGCGCGAACCACGTAGCGCGCGATTGCGTGCGCAACTTTGCGGACGTTGTCGTCCGTGAAATCCTCGGCGATGACGCCGCGCCAGCCGTCCGTTCCAAATTTGATTGCGGTCACGGACAAAGAGTATAGACCGCGGGTCGCGACGGGGGAGCGCCAAAATGGCGGGCGACGCGGAGACGTGCGATTCGGATGGGAAAGCGCGGAAGGCGAGAACAGGGAGTAAATGCCCATTTTTGAGCCCCGGAACGAGTGTCGATTAGACTGGTCCGCGGATGATTGTTTGCAATAGATTACGCGGGATTCTAATCGTCCGGGGTGACGATTAGAATTGGAAGATTGATTGTTCGGCGGTAGCAGGGCGTCTGGTTTTGCTGCGGGTGAGTTTTGATTTGTTGGCATGTGCGTAGATCGACGCTAGCACGCGGCACGCGATGGGAGACTCGTCCAAAGGTACAGAAACAGGCGAGGACTAGTACACCTATACGAAGGGAGGAGGCCCGGAGGAGAGGCGGAAGCAGATCCCTCGTCGTCCACTAACGCGGACTCGCTTGGGATGACAACGGGGTGAAATTGAGTCTAGTCGCCGAGGAATTTGAGGTAGAGGTTTTCGTCCTTGCAGCGCATCGCCATGCTTTCGATATTGTCGATGAAGGCGCGCTCTTCTTCGGTGGCGGCCTTCGCGCGGATTTTTCGCAATTCTGAAATGAGCTCGTCCATCTGGAGGTGATTGAAAATTGTTTCGCCCCAGGGATCGACGTACCGCAGGCAATGAAAGATCGCGTCGTCCCAGGCGGGAAGGAGACGGCTCAGAAGATTTTCAAGGTCGGGCGATTCGTCGAGCTTGTTGCCGTTCTTGTCTTCGAGACGAATATCCACACCCATGAGCCGAAACCTCCCGTGGGATGAGCCTGACCCACTTAAACATTAAAGGAGGTGTTTGCGGCCCTTTTCTTCGAGCCATTTGACGATTTTGCCTACATCCTGGGAGCGATGGCGGGAACAGAGAAGAATGGCGCCGGGCGTTTCGACGAGCACGAGATCTCGGACGCCGACGGCGGCGACGAATTTTTTCGGGGACCAGAAATAATTTCCCGAGGCGTCGAGCGCGAAGATTTCGCCCGCGGACACATTCGCGCCCGGCTTCGATGCGAGGAGTTCGTACACGGAGGCCCAGGAGCCGATATCGCTCCAGCCGACTTTTGCGGGGATGACAAACACGCGCGGCGGGCCGGCGATGCGAGTGGCAGGCTCCATGACGGAGTAGTCCACCGAGATATTTTTCAAGCGCGGATAGATTCGGCGCAGCGCGCTCGCGTACTGCCGCGTGCCAATGGATTTGCTCAGCTCGGCGAGGGCCGCATGGGTGGCGGGAAGGAAGCGCTTCAGATTGTCGAGGAATGTGGAGGCGCGCCAAAAGAACATCCCGGCATTCCAGAAATATTTTCCGGAGGCGACGTAGCGGCGGGCGAGAGAAGCCACAGGCTTTTCCGTGAATCGCCGTACGGAATACGCTGCAACACCGCGCGGGCGCGTGGAAACTTCTCCGCGCTCGATGTAACCGTAGCCGGTCTCGGGCCGCGTAGGCGGGACGCCGAGGACGACGAGATTTCCCGCGCCGCGTGCCAGATCAAGCGCCGCGCGCACGAGCTTGCGATAGCGCGCCGCATCGGCAACAATGCTATCCGCTGGGAGAACAGCCATTAGGGCATCGCCGTGTTCATGCGTGAGGTGGAATGCTGCGAGGCCGATTGCCGCAGCCGTGTTGCGGCCGACTGGCTCGTCGAGAATGTGCGACGCCGGAACGCCGCGCATCTCGCGGCGCACGGCGGCGGCCTGCTCGACGTTCGTGACAGCCCAGAAATACCGCAGGGGGAAAAGCGGCGCGAGGCGCGCGACGGTTTCGCTGAGCATCGTTTGATCGCCCGCAATATTGAGGAGCTGCTTGGGAGTGCGCGTGCGGCTGCGCGGCCAGAAGCGAGTGCCGCGCCCTCCGGCAAGGAGTACGGCGCAAGCGGGAAGCGATTCGCGCTTCACGGGATCACCAGGCGCGACCACTTCGCTTCGGGGATGCCACGCTCGGTGAGCCGCCGCGCAAATTCTTTCATGTCTTTCGGGACATACGTGCGCAGCACCGCCGTTTGGGATTCCGGCACAAGCTGATAGGCGCCGAGCGCGGCGGGAAGCATCCAAACCTGCGCGGGAAAATAGTCAACGTGGTCGTCGCCCCAGGAAATTCGGCCCGTGCCTTCGATAAAAATCAGCAATTCAAAATGTCCACGTGAAGTCCCCGAAGCAATGCGCTCGGTGAATTCCCATTTTTCCGTTGCGAAATAACGGCAAGCGAGGAAGTAGGTTTCCGTGGCGGCGCCGTGGCCGATGCGAAGCGGCTCGATCTTTCCGCCGGTCTGCTTGCCGAATTGAATTGCGGCGAGCGCCTTTTCGACGTGGAGTGTGCGCGCATGGCCCTGCGCGTCGCGGCGATTGAAATCATAAACGCGGTAAGTGATATCCGAATTCTCCTGAATCTCGCAGAGGACAACGCCGGGTCCGATCGTGTGGACCGTCCCGGCGGGAACGAGAATGGCGTCGCCAGCGCGCACCGGAATACGTTCGAGACACTCCTCCGCGGCGCCGGCCGCAATCGCTTGCGCAAATTTCTCGAGAGTGACTCCGGCTTTCAATCCGACTTTTACTTCGGCGCCGGCCTGCGCGCGAACGACGTACCACATTTCCGTTTTGCCGCGGCCACCGGCGGCCTGCTCGTGTCGCGCGGCGTAATCGTCACCGGGATGGACCTGAACGGAAAGATTATCTTCGGGGAAAATGAGTTTTACGAGGAGGGGGAAGGGACCGTCGCGATCCGCCAGCGTCCCGGCCCACTCCGGAGGCATCGCGGGCCACGCATCGCCGAGTTTTTCTCCGGTGAACGGGCCGCCGACAAATTCACATTCGTTGCCGGTCATCCAGGCTTCACCAATGTGTTCGCTAAGATCCGATTTATCCGGGAAGAACGGCGCGAGCGAGAGCGAACCCCAAGGACGAGGGCTAAACACCGGTTCAAGGCGCGTCGGGCAAAGAATCACGTGGCATGACCGAAGAAGTGGCCGAGCCGGCGCAGTCCTTCCTCGATACGCTCCATGGAGGTGGCGTAGGAAAGCCGCAGGTGTCCCGGTGCGCCAAACGCCGAGCCGGGCACCACGGCCACACGCTCGCGCTCGAGAAGTTGGTTCGCTGCGGCGGAGTCGTCCGGCATCGAGGTGTTCAGGTGCGCGGAAATATTGGGGAACACGTAAAACGCGCCCTGCGGGGCCGTGCAGGTAATGCCGGGAATCGCGCGCAGCCCGGCTACGATGCGTTCGCGCCGCCGGGCATATTCGGCGAGCATGGTCGAGACGGAATCCATCGGCCCGCGCAGTGCCGCGAGCGCTGCGTACTGCGTGATGGAATTCACGTTGGATATGGACTGGCTCTGGAGCTTGGTGCACGCTTCGATCACGGGCTGTGGCGCCAGCGCGTACCCGAGCCGCCACCCGGTCATCGCAAACGTCTTTGATAGCGAGCCCGTGACGATCACCGAATCCTTGCTGCCCGGCACGCTCGCGATGGAGAAAGGCCGGGCGTTGCCATAAACGAAGTGCGAGTAACATTCATCCGCGAGCAGCCAGACGCCGCGCCGCCTGCACTCCCCGAGGATCTTCGCGAATTCGTCCGGCGGAATCACGGCGCCGGTGGGATTGTTCGGGGAGTCCGCGATCACCAGGCGCGTCCGCGGCGTAATAGCCCTTTCCAGTTGGGCCGCGCGCAGGATGAAGCCGTCTTCGGCGTCCGTCGGAAGAATCACGGGAGTCGCGTCCGAGCATTTCACGATGTCCGGATAGCTCACCCAGTATGGACTGGGGATTACGACTTCGTCGCCAGAGCCGGCGAGCGCCGCGACCGCGTTGAAGATGGCGTGCTTGGCGCCGGCGGTCACGATCGCTTCTGCGGGCTGATAGGAGGAGCCCAGTTGCGCTGCGTGCCAATCGCAAATGGCCTGCCGCAAAGGCGCAATCCCGGCCGTGGGAGTGTATTTCGTCCGATTCTCGGCGAGCGCCTGGATGGCCGCCTGCTTGATGTGGTCCGGCGTCGGAAAATCTGGCTCGCCGGGGCCGAAGTCTGCCACGTCGATCCCCTGTGCCTTCAAGCGCTCGGCGGCCTGGAGGACAACCATCGTTTGCGACACGTTGATGCGATTCACACGGTCTGCGAAGTGGATCACTCGTTCCATCTTTTTCCCCACGGCAGATTCCATCGCGGCCTCTTCAACTTACTTTGGCGCGCAAACGCTCTTCGACGATCGGCGGCACAAGTTCCTTCACTTTGTCGAGCCCGCCCAGCCGCGCAAGTTCTTTGATGAGCCGCGAGCTGAGATAGCTGTACGCTTCGGCGGGCAACATGAAAACCGTTTCGATTTGCGGCTCGATTTTGCGGTTCATCATCGCCATCTGCAGCTCATATTCGTAGTCGGAAACGGCGCGGATGCCGCGGATGACGACGCGGGCGCCCTTCGCGTTGGCAAAATCCATCAGCAGGCCGTCAAAAATGTCCACTTCGACATTTTTCATGTCGAAAGTGACCGCTTCGAGCATTTCGAGGCGTTCTTTCACAGCGAAGAGAGGATCTTTTTCGAGGTTGCGCGCGACGGCGACGATAAGCCGATCGAAAATCATCGCGGCCCGGGTGATGAGGTCAAGGTGACCGTTCGTTACCGGGTCGAACGAGCCCGGATAGATCGCGATCACGGGTCTGCTTCTTTCAGGAGCCATTCCGCGGGTCATTCTAACCTAGAATGTCGGATGCCGCCGCGAGAAAGTCGGGGATGCCCGAGCCGCGCAAGGCGGGAAGAATCTGGTGCTGCCCGGGATGCCGTGAAAGACTGCGATTCCATTCAAGTCTAGCTGACGCTGTTCGGCGCTGAATTCTTGCCACTCGTTGAAGGGAGTTTGACCAAGACGACTAAAAGGGTCCTCGTTTAAGATGTTGCGCTGGTTGGGGTTGGTGGAAACGCCTGACTTGACATTGTGTGGGTTGGGGCGCTAGAATGCAACTGCGACCGAACTAGTCGCATATAACAAAATGCTCAAACTCTCGAAAAAAGCGGACTACGGGTTGATCGCCCTTAAGCATCTGGCGGTGCACAACGGCGAGGGTTCGTCGAGCGCGGGCGACATCGCGGGAATTTACGGAATTTCGACGCCATTGATGGCCAAGGTGCTGCAAAAGCTGGCACGCGGGGGATTGGTGGCGGCTCGCCACGGTTCGAGCGGGGGCTACACGCTGGCGCGGCATCCCTCGAAGATTACCGCGCTGGACGTGATCAATGCGATTGACGGGCCGCTGTTCATCACATCGTGCGTGACAACGCACGGGAATTGCGACATTTCCACGACCTGCTCGATCCGTCAACCGCTGCGGCTGGTGAACGAGAGCATCCTGGAAGTGCTGGGGAAAGTCACGATTTCGCAGATGACGGACGAGGCGCCGGCGTCTGAGGTAGTCGAACTTAGGGTATAGGGGGAAAGAGTATGGCAGTCAAACTTCCAATTTATATGGACAATCACGCGACGACGCCGGTGGACCCGCGCGTGGTCGAGGCAATGCTTCCTTATTTCACGGAGAAATTCGGCAACGCTGCAAGCCGCAACCATGAGTTCGGCTGGACAGCCGAAGAGGCGGTGGAAAACGCGCGCGCGCAGATCGCTCGTTTGATCAACGCCACGCCGAAAGAGATTGTTTTCACGAGCGGCGCGACCGAATCGACGAACCTCGCCATCAAGGGCGTGGCGGAGATGTACCGCGAAAAGGGCAATCACATCATCACGCAGGTAACCGAGCACAAAGCCACGCTCGACACCTGCAAGCGCCTGGAAAAATATGGGTACGAAGTGACGTACCTGCCGGTGGAGAAGGACGGCCGCATCAATCTGGACGACCTCCGGCGCGCGATTACTCCCAAGACGATTTTGATCTCGATCATGTACGCGAACAACGAAATCGGCGTGGTGCAGCCGATCGCGGAAATCGGGAAAATCGCCAAGGAAAAGGGAATCTTCTTCCACGTGGACGGCGTGCAGGCAGTCGGCAAAATCCCAGTGGACGTGCAGAAGGACGGCATCGACCTGCTCTCGATTTCGGCCCACAAGATTTACGGTCCGAAGGGAGTGGGCGCGTTGTACGTGCGCCGCAAGAATCCGCGCGTGCAGCTCGCCGCCATCATTGACGGGGGCGGACACGAGCGCGGAATGCGTTCAGGCACGCTCAACGTGACCGGCATCGTCGGTCTCGGGAAGGCTTGCGAGATTTGTCAGAACGAAATGGCGGCGGAATCGGAAAAGCTGCGCCGCATGCGCGAAAGGCTGACGGAATCGATCATGAGCCGGCTGGACGAAACGTTCATCAACGGTTCGATGACCCACCGGCTGCCGCACAACATCAATATCAGCTTCGCGTTCGTCGAAGGCGAATCGCTGCTGATGGGGATCAACGACGTCGCCGTTTCGAGCGGCTCGGCCTGCACTTCGGCAACGCTCGAACCGAGCTACGTTTTGAAGGCGCTGGGAGTGGGAGAAGATCTGGCGCACACGTCGATCCGCTTCGGTCTCGGCCGCTTCAACACAGATGAGGAAGTGGACTACGTTGCAGACCGCGTGGTGGACACGGTGAAGCGCCTGCGCGAGCTTTCACCGCTGTATGAAATGGCCAAAGAGGGCGTGGACATCAGCAAAATGAAATGGACGGCTGCGGCCGAATAACGGAATCGCAGAAACGAATTTCTAGAGACAAAGGAGCAATGGACCATGGCTTATTCGGACAAGGTGATCGAGCACTACAACAACCCGCGCAACGTCGGCTCGCTCGACAAGAAAGATCCGAACGTCGGTACGGGCCTCGTCGGCGCACCCGAATGCGGCGACGTGATGAAGCTGCAGATGAAGGTGAACCCCGAGACTCGCGTGATCGAAGAGGCTAAGTTCAAGACCTTCGGCTGCGGTTCCGCGATTGCCAGCTCTTCGCTCGCGACCGAGTGGGTGAAGGGCAAGACGGTCGAGGAAGCCCTTTCCATCAAGAACACGGACATCGTTCGCGAACTTTCGCTTCCGCCCGTGAAGATCCACTGCTCGGTGCTGGCGGAAGACGCCATCAAGGCCGCGCTGTCGGATTGGAAGAAGAAGCAGGGCGAGGTCGATGAGAAGCCCGCGGAGTCAGCCGGCGCGCACCACTAAGTTCGCCGGGGCGCGACACGCAGTTGCGTGAAGGCGCCGGGCGACCGGGGCGAGCAAAAGAATGTCCATGATTCATGTAACGGAGAAGGCGGCGGCGAAAATCCGCGAGCTATTGCAAAAGGAAGGCGTGCCTGAATCGGGCGGGCTGCGGGTGGGAGTGCAGGGGGGCGGTTGTTCGGGATTGAGCTACGCGATGCGGCTCGAAACCGAGGCGCGCAACCGCGACAAAGTATTCGAAGAAAATGGCGCGCGCATTTTTGTGGACCCCAAGAGCTACCTTTACCTCCACAACACCACGCTCGATTACATCGAGGACCTGATGAAGCAGGGATTTGTTTTTCAGAATCCACAGGCGTCGCGGAGTTGCGGTTGCGGGAGTTCCTTCACCGCCTGAGTTCCATCCGGACGCTTCGCGGGGAATTCATCCTCTGCTGCCCGCATAAAGATTCTTTCGATACCTGCCTTAGCCGTGGAAACGCTGACGACGAGAGAGCGCATGAGTGTGATGCAAACACGAACATCCAAAACCACTGCGACGCCTTGCTGGAGCTGCCAGGCGCCCGCCGCCGGCGCACATTTCTGCCCCGCGTGCGGCAAGATCCAGCCATTGCCCGGGGGCGCGGATTATTTTGCATTCTTCGGCCTGCCGCAAAAATTGACGCTCGATCCCGCAGCGCTCGAAGAGCAATTTCACAAGCTGAGCTGGAAATTGCATCCGGATAATTTTGTACGCGCGAGCGAATTCGAACGAAATCTCTCGCTCGAGCGCTCTTCGGAGTTGAACGACGCGTACCGCACGCTGCGCGATCCAATCGCGCGCGTCGAGTACCTGCTTCTGTATCTCGAGCTGAGAAAAGAAGGCACCACGAAGCAGCAGGCGCCGCCCGAGTTGCTCGAAGAGGTCTTCGAATTGAACGAATCGCTCGACGAACTGCGCGAAGCACGCGCCGAAGGCGGCGATACGGCCGGATTGCGCGAGCGGCTCGCGGAAGCGCAAAGCAGTTTTCAGGAAAAGCTCGAGGAAGTGGACGCGGAACTGGCGGGGATCAGCCGCGAATGGGATGCGGTAATTGATGCGAATCTGGACGAGACGCAACGCAAGAAGCTGCTCGCGCGCATGAACGAAGTGCTGAACCGGCGCAGCTACATCCGCAATCTGGTTGCGAGCGTCGCAAAAGAATTGGCAGAGGCATAGGGGAATCATGGGCAAGACAGTTGGGATTGACTTGGGAACGACGTTCAGTTTGATCGCCTATCTCGATCCGGCGACGAAAGCGCCGAAGTGCATTCCCGGGCCGCATGGCTCGACGCTTTGCCCGTCGGTTGTCAGCGTGGACGAAGACGGCAAGATTATCGTAGGCGAGCCTGCGCGGCAGCGACTGCTGACGCAGCCGGATCGCACGATTTATTCGGTGAAGCGGCTGATGGGCCGCGGCGTGGCGGACGTTCAGGATGAGCTGAAAATATTCCCATTTCGGATTGATGCAGAAAGCCGCAACGTGATCCGCGTGCGCCTGGGCGACAAGCACTTTACGGCGCCGGAAATTTCCGCGTATATCCTGCGCGAGCTGAAATCATGGGCGGAAGAATATTTCAAGGAGCCGGTGGACCGCGCGGTCATCACCGTGCCGGCGTATTTCAACGATGCGCAGCGGCAGGCCACAAAAGATGCGGGGCGCCTCGCGGGGCTTGATGTCTTGCGCCTCGTCAACGAGCCAACGGCCGCGGCGCTCGCCTACGGATTGCACGAGCAGAAGCGCGGCCGCGTGGCCGTTTACGATTTCGGCGGCGGCACATTTGATATTTCAATCCTGAAGCTGATTTCGACGGCCGAGGGCGACATCTATCAAGTGCTCTCCACCAATGGTGATACACATCTGGGCGGCGACGACATTGACAACGTGCTGCTCGATCTCGCACGAAAAGAAATCCAACATCAATTCTCGATCGAGTTCGATCGCCGCGGTGAAGCGGTGCAGGAATTGCGGAAGGCATTGATCCGAGCGAAGCACGAGCTGTCGGGTGCGGACAGAGCGGTTGTTCGGCACGCGCTCGGCTACGGCAAGACGTATGTCCGAGAAATCAAACGCGCGGAATTCGAGAAGCTGATTCGCCCGATCATTGCCCGCACAATGGCGCCCGTGAAGTTAGCGCTTGCCGATGCCAAGCTCGCACCTAGCGACATGGACGAAGTGGTCTTGGTCGGCGGCTCGACGCGCATTCCGCTGGTGCGAAAAACTGTGGGCGACTATTTCGGGCGCGCGCCGCATTGCGAGCTCGATCCCGATGAGGTTGTCGCGCTTGGCGCAGCGGTGCAGGCGGACATTCTCGAAACGGGCGTGAAGACAATGCTCTTGCTCGACGTCACGCCGCTTTCGCTCGGCATCGAGACGATGGGCGGCGTGGTCGCGAAAATCATTCCGCGGAACTCGACGATTCCGGCGAGCGCGCAGGAACTGTTCACAACGGGCGTCGAAAATCAGACGGGTATCGATGTTCACGTTCTGCAAGGGGAGCGCGAGCTGGCGAAGGATTGCCGGTCGCTCGCGCGGTTTCAATTGAAAGTGCCGCCGGGGCCTGCCGGCCTCGCGCGGATCGAAGTGAAATTCTTGATCGACGCGAACGGCATCCTGCAAGTCGCCGCGCACGATTTGAGGTCCGGCGGGCAACAGACGCTAGAAGTGCAGCCGAGCTATGGCCTGTCGGACAACGAGATCGAGCGGATGCTCGAGGAGTCCATCGAATTCGCCGAGCAGGATTTCGCGGAGCGCCAGTTGATCGAAGCGCGGACGGATGGCGATACGATTCTGCATGCGACGGAAAAGACATTGCGCGATCCACGCGCGCGCGAATTATCGGACGATGAGCGGCGCGCCATCGATGAATCTGCATCGCTGCTCCGCGCTGCCCTGGCGGGGGCGGATTACAAACTGATTCGTCAGCGAGTGGATGAGTTGAATCAGGCGACAATGCACCTCGCCGAGATTTTGATGAACAGCGCGTTGCAAACAGCGGTACAGGGCAAGCGACTCGAGGACGTGTAGTGGCTGGGGTAAAGGAGCAGCACAATGGGCGGCAAGAATCCATACATCGAAGAAACTAAATACACGCCCGCGACGAAGAAATTCAAAGTGACGTTTATCAAGGAGGGCAAGACCGTCGAAGTGGACCCGGCGAAGATTCCTTACGGTCACGACGGTTTGCCCGGCAGCATCCTCGATATTTCGCAGGGCTATCAGATGGGGCTCGACCACGCGTGCGGCGGAGTGTGCGCCTGCTCGACGTGTCACGTCATCATTCACGAAGGACTGGACTCGTGCAACGAGGGCACCGACGCGGAGTTCGACCAGCTCGACGAAGCTCCTGGCGTTACGCCGAAGTCGCGGCTCGGTTGCCAGTGCGTGCCTGACGGGACCAAAGATCTCGTCGTGGAAATTCCGGAGTGGAACAAGAATTACGCGAAGGAAGCAGAACATTAAAGAGATCGAACTGTGCCTTGAGAGGATTCGTGCCGAATACATTCGATTGGGATAACGCCGAGGAAATCGGCATTCAGCTTGCGGAAAAACATCCGGGCGTGGATCCGCTGACGGTTCGGTTCACCGACCTCCACAAATGGGTGACGGAACTCGCCGGGTTCACTGGCGATCCGAAACTATCGAACGAAGGCAAACTCGAAGCCATCCAGATGGCCTGGCACGAAGAATTTCAGGACAGCCAGAGCTGATTCTGTTTTCTTGGTTCGACGTCTCCTTCCACTTCACGAATCTTGGATTCGTGTGCCGCATCCGATTACAGTTGCGCGGGTGAGTGGAGAAAAGAGCAAATACATGGAAGCAGATCTACGATTTCCGATCGGGAAGTTTGAGCACGTGGACAGCCTCAGCGAAAGCCAGCGTCGCGAGTGTATAGACGCGATCGCGGAAACTCCGGCACGACTGAGCGCCTCCGTCGCAGGACTGAAGCCCGAGCAGCTCGATACGCCGTATCGTCCCGGCGGGTGGACTGTCCGCCAGGTGGTTCATCATGTTCCCGACAGCCATTTGAATTCGTACGTGCGATTCAAGCTCGCGCTCACCGAAAGCGAGCCGACGATCAAGCCGTACGATGAAAAGCAGTGGGCGGAGCTGGCGGATGCGAAGTCGGCTCCGATCGAGCCTTCACTCGCGCTGCTGGAGAGTTTGCACAAGCGGTGGGTGTTGCTGCTGCGGTCGCTCGCGCCCGCGGATTGGGCGAAACGATTTCGCCATCCCGAGCGCGGCATGATGACGCTCGATCAGAATCTCGCGCTTTACTCATGGCACGGGAAGCATCACGTGGCGCACATCACAGCATTGCGCGAGCGCAACGGCTGGCGGTAGTCGGAAACCGAAAATCGGCGAAGAGGATTCGGCCACCGTGAAAGCCGACTGACGAATTTCGTTTCTTGTCAATTCCCGCGATATCTTCGATAATTCTTGAACGCTTCGACTGAGTTGAACAGTGGCGCTATGGTGCAACGGTTAGCACGCGGCCCTTTCAAGGCCGAAATACGGGTTCGATTCCCGTTAGCGCTACCAATACCCACTCCCGTTTCGCTGCTCGAATAAGTGAACTATTCGATTGTCCAGAGGTTGGGGGCCGATGGGGGGCACCGGCCCCGTATTCCGCCAGTGGTCTGCGGAGTGCCGACTTCCCGGCAAGCTACTGCGTTTCTAGATTGCCCTCCACCC
>JBAWGF010000299.1:0-12558 GCA_049592615.1 Candidatus Acidiferrales bacterium
GATGGCGATTGTCCGTGCCTGTGAGCTGGCCCTTGATGAAGAGATAGCGCACTTGCGTTTGGATTTCGAGTGGATCGCCATTCGTCACGATCAGGTTGCCGAGCTTGCCGGGTTCGATGGTCCCGAGCTGGTCCGCGAGGCCGAAAATCTGCGCCGCATTGAGCGTCACAGCTTTCAGGGCCTCGTCGTGCGATAGGCCGTAGGCGACCGCTGTTCCGGCATATTGCGAGAGGCGCCGCGAAAAAGAAGTGCCAAAGCTGGAGAACGCGAATGGAATTCCCGCCGCGTTCAATTCAGCCGGCAGCGCCATCGGTTTGTCGTAGGGAGTGTCTTCCTTGAGCGGGAGGCGTTCGGTCGGGCCGAGTATGACGGGGATTTTCTTTTCTTTGAGTAGGTCCATCACCTTCCAGGCATCGGCGCCATCGCCGAGGATCATTTTCAAATTCTGCTTCGTGCAGAACTCAACCGCATTACGAATTTCGCGCGCCTCTCCGGCGACGATGAGGACCGGCAGCTTGCCTTCCACCACCGGCACGAGGGCCTCGAGTTTCAAGTCGCGCTCGAAATGGGCCGGCGAGCCTTTTTCCTGCGCCTGCGCATAGTGCCGCGCGCGGTCGAGCCAGTCGCTAAGCTCGTTGATCGACTTGTCGTATTCCTTCTTCGCGTCCGCGTAGGGCTTGTCCTTGAAACTGAATGTCGAAAAATCGAATGTGCGCGTCTCAATGGACGGCCAGTTGATGACCATCGCGACGGACCGCTGGATTTGCATTTCATCCATGGTCCAACCTGCAAGATTGAATGCCGAAGCCTGGCCCGTGATCAACCCGCCGCTCGAAAGATCAAATCCGCTGGTTCCGGGCGCGACGATCACGTGCGTAATGCCGCTCGCACGCGTCACGGGAATGTGGGCGCTCGCTGGATTCACGGCCATCGCTGCGACCAGTTCAGGGTTGTAGTCGCCGACCTCGACCAGATCCACGGTTGCGCGGACCGCGCCGACTTCGTTCAGGCCGATCTGGGTGATCGGATCGAACATTCCGGGATACACCTCGAGTCCGGTTGCATCGATCACTTGCGCGTCCGCCGGAATCGCGAGATTGGCGCCGACGGCGGCAATCTTTCCGCCGCGTATGATCACGGTGCCATTTTCGATCGCCGGGCCCACAAGCGTGTAAACCTTCGCGCCTTTGATGGCATAGACGCCGGGTGCAGCCTGTGCCCACAGCGGCTGCGAAAGGAATATCGCAAGAAGAAGGGAGGCGATTCGCGGGATCATTCTCGGCGCTGTCATCGGCTTCCTCCCGCAACGCCGCCGCTTGTATCGCTGGTTGCTCGGGGCGGTTTCCTTTTCTGATCGGGCTTTTTTTCGGGTTTCTTTTCCGGCTTCTCCTCAGTTTTCTTTTCTTCTTCGCCCGCTTTCTTTTCCTTGTCGATCAGGGCCTGTCTTTCCTTATCGCGGTCGGCGCGCTGCGCGATGTCGCGCTGGCGGTCAAAATAGACTTGTCCGTCGATCAGCGTTTTTTGAGCGACGGCGTAAACGCTCAACGGATCGTGGTTGTAAATCACCAGGTCGGCGTCCTTGCCGACTTCAATCGAGCCGACGCGATTGTCGATGCCCAGCTGAATGGCGGGATTGAGCGTGATCAGCTTCAGCGCATCGTTCGCCGAAAGGCCGCCGTACTTCATGGACTTCGCCGCTTCCTGATTCAAGTGCCGCGCTTCTTCGGCGTCGTCCGAGTTAATCGAGACCACGACGCCGCGGTCCGCCATCAACGCCGCGTTGTAAGGAATCGCGTCGAATGCCTCCATCTTGTAAGCCCACCAATCGGAAAATGTCGAAGCACCGGTTCCCACGGCGGCAATTTCGTCCGCCACTTTGTAACCTTCGAGAACGTGCTGAAGCGTGCGCACCTTGAAGCCGAACTCCTTCGCCACGCGTAAGAGCATCAAGATTTCATCGGCGCGGTAGCAATGCGAATGGACGTATCGCTTGCCCTCGAGGACCTCGACCAGCGGCTCGAGCTTTTCGTTCCGGCGCGGCGGAATCAAGCTTTGTTCGCCGGCGGCTTTGCGCTGATTGTAGGCGTCCCAGCTTTTTTTGTACTCACGCGCTTCGATGAACGCTTGGCGAATCACTTCCTCGACGCCCATGCGCGTCGAGGGATATCGCTGCGGCACTCCCGCCGGTGGACCGAAATTGGAGCGCTTCGGATTCTCACCCAGCGCGAATTTGATTCCGGGCAGTGCGCCTTCAAACGGCAGATCGCTCGCCGGCTTTCCCCAGCGCAGCTTGATGACCACCGTTTGCCCGCCGATCGGATTGGCGCTGCCATGCAGGATGTTCGCCGCCGTCACGCCGCCCGCAAGATCGCGGTAGATGTCCACTTCGTCGGGATCGAGAACGTCGGGGATTCGGGCCATCGAAGAGACGGAAATGCTGCCCTCGTTCACGCCTCCGTCAACCGCAATGTGCGAGTGGCAATCGATGATCCCGGGCATCACGTATTGCCCCGTCGCATCAATCAACATCGCGCCGTCGGGCGCTTTGAGATTGGTACCGACAGCGGCAATCTTTCCGTCGCGGATCAGAATCGAGCCATGCTCGATGTTCCCGTGCGTGATTGTGAGAATCGTGGCGTTCTGTATGAGAATCGTACTCGGATTCTGCGCCCGGGCTGAATTCGGCTCGACAATTGCGAAGAAGAAAATCGCAAACAGGATGGCGCGCTTCATCGGTCCACCCCCGCCTGCGCAGCATCCACGTTGCCGCCTCGCATCGGTTTCTTCTCGCCCGGTTTTTCCGGGGGCGGCCCTTCGTGAATTTCAAACCAGCGGCCGTCCACGAAGGCGTGTTTCACTTTTGTCTTTTCATTGAAGATGTCGCCATCGGCGAGGATCAGGTTGGCGATTTTCCCCGGCGCAATGTTTCCGAGGCGGTCGCTCACGCCCAGGATTTCCGCCGCATCCGCAGTGAACGCGCGGAGTGCGGCTGCCGGCGAAAGGCCCGCGTCAATCGCCTTTCTCACGTTCTTGAGAATGTCTTTGGGTCCGGCCAGACCGTCGGAGTAAAAGGCGAACTTCGCGCCGGCCTTGGCGAGCGCCGCCGGCGTGGAAGGCGCGTGATCGCGAAAGCGCAACTCGCGCAGCGTCTGGTCACCTTCTGGGTCCGAATCCTTAGCGCGCTCCGGCCATTTCAGGCTGACCAGCACTGGAACGCGCTTCGAGGCAAGAGTCTCGGCAACTTCGTAACCCTGCTGCGCGCCTGTGAGTACAACCCGGAGGTGCCATTCGTCCGCAAGCCGGAGCGCGCGGAGAATTTCGTTCGCGCTGTTTGCGGGAAGCAGGACGATTTCGCCGCTGCGCAGCGCATCACTCACGACACGCTCGGCGCGATCGTAGGGCAAGCGCTCGAGCTTCGACGGATTCGCATCATCGATTGGCCCAGCCGCCGCGTACCACCTCGCATCGTCAAGGAGTTGGCGGTCATAGGCGATTCCGCCCATGAGAGAACCGGGAAAACCAAAAAAACCGCCCGTCGGTCTCAATGAAATTGGCAGAGCAGCCAGCGGCTTTACGACCATGTCGCCGGGGCGCTCGCCCGCTAGATTTACCACGCTCGCTTGACCGGGGAAAAGTCCCCCTTCAGGAACCACGAGCGCAGTTGTGAAGCCTGCGTTGCGCCACGATTCAATTCGTTTGTCGTCGGTCTTGAGTTCATCCGCTGCAACGCGCCAGGGCGTCGTATAGGGGCGGTCCTCGGGCCCCATTGAAATCGGGCCGGATGGAGCAACGCGTCTGCGCGCCCGTCCGCCACCTGCCGGCGGAGCGCCAGCTCCCTCGCCGCCTTCCTCCTTGGGCAGCCCAATGTCAGTGCCCGCATCGATCAGGCCGGGGTAAGCGGTCAACCCTTTTGCGTCAATCACCCACGCTTCGGGCGGAATCGTGACGTCGGTGCCAACCGCCTGAATCAATCCATTTGCGATGACAATCGTTCCGCCGTCCAAATATTCCCCGGAGGCCATCACAATATGCGCGTTCTTGATGGCGAAATAACGCGGCTCGCCGCCTTCTCCGCGCGCATTGTGTGCGACTCCGATCAACCCAGCGGCGCCAAGCGCGAAGAGAATCGCCACGGAACGTGCCTGCTTCACTTGGTTGTACATTCCACACCCCAGTCCATGAGGTTTATTTCCTGGTCAAAGACTCACCATTGACCGCTAAATCGCCCCGCGATGCTAGCGGCAGGCGCGCGCAATATCAAGCAACTTAAACGAGATTTCTAAAATCGAGGCCCGCTTTACGGATGGCACAGGAACACCCGCGCGCAGTTTTAGACGTGTTCTACAGAAATGAGTAAGCGACTGAAATGACTTACGAATCGAGGAGAGGTCAAAAGTTCGCGGGGCGTCCCGAGTAAGCGGAACGCCCCGAGGACGAAGGCAATTGTTGCAGCCGAGTTGCTACGGCTGTTTCACCATGATCCCCGTCGTTACGCGGACGCTATCCATTTCGACAAGGAGCACGGTATTGGCGTCCACTACGTAATACGAGAGCGCGAAGCCGTTGGCTCCGAGCTGGTTTGATTGGAGTGCGAAAGGATTTCCGCGTCCTGTAACCGGGCTGTCGAGCGCAGGAAGTTTGCTATTGCTACTCAAGGAAATATTCGGCACAGGCGGCCCTTGAAACAGGTTGTTGATGTCGATCGTTCCGGTAACAGCGCCGCCCGAGGCGACATTCACCTGCCCAACGACGTCCTGCACGAAATCGAGACTTTGCTTGATCGCCAGCCCCGTAAGGTTTATCGCGTAGTTCCCTTGAACCGCGGTTGTGGCTGTCTGCCGGTATGCGATGCCGCTCGTTACCGCTTGCTTTCCGTCGATTTCGATCAAAATGACCGTCCCGCTGCTCGTGGGATAAGCGGCATACTCAAAAATGTTGCCATTGTTGAGTCTCAAGTCGATTCGAGCAAAGGTCGGGTCCACGGTATATGCGGCGGCCTGAAGGGTCTGCTTGAGGTGAGCGTTTCCTGAGGCGTTGTTGTTCAGATCCTGAACGCCGCCCGTGATATTCCCCGAACCGTTGCTCGTAAAGACGCCTCCAATTCCCACGGGGGTTAGAGCCGCCGCCTCTCCGCTGACTGTGAATGCGTAGTTCGAATTGGCAAGTTGTGCCGGAGCGCTCGGTGCCTTGTAGGCATCGCCAGCGAGGAAAAAAGTGCCCGTTTGATCGATTCCAATGAGCTTGATATGTGTGGCATCCACGATGTAATACCCAAACACAAAAGTAAATCCGTTGATCTGTGTGCTTGTCAGCGACAATTGACCGCGCCCGGCGTTAGCGGCATCGAGCGGTGTCGTGCCACTGAGCGTATTGTCGTCGGTGACGACGAACGTGCCGGCATCGACGGCGTCCCAGACGGCTTGCCCTGGCGTGAGGACCGCGCCGGCAGTGGCGAAATTCCCGCCGATAGTTGTCTCGTTAAAATTGAAGTCAACACCGGAAGCAATGAAGGCGTAATTGCCGGAAAGCTGCGTGCTCGTGACGTTTGTGTCCTGCTGGTCAATCGTTCCGCTGCCGCTGCCAAAGGAATCAAACTCGGTTACCAGCGCGTGGCTGTTCGATGAAAGGGTGAATTGCAGGGTGATGGTGCCGCCCTGAATATTGAGCGTCGCAGAAGATCGTCCGTCCGCTCCCACGTTGTACGTGGATCCTGCCAGAATCGGGAGAGCCGTGCCGATATTTCCGAAATCATTGATATCCAGAATGCCGCTGGTGATTTTGCCGCTTCCATCCGCGACAAGCTCACCCGCCACGGCAAGGGGAACGCCGCCCGAGTCCGACCCTTGATACGAAAAAGCGTAACTATTGATAAAAGATTCATTCGTGAAATTCCCCGGCGGGGGAGGGATGACCACGGCGTTGCCGCCGCCACCGCAGGCTGCGAGACCCAGAAAGGCCGCTAAAATAGCGATTACGAAAAATGACTTTGTGAATGCGATTCTGTTCATTTACTTCTCCTTGACCGTATAAGCGTGATTGCGTGAATCGGGGCTGGAAGTTCCAAAAAACCTTGGGCGTTTTGCCTCAAGTCACCCTGCCTCAAGGCACAAGATTTACATCGAAGTATTAGATGCACGAAACCCCGTTTCGTGTAACCCAAAACTCCGCGAAAAGTTGCTCAGTTGCGCAAGGGCGCGGATCCCGTTCGGGGAGGGCTAATTTCGAAGGGGCTTGCCGGTCTTGAGAGTGTGGGCAATACGCTCCTGCGTCTTGCGCTCGCCGCACAGGCTGACGAATGCCTCGCGCTCGAGGTCGAGGACGTATTGCTCGGAGACGGTCTGCGGCGCGGTGATTGCGCCGCCTGTCAGAATCGTCGCGAGCTTGCGCCCGACGACGCCGTCGTATTCCGTCGCGAATTCGCCGCGCACCAGCATGTGGATCGCGAGCTTTGCCGCCGCCAGAAATTCTTCGCCGAGAACGCGGATTTCGGCCGGTGCAGGCGGATGATACCCGGCGCGGACCATCGCGAGCGCGGTTTGTTTTGCGTCGGCGACCTGGCGCTCGCGGTTCATGGCAATCAGATCCGACGGGCGCAGATACCCGAGCGAGCGCGCTTCTTCACCGCTGGTCGAAACTCTCGCCATGGCGATGTTTTCAAAAACGGGCTTGAGCGCGTGGAATAGGTCAAGGTCTTCGCCTCCGGCGGAATGTTCATTCGCGCGGATGAGCATTTCTTTCGTTCCGCCGCCACCGGGGACCAGCCCGACGCCCGTTTCGACCAATCCAATGTAGGCTTCCGCCGCTGCGTGGATGCGCGCGGCGTGAAGGCTGATTTCGCATCCGCCGCCAAGCGCCATCCCCTGGGGGGCTGAAACAACCGGGCGCGGCGAGTACTTGATGGCCATGTTGACGCGCTGGAACTGGCGCACGGCGAGATGGATGTCGTCCCATTCGCCTTCCTGCGCACCGATGAGCACGAGCATCAGGTTCGCGCCGACGGAAAAATTCGGCGCCTGATTGGCAATCACCATCGCGTCGAATTCCGAGCCCAGCCGCGCGATGCCCGCATGTATCATCGCGACGAGGTCTCCGCCGATCGAATTCATCTTCGAATGAAATTCGCAGCAGACGACGCCGTCGCCCAAGTCGATCAAGCTCGCGCCCGCATTGCTTTGAACCACGGGCGTGCGGTCCTTCAGCGATTTCAGGAGGATGATTCCGGGCGGCTCGGCGAGGGGCTGGAGCGCGCTCACCGTCAGATCGAAGTAGCTCGTGCGGCCTTTTTCGGATTCGTAGAATGATTTTTTTGGCGAGGCCAGTACTTTGCTGACGAGCGGTGGAATTTTCTTGCCGTCGCGTTCCATCGCTTTTGCCATTTTTTCCACGCCGATTGCGTCCCAGACTTCGAACGGGCCAAGCTCCCAGGCGAATCCCCAGCGCATCGCGCGGTCCACGTCCACGATGCTGTTGGCAATTTCGGGAAAGCGGCGCGCCGCGTAGAGACAGCTTTCGCTCAGGCTCGACCAGAGAAACCGGTTTGCTTTGTCGCCGCCCTTTCCTTCGAGCGCGGGCGCCACGAGCGCGCGCAACCGTTCGCGCGTGTCCTCAATTCCCTTCCCCGCTTCGATCGATCCGAATCGCGCCTTCTGCCGCGCGCGGTATTCCATCTTCTGCCAGTCGAGCGTGAGAATTTCTGAATCGCCGCCCTTCTTCACGCGCTTGTAAAATCCGCCGCCCGTTTTTTCGCCGAGCCAGCCGCGCTTCATCATCTCTTCGATCATCGGCGGGACGCGGTACATCTCGCGCGACTCGTCGTCCGCAATACTTTCGTAAATATTGCGAACGACGTGCACCAGCACATCGAGACCCACAATGTCGGCCGTGCGAAACGTCGCGGACTTCGGTTGCCCGATCGCGGGGCCAGTGCACGCGTCCACTTCCTCGATTGTCATTTCGAGCGCCTGCATTTGCCGGAGCACGTTCAGCATGGAGTACGTGCCGATGCGGTTGGCGATGAAATTCGGCGTGTCCTTTGCGATCACGACGCCTTTGCCGAGCCGCAGGTCGCAAATCTCGTCGAGCGATTCGAGAACTTCCGCGCGGGTTTTCGGGCCGGGGATCAGCTCGACCAGTTTCATGTAGCGCGGCGGATTGAAGAAGTGCGTCCCGGCCCAATGCTGCTGAAAATCTTCGGAGCGGCCTTCGGCGATGAGATGGATCGGCAGCCCCGAGGTGTTCGATGTGACGATGGTTCCGGGCTTGCGGACGCTCTCGACGCGCGTGAAAAGATTGCGTTTGATTTCCAGGTTTTCCGCGACGGCCTCGATGATCCAGTCCACCTCGCCGCACCACGCCAGATTGTCCTCGAGATTTCCCGGCGTGACCAGCCGCGCCGTCTCCGGCGTAAAGAATGCCGCCGGGCGCGACTTCTTCGCCGCTTCGAGGCCGCCCAGCACGATCCGATTGCGCACGGCAGAACTCTCCAGCGTCAAATTCTTGCGCTTTTCATCCGCATTCAATTCGGCGGGAACGATATCGAGCAGAAAGCACGGGATTCCGGCATTGGCAAGGTGCGCGGCGATCCGCGCGCCCATCGTGCCGGCTCCCAGAACTGCGACTTTTTCGATGCGACGTTTCACGGAGATCCACAAACGAGAACAAGCAGGTTACAAAAGCGGTACGGGCGGGTCAACCGGAAAGACCGTGCATCTCGGAACTGCGCTACAGTGTCTAATAGCTAGGGGCGCCAGATGGGAACAACGGTCAAATGGCTTGGGAAAGCCATCCAGGGCTTGCGCTCGTTTGCGTACGGCCCCGACGGTCACCGGCTGAAAGTGGGCCTTGCGCTCGGCGGAGGATTTGCCCGCGGGATCGCGCACGTCGGCGTGTTGCGCGCGCTGGAAGAAAACGAAATCCCGATTGATTTTATTGCAGGCACGAGCGTGGGCGCGCTGATCGGCGCTGCGTATGCCAGCGGCAGCTCGGTGGAAGAAATGGAGAGCCAGGGCCAGGAGACGCACTTCCGTGATTTCGGCCGCTGGACCGTTTCGCGAATGGGCATGGCGTCGAACGAGCGCCTGGAACACTATTTGCACCGTTTCACGACCGCCAAATATTTCGACCAGTTGAAAATTCCGCTCTGCATTGTCGCCACCGATCTTCTGTCCGGCAAATCCGTGCATTTCACGCGCGGCGAGATTGCGCCGGCGCTCCGCGCCTCGTGCGCATATCCGGGGCTTTTCCTGCCCGTGGAATACAACAATCACTTGCTCGTGGACGGTTTCTTGACCGAAACGGTTCCGGCGCCGGGAGTGCGCGAGTTGGGCGCGGAGCTTGTGATTTCCGTGCATCTTGAGCCGGGGCTTCTCGACTCGAAACCGCGCAACACGATTGAAGTGATCAGCCGCTCGTTCTCGATCATCCAGGCTTCCTCGCAACAAACCTGGCGCAAGGAAACCGATGTGCTCATCGAGCCGGATGTGCACCATGTTCTCTGGGACGAATTTCAGAAAACGCCGCAACTGGTTGCAGAAGGTGAGAAAGCCGCGTATGCCGCCATGGGCGAGATCCAAGCGCTGCTTGCAGGCAGCGCCCGGCAATCTTTGCGCGCCCGCGGTTCCTACCGCACCAGCGAAGATATTTAGATTCCGCGAAATCCACAGTTGCTAACGAACGCCGGGCCGCCGCGTCGAAACAATTGTGAGGAGCCGAGCTCTCCTGCGATGACCGCTGCAACGCCCCAGTCATACTTAGGAAGCGCTCGGCTCTTCCCCTCCTAGGGCTCCTCATTTTCAGAAAGCACATATCCCAAATTTAGGAATCGCCGCCGCTGTAAGGACTTACGTTGTTTCGCGAATTTCGACTCGCACGCGTTTGCTGTTTCCCTTGCCGCGTCTCGTGAACCAATCGCTCATCGCATCGGCAAGCCGCGCCGGGTCCACTCGTAGGCCGGCTTCGAGGCGCCCTTCACCGACCGGAAGCGTATCGTCGAATTCGGCAGAGCCTGTGAAATTTCGCATGCAAAAACTATCGAGCCAATCGAGCGGGCACGCCCGTCGTTCGCCTTCGATCACGATCTCCGTTTGCAGCTTTCTCGCGTACATTTTCCGTGAAGTATAGCATTCCGCACATCCGACAGGCTTTCCGTGCCGCTGCCATATTGCAATTCCCCGCGCCGTGGCCTACACTTTTTCTGCTCGAGCGCCCCTGTTTTACCTGACGCGACGCGTTCAGGCCCGGTTGGCCGAGCGACGTCCCCCGCGGAAAATCTTGGGAGGTTCGGTGTCAACGCCACTCGAACGATGGGTCGAAGAATCCGCACGCCTGACAAAGCCTGCAAAGATCGTCTGGATCGATGGCTCGCAAGCCGAAAGCGACCGGCTGACCGAGGAAATGCTCCGCGACGGCACCTACATCGAGCTGAATCAAAAAACGTACCCGCGCTGTTTTCTCCACCGCAGCAATCCCAACGATGTAGCCCGCACCGAAAGCGTAACTTTCATTTGCACGAGCAAAAAAGAGGAAGCCGGCCCAACGAACAACTGGATGGCGCCGCAAGAAGCCAAAGACAGAGTCCGGCCTCTGTTCGACGGCGCGATGAAGGGCCGCACGATGTACGTCGTGCCCTACATTCTCGGCCCGGTGAACTCGCCCTACAGCAAAGTCGGCGTTGAAATCACGGACAGCGCCTACGTCGTCGCCAGCATGCGCATCATGTCGCGCATGGGCAAGGCCGCGCTCGACCGCCTCGGCAGCTCCGGCGATTTCGTTCCCGGTCTTCATTCGCTCGGCGATATGAACCCGGAGCGGCGGTTTGTTCTGCATTTCCCGGAAGAGAAATTGATTTGGAGCATCGGCTCCGGCTATGGCGGCAACGCGCTGCTCGGCAAGAAATGCTTCGCCCTACGCATCGCGAGCTGGGAAGCGCGCGCGCAAGGCTGGATGGCTGAGCATATGCTCATCCTCGGCCTCGAGGATCCGTCAGGCAAAGTAACTTACATGGCCGCTGCATTTCCCAGCGCGTGCGGAAAAACAAATCTCGCGATGATGGTTTCCGCGCTCGAAAAGCAGGGCTATCGCGTGTGGACGATCGGCGACGACATCGCATGGATGCACGTGGGTGCCGACGGCATGCTGCATGCGATCAATCCCGAATCGGGGTTTTTCGGCGTCGCGCCGGGCACGAACGTGAAGACGAACCCCAACGTCATCGCCGCTGTGCGGCACGATTCGATTTTTACGAACGTCGCGCTCACAACGTCCCGCGAGCCGTGGTGGGAGGGATTTGACGGCGCGCAGCCCGAGGGATTGATCAACTGGAGAGGCGAGCCGTGGACGCCGGGCAAGGGAGCTGCGGCGCAGCCGAATTCGCGCTACACCGTCCCCGCAAAACAGGCACCTTCGATTTCCCCGCACTGGGAGGACCCCGAGGGCGTACCCATTTCCGCATTCATTTTCGGCGGGCGTCGCGCGCGTGTGGCGCCCCTCGTCTATGAGTCCCACGACTGGCAGCACGGGGTATTTGTCGGCGCCACGATGGCGTCTGAAACCACGGTTGCCATCACGGACTCCATCGGCGTCACGCGCCGCGATCCGATGGCCATGGTTCCCTTCTGCGGCTACAACATGGCCGATTACTTCCGTCACTGGCTCCGGATGGGACCGAAACTGAAGAAGCCGCCGAAAATATTCAACGTGAATTGGTTCCGGAAAGATGCCAACGGAAAATTCCTCTGGCCCGGCTACGGCGAGAATGCTCGCGTGCTGAAGTGGATGCTCGACCGCATCGAGGGCCGCGCCGCGGCTGCTGAAACTCCCATTGGACTTGTCCCGACGCCGGGTTCGCTCACGCTCGACGGACTTTCCATCCCGAAAGACGCAATCGAGGAAATGTTGCGCGTCAATCCAGACGACTGGGTCAAGGAAGAAGAAGACACCGCGAAGTTTTTTGAAAAATTCGGCAACCGCCTTCCAGAGGAAATCGCCAAGGAACACAGAGCCCTTGCCGACCGCCTCTCCCGCGCAACCTCCGTCGCAAAGTAGGATTGGCTGATTTGCGGTTTGGTGGTACAGACAATCCTGTCTGTGCGCTCCGGACTGGGACCGGACGTGAATCCCATTTCTCGCGCGGACCCAAATGTCCACAGGACTCCGCACTTGCACTCGGTCTCCGATGTACTACTATCTTTGCGTGGCCACAATTGTCACAACTGAGGCAGCCAGCAGGACCGGCGCGGCAGGCGCGGGTAGAGTCATGTCGTGGGAATTCAGGGCAAACGCCTATGGAGAATTCGAGTCTAATCGACAACTGGAGGAATTAGAACTTGATCCAAGTCATTGAAAACAAACGACGGCGAGCCGCCCTAATCGCCAACTTTTATGGGTTCCTCGGTCTTGCATGTGCGGCTGCGCTGGTCCTCGCAGCGGGCTTGACCGCTTCGCCGCAATCCTCCGCGCCCAAGGCTGCCAAGTCGGGGACACCAGCCTCCAAGTCGTCGAATCTCGACGTCGCGCCGGACCTCGCGCAACGAGTCGCGAAATTCAAGCGCGTGCAAATGC
>JBAWGF010000300.1:0-3829 GCA_049592615.1 Candidatus Acidiferrales bacterium
GAATTGTTCCTCGTCGTGAAAGGGCGCATGCGGATGCGCTTTCGAGATCGCGACGTCATGGTTTCTCCGGGCGAATTCATCATCGTGCCGAAAGGCGTGGATCATCTTCCGGTCGCCGAAGACGAAGAAGTCCATATTGTCCTGCTCGAACCCAAGACCACGCTCAACACCGGTAATGTGCGCAACGAGCGAACTCTGGTAGAACTGGAGCGTCTGTGATCCAACCAGCGGATTCGCCCGTTCGGCGGGCGGGAAAGCACGGACCATGAAGCGGCGTCTCTATACGCTCGATGTCTTCACATCGAAACCCTTTGCCGGCAATCCACTCGCCGTCGTCACCGACGGCGACGGCCTGCCGCAAGCGAGGATGCAAGAAATCGCGCGCGAGATGAATCTTTCCGAGACGGTTTTCGTTCAGCGCCCGACGAACAACCGCGCCCTCGCGCGCTTGCGCATTCTTACCACCACGCGCGAGCTTCCGCTCGCCGGCCATCCGGTGATCGGGACGTGGTTTCTTCTCGCAGAATTGGGCGTCGTTCCGGCATCCGAAGGACGCGTGCACGTGTTGCAGCAGACCGGTGCGGGAATCCTTCCTGTTGAATTGACCTTCCACGATGGTCGGCCCATTCGCGTCACAATGACGCAGAAGGCCGCGCGCATGGCCCGCGCCCGCTTCTCGCGTGCCGCTCTCGCCGAGGCGCTTGGACTGAAACCGAGCGACCTTGAATCCTCGTTGCCGCCCGAATTCGTTTCGACGGGAATTTCGAATCTCCTGGTCCCCGTCAGCCGGCGAAGCGTGCTGGCGCGAATTCAAATGAACATGCGTGTGCTCGCGCAATTGATTTCGCGCGGCGGCGTCATGGCCTACTGTTTTGCTCTCGGCGGCCATGGCCGTGCTTACGCCCGCGGGATGCTGCCCTGGGGGATAATCGAGGACCCCGCCACGGGTTCCGCCGGCGGCTCGCTTGGCGCATACCTGGTGCAGCACGGGCGCTTGTGCGCCGCGGAAACACTTCTCATCACGCAGGGCGTGGAGATGGGCCGGCCGAGCGAAATTCACGTGGAGGTCAGTGCCGAGCGGGGAAAACTGGTTCCGAAAGTCAGCGGCTCCGCGGTGCGAATTTTCGAAGGTCACATCGATGCGTGACGATTTTTCGCGCCTCAGCCCTCGAATTTTTGGAAGGCCGCGTCGAGAATGCCGTTCAAAAATGCCGGAGCTTCCGCCGAAGAAAACTTTTTCGCGAGTTCGAGCGCTTCATTGATCACAACTTTCGGCGGGGACGTGCCGGAGCGAATTTCGTAAATCGCGAGCCGCAGAATGTTCCGGTCCACGGTCGCGAGGCGGTCCAAGCGCCAGTTCTTCGAAAGTTTTTCAACCAGTTTATCGCTCGAATCGGATTCCGCCACAGCGCCTTCGAATAATTCATTCGCGAATTTGCGGGTTGAATCCGCCGCGCGCGCTGATTTCCAGAAAAGCTGCTCCACGCGCGCGGGCTTCTGGCGCGCCATGTCCCATTCGAAAAGCATTTGCAGGGCGAACTCGCGCGATTTGCGCCGCAGTGTCATGCTAGCGCCGCCGCCGAGCCTTCGCGGAGTTCTTCGAATTCTTCCGCATGAATTGCGCCATCTCGATCGCGGCGAGTCCCGAATCGTGTCCCTTGTTGCCGAACTTTCCGCCCGCTCGCTCATTGGCTTGCTCAAGGGTGTCGCACGTAAGAACGCAGAAGATCATCGGCACGCCTGTGTCAAGTTGCGCGAGTTGAATGCCGCGTGCCGTTTCCGACGCTACGTAATCGTAATGCGACGTCTCCCCGCGAATGACGCATCCGATGCAAACGATCGAATCGAAGCGGTCCGTGCCGGCGAGCTTCTTTGCCGCGAGCGGAATTTCAAACGATCCGGGAACGAGCACGATTTCAATCTGCTTGCCGGCAGCTCCGGCGGTTTTCAGCGCGTCGAGTGCGCCGGCAAGCAACCGGTCCGTGATCACGCTGTTGAACTCGCTCACAACGATGGCGAAATGCAATCCCGATGCTTTCAATTCGCGGCGCGGTCTGGAAGATTTGGAATTTCCCGCCATGGTCTAGCGTCCCTGAAATTTTGCCCGCCGCTTTTCGATGAACGCGCGAGTGCCTTCGCGCATATCTTCGGTGGCGCAGCACACTCCGAAAAGCGCCGCTTCGAGAAACAGCCCTTCTTCCTCCGACATTTCCATGCCGTGTTCCACCGCTTCCATCGCGTACTTTACGGCGAGCGGAGCGTTCGCGATGATTTTCTTCGCAATCGCTTCGGCGGTGGGAATCAGCTCCGCCAGCTCGACGATGCGATTCACAAGGCCGATGCGCAGCGCTTCTTCCGCGTTGATCATTTCTCCGGTGAGAATCAATTCGTGCGCCACGCCTTTGCCGCACAACCGCGCGAGCCGTTGCGTGCCGCCAAATCCGGGAATGATTCCGAGCTTTACTTCCGGCTGCCCGAGCTTTGCGTTGCGGCTCGCAATGCGAATCGTGCAGGCGAGCGCCAGCTCGCATCCGCCGCCCAGCGCGAAGCCGTTGATGGCGGCAATCGAAGGCTTTCCCATCGTCTCGAGCGGGCGAATCACTTGCTGTCCGAAAGCCGAATACTCTTTGCCGTCCACCGGCGTCTGCTTCGCGAGTTCGTTGATGTCGGCTCCGGCAACAAAGGATTTTTCACCGGCGCCGGTGAGAATCACAACGCGCACCGCATCGTCGCGGCGTGCGGCATTCAACGCATCGCCCAATTCTTCGACGGTTTTCCGATTCAGCGCATTCAAAACATTCAGGCGATTGAACGTGATGCGCGCGATCTGATCTTTTACTTCGTACAGCAGATTTTCGTAGCCCATACTCGATTCTCTCTTTTCTGTGCGCTGTCAGCTCAACTGCATCGCTTTCGGTTTTGTGGGATCCGCGTAATCGTAGAAACCGCGGCCTGCTTTGCGTCCGTTCCAGCCTGCCAGAACCATGCGCTTCAGAAGCGGCGGCGGCGAGAAACGCCGCTCCTTGAATTCGTCGAACATGATGTTGGCGATGTAGTAGGTGGTGTCGAGTCCGACGAAATCAAGCAGCGTGAGCGGACCCATCGGATGCCCGCATCCGAGCTTCATCGAATTATCGATGTCTTCGATCGAAGCAACGCCTTCTTCGAGAGCGCGCACGGCGTCGAGCAAATACGGAACGAGCAAACGGTTGACGATGAATCCCGTTCGATCGGTGGTGCGCACCGGCGTCTTTCCGACCTTTCCGGCGAAAGCCACCATCTCCTCGAAGACTTTCGGATCTGTCGCAATCGTGCGAATCACTTCCACCAGCTTCATCACCGGCACAGGATTGAAGAAGTGGAGCCCGAGAAAACGCTCGGGGCGTTTTGTCACGACAGCCATTTCGGTGATGGATATCGAAGATGTGTTGCTCGCGAAAATCGTTGCGGGCGGACAAATCTTATCGAGCGTGGTGTACAGCTCTTTTTTCGCGGGCAACTGCTCGATGATGGCTTCGATCACCAGGTCGCGATCTTTCAGGTCTTCCAGGTTCGTCGTCCCGCGCAGCCGTGCGCGAATTTGATCGCGATCCACTGCGCTGAGAGTTCCCTTCTCCACGAGTCGGCCAAGGTTTTTTTCAATGGACTGCAATCCTTTCTCGACCAACTGCGGGGAAACTTCGCGGACGATGACTTGAAATCCTGCGTGCGCCGCTACCTGTGCGATGCCCGAGCCCATCAGCCCGCATCCCACCACTCCCACTTTCTCAATCGGCATTCGGAATCCTCCTGGATCTGGAACCAATCATGGCCGGAGAGGATTCTACGG
>JBAWGF010000301.1:0-5532 GCA_049592615.1 Candidatus Acidiferrales bacterium
GAACCTCGGCGAGGGGGAGCTCCAAGCACAATAGCTTCAACACCACTCCGGTTTCTCTCTGATACACAAGCGTGAAGATGCGGCTGCAGTGTTCGCAAAGCCAGAAGTGCTTCACTGCGTGGGAGCCACCGTGTAAGTCGGCCGATGACGCACTCGGAATTTCGGCAGTTTCATCGGGCCGGAACCGGAAGAATTTGCCGCCCTCGAGCCAATGAAAAGCTGTGGGACAGGCCGGGTTCGCGCATTTCGGATGTAGATTTTGATGTAGCGGCAATCCTTTGATGACCTCGACATCCCGGGACGGCTGTTCACCACCGTCACGAAGTGAAACTCTTCGCCGTTCTTCTAGTTTTTCAATCGTTGCTCGCAGCCATTTCGTGAGTGTTTCCTCAATCTCACGTTGGTCGCCATACCGATAGAGGGTATCGAGCGTCTCCCCGGCCTCGTTGAGCGGGATTTGCCGGCAGGGAGTTTTCGCGGAGCGAAACTCCGGTGGAACCAACTGCATCAGCACGCAGTCGCTACACGGTCCTGGATTGTCTTTGCAGTCATAGTTCATGCAAGAGGGTGAGTCTTCGAAAATAAACAGCGGTCGCCACGCCTCTTTCGGCGAACGTCCGTATCCGCCCTTCTCGACAAATTCAAGCTCAAACTTCAGGACTTCCAGGAGGTCTCGCTCATCCTTGTTCATGGCCCACTCCTTGTTTTTAACTGTTCAAAGTATCGGCGCGGTCCTAGAGGGGGCTCTGTGACGCGCGTCACGAATCGAGGTGACTCGTGTCACCTTCGGGCCGCCTGAATCGCGGCACAATTGCTACCGAATACGAGAGGCTGAGAACAATGCCAAAGACCGGCATCGGTACCTTCCGGATCATTCCGCGGCGAAAGCGGTGTACAATAAACGGCGGTCCACGCATGCGCGCCCCTTACGGCCTCGAGATTATCGAGAATTGCATTACCTGCCCTCACCGTGAGGAGCGGCTGTTCTGCAATCTCCCGCCGGCCGCCGTGCAACGTCTTGCGGCAATCACGTCAGCTGCTTCCTATCCAAAAGGGGCCACGCTGTTCGTGGAGGGGCAGGCACCACGCGGCGTCTTCATCCTATGCAGCGGGCGCGTGAAACTCTCAACAACTTCGATCGATGGGAAAACGCTCATCGTAAGAATCTCGGACCCCGGAGAAGTCCTGGGATTGCCTGCCACAGTAACGGGAAAGCCTTACGAGCTGACGGCGGATGTGATCGAGCCCGCGCAGGCGAATTACATCTCGCGAGCAGATTTTCTGACCTTTCTTCATGATCACGGTGAGGTTTCGCTGCGTGTCGCTCAGCAATTGGGGGAAACCTACCATGCCGCCATCGCGGAAATGCGGTCGATTGGTCTTTCTCATTCGGCCGGGGAAAAACTGGCCCGGTTTTTGCTCGATTGGTGCGCGACCCACGGGGGTGGAAAAGGCGAGATACGCGCAACGATGACGTTGACCCACGAAGAAATCGCCCAAATGATTGGGGCTTCCCGTGAGACAGTCACCAGGCTTTTTACGGACCTCAAGAAGAAACAACTGTTGCAAATTAAAGGCTCGACGATTGTCATCCGCGATAAGGCGGGACTCGAGAGTTTGGCTGGCATTTGAGTCTTGCGAGATGGCCCCCTTCCAGAAGCAAAAAAAAAGACAAATGTGATGTTCGTCACGGAAATAAGTGACGGGCGACACTAGATATCAGCATTTTTGTGATAGTATCGCTCGCGTTTGCAAGAGCACATGTCCTTGAGGTTGCGGGAGGGGGGATGTCCATGCTGCATTCCAGGGTTTCAAAGCTGCCAGGTTTAATCCTCGGATTGCTTTTCGTTTCGGCGTTCGCTCTTGCGCGTACCCCGGGAACGCCCTCGCCCACTACTCCTCGCGAGCCTGTGGCGCAGGAAAAAAGCCAGGCAAGCAAACAAGACGCGGCATCCAACTACGTCGGTCCTGAAGTCTGCAAGACTTGCCACGAAGACATTTACAAGGGCTGGGAGAAAACACCGCACTGGAAGACAACGCTGGATACGCATGGCGGGCCGTCGGAGCATGGCTGCGAGGCTTGCCACGGGCCAGGTAGCGCTCACGTGGAGGGCGGCGGGGATAAAAGCAAAATTTTTACCTTCAAGGGCGTCGCGGCAAAGGAAATCAGCTCGCGTTGCCTCACCTGCCACACCTCTAGCCATGAGCAGAGCGGCTTCTCGAGATCGGTACACCTGCAGAACAACGTCAGCTGCATTGATTGCCACTCGCCGCACCACCCCAAGGAAAGCGAACACCTGATGAAGGAAAAGCAGCCGCAGCTCTGCTACGGCTGCCATTTGGAAACGAAACAGCAGTTTGCCCGGCCCTTCCACCACCGAGTCAACGAAGGGCTCGTCCGCTGCACCGACTGCCACAACCCGCACGGTACGAATCAGGCGAAGATGCTGCGCGCGACTTCCTCGCAGGATTTGGTCTGCTTCAAGTGCCACACCGACAAACAAGGACCTTTCGTCTTCGAGCACCAGCCGGTCAAGGTCGAGGGATGCGTAGCCTGCCACGTGCCACACGGCTCGTCGAATCCCAGACTTCTGAAGCGGAGCCAGGTGAACGTGCTGTGCCTGGAGTGCCACTCGATCAGCCTCGATACCACCGGGGTTGGAGTCGAGGGGCCGCTGCCGGCGGGGCCTGCGCATAACCAGAATCAGAAGTACCAGGCCTGCACGATGTGTCACACCCAGATCCACGGGTCCAATTTCAGCTTCGTTTTCTTCAAGTAGGGGGGAGCCATGCGAGAAGCCAGAAAGGCAGTCGAAGGCATCCGGGCGTGGCGGCGGAGATGGATGTGGTCCGTCTGCGCGGCAGGATTCCTTGCCCTGTGTCCGGGGATCGCGCATGCCCAGGCCACGGAGGACTCCGAATTGGAGGGAATCAACTCCGGGGATTACAACGTCAAGCAGTCGATCGAATTTGGTGGGCGGTTCACCGATTTCACCGGCAACAAGGGGGTGTACGACACGTTTGTCAACCTCCGCCAGGGGCCCCGGCTCCTGGGAATGAACCTTGAGATGTCGTCGCTCGACCACAACGGCCTGTTCTTCGACCGGCTCTCTTTCAGCAACTTCGGCTACGGCGGCGATCCGAACGACGTCACCCGCCTGCGCATAAGCAAGAACAAATGGTACAACTTCGACGCGCTCTTCCGTCGGGACGAAAACGCTTGGGACTACAACACTTTCGCAAACCCGCTCAACCCCGGGGCGCCCGCCTTTGCCAACGCGCCTGCCGGGTTTCAGCCGATTCTCGGCTCCTCTCCGCACTTGTACGATACGGTACGGCGGATGGGCGATTACAATCTCACGCTTCTTCCTCAATCGAAGATTCGCTTCCGGCTGGGTTATTCGCACAACCGTAGCGAAGGCCCGTCGTTGTCAACAATTCACCAGGGTACCGAGCAACTCCTGCTTCAGGATCTCAACACTACAGTGAACGCTTTCCGCTTCGGCGTGGATTACAAGGTTCTTCCGCGCACGAACATCAGCTACGACCAGATCCTGAGCTACTACAAAGGCGACACCACATATACCGATCCTTTCGCCACCACCACGCCCTTGTCCCAGGCGATTCTCACGAATCTCGGCTTTCCCGGACCCTTTCAGGCCGCCAGCGCCGCCGGGCCATTGGTGGACCTCGGTGTTTCGTACAACGTGAGCGGCAGCAATCCTTGCGGCGGCACATTCGTGGCGGGCGGGTTCGTGAACAGAACCTGCAGCGCGTATTTCGATTACCTGAGGGACGGGCGCCTGCGCACCTCCTCTCCGACCGAACAGTTCAGCTTTGTTTCGAACTACTGGAAGGACTTCGACCTGACCGGCCGGTTCAGCTATTCCGGGGGATCGACAACCACGTCAGATTGGATCGAGGCATTGGACGGCCGCGAGTCGCGTTCCAATTTGCGGAACCAGGTGAACACCGGCACGGTGAGCGGCCAGCGAGTTAATGCGTCGGCGGATCTCGGCGTTGCCTGGCACGCCTCCGACAGACTGAGCTTGGTCGATTCGTTCCACTTCTCGAGTTTTCACAATCCGGTCACTTTTGATACGCAAAGCTGCACTTTTTTCAGTCCCGACATGATCACCGCGGCCAACGTATTCAACACGACGGGTTTGACGTTGCCGGCTAGCTGCGCTCCTCCAGTGGGTGGCGTGGCGAATGCCACCCCGGCTCATTCCAGTTCGTCGAGCGCCGATGTGTCCACCGGGCTCTCGGCCTTGATGCTCAAACAGGATGAAAAGACGAATCTTTTCGAAGTGGACTACCGATTCAGTTCCCGCCTCGGCGCGCGTGTGGGGTACCGGTTCCGCCATCGCGAAATCGACGCGTCCAGCTTCGAGCCCGTTGACGAGGTGTACTTTCCGAGTACTGCCGCTCGAGGGGACTGCGCCACAGCAGCAAACTGCACAGCGTTGGGCGCCTCGGGTGCGCTGGAGTTCCAGAATCCGAACCCAGCCGTCGTAATCCAGGCCCCTGTCCAAATCAACGAGCATTCCGGGTTGTTTGGAATCTGGGCGCGCCCGCTCCAGAATTGGCGCATCAGTTACGACATGGAACTGATGAGCGCGGACAACTCATTTACGCGAATCAGCCCGCGCCAGACCCAGGAATACCGCGTGCGCACGACCTACCGCCCTGTGCAGTGGGCCACGATCGCCGGCTCGATCCGAGTCTGGGAGGGCCGCAACAACATCTTTTCGATCAACAGCCTCCAGCACGATCGCTCCTACGGTTTTTCCATCTCCCTCGAGCCGGTGAAGCAGTTCGCGATTGACATGGGAAGCGACTACATCGACACGCATTCGCAAATCCTCATTTGCTATGCAAGCACCGCTGTTACCGGCACGCCCACGCTTTGCCCGACCACTACTTTGATCCAGACCCTATCTGTTTATAGCAACCAATCGACGTATGGACATTTCGACCTGCGGTTCGCGCCCATACGGCATTTGACTGCAAAGGCCGGCGCCAACATTACCTACACGAACGGGACCATCGCGTTGCTCAGCCCGATCGGAGTACCCGGGCCGCTCAATTCGCGCTGGTATCAGCCCTATGCGGGCGTGGACTACAGTTTTACGAAGAACTGGATGGGCCGGGCCTATTGGGGCTTCTACGACTACAGCGAAGACTTGACCTCGTCGCCGCAGGATGTTCTTTTCCCGCGCAACTTCCGCGGCAACCTGGAGACGATTTCGGTTCGCTATGCCTTCTGAACTGGCGCAATGAAGCGAAGCTAGTGGATGTGGTATCCTTCTGCGATTCTTGAGGAGGCCGAAATGAGTTGTCGTTTAATTCGAGTTGTTCCCATCGTATTCCTGATTGCTACAGTCCTCGTTTTTTCAAGCCCAGCGGTGCGTGCGGATGATGCAGCCAGCCTTTACAAATCCAAGTGCGCTGCCTGCCACGCACCGGATGGCAGCGGCAGCACGCCCACGGGGAAGGCGATGGGCTCTCCGGACCTGCGCTCCGCGGAAG
>JBAWGF010000302.1:0-15458 GCA_049592615.1 Candidatus Acidiferrales bacterium
CCGCCTCCGTGATTGTTTCGATGGCCCTCGCGGCGCTCTGGGCCATCGGCGAGTATCCGCTCCAACCTTTCGTTCACCTTGCCGAAATGGCGCGATTGCACGGCACCGCGAATGCGTTTGGATTCACCCTATGTGGACTCATAGGTTGGATCCTCGCAAGTCCCGAACAGCGCGGGGCAAGTGGCGCACTTCAATGAACACGAACGTCGCAGGATCGGCGGATTGGCGGAAGAGTCCGGAGACTCAGATTCAAGCGCGCTGCTCCTGGCTGGTATGGGCGCCGCTCGCAATTCTGCCGGCGATTGCATGCGTGCTTCGCTCGCGGCTGGAGCCGTGGCAATTCATGTGGGTTTTGGCGATTGCGCTGTTTTTCGGCTGCAAATGGCAAACGTGGACGCAAGCGCAAAGCGACGGAGCGCACGCGCCGATCGGGCGCAATCTCGCTTACCTATTTCTTTGGCCTGGCATGGACGCCGCGACATTTCTCAATGCGCGCAGGCCCGCCTCGCCGGTTGCTGCGAAGCAATGGATTGCTGCGGCGGGCAAAACAGCGGTCGGCGGCGCGCTGATCTGGTTTGTTGCGCGGCGAGCGGGCGGCAGCGATTCATTGCTCTACGGATGGATGGGCATGATCGGACTTGTCATGATTTTGCATTTCGGTGTGTTCCATCTGATCGCGCTCGCGTGGCAATCGCTCGGCGTAAATGCATTGCCGATCATGCAGTCGCCCGTAGCGTCGACTTCGTTGAGCGAATTCTGGGGCAAGCGGTGGAATCTTGGTTTTCGGCAATTAACGCATGGCCTCGTGTTTGACCCGCTGCGAAAACGATTCGGCCTCGCTGCCGGGACGCTCGCGGCATTTTTCGTCTCAGGCCTGATCCATGATTTTGTGATTTCATTTCCGGCGCGCGGCGGCTACGGTTTGCCGACCGGGTATTTTTTGCTTCAAGGTGTCGGTGTGCTGTTTGAGAGATCGGCGACCGGCGGGCGAATTGGAATCCAGAGCGGCTTCCGCGGATGGCTGTTCGTCCTATGCTGCGCGGGCGCGCCTGCGTTCCTGCTCTTTCACCCTCTCTTCGTTCAAAGGGTGATGCTTCCATTCTTCGCGTTTATCGGAGAGCTGGTATGAACGAAATCGCCACCGTGAATGCGATTGATTCCGCGGAAAATTTATTCAGCCTCTTGCTTTGGCTTGCGGGAATTGGCCACTTCTGTCTTTTGTTCGCGAGCTTCCAAGTGCCAAATCGCCTCGGCTGGAAAGACGATCTCGCCAAATTGACGCCATTCAATCGGAAGCTGATGTGGACGTACGGTGGGTTCACGGTACTCACGATACTTGCCTTTGGTGCGCTCACACTGGCACTGCACAATGAGATACTTCGCGGGGACAGGGCTGCGCTGGGAATCGCCGCGTTCATCGGCGCTTATTGGGCCGCGCGCATCGCGGTGGATTTTTTCTACTACGATCACAAAGACTGGCCGCAAGGCCGAGGATTTGTAGTGGGCCACATCCTGCTCACGCTTCTGTTTGTATTTCTCGCCGCTACGTACCTGAGTCTCATCGTCTGGAGGATTTGGCTGCACTGACCGTCTCTCTTCGCCCGCCATCCTTTTTCGCCAGTTTTGGCATCCATAAGGGCGTAGAATGTCGGCTCCCAATTCCCTCTGCGACGATTGGCGCGAATGAACGAGCAAGGCGAAAAAAGCGGTGCGCGGTTTGCCATCATCCTGATGGTGATCGTGCTATTGGTCGCGGGCTACTGCGTGGAGTTTGGCCTGCAAACATTGACGTGGATCGAGGCAAATCACTGGGCCAAGACAAGTCCATGGCTCCGCGATGTTCCGCAATCGATCGCGGCGCCGACGGCGGCGGCGAAAGGCACGCAAGTCCGGGCATATATCTATGAATTCATGTCGCCCTGGGGCGTCGCGAAAGAAACGCCCACGCTGGGCCATACGCAGTTCCGATTCGCTCCGGGGCAAGTGGTCACGTTCTACGACCCCGATGCGCAACTGGATACGCTGACGGTGCTGAAAACTGCAAATCCACTCGAATACCAGAAATTCGCAAACTTATTTGTGGGTCACCCCATCAATTCGAACTACGAGATGTATCAGGCCGTTTACAGCGTTTCACCGGCGCAACTCTCCCCGGTCCTGCACCAGCGCGACGCCCTGCGATTGAACGTGCTCTTGCTGTGGAAACTTTCGTTCGGATTCGATCTGGAGCCGGAAGGGAACACCTCGATTTTTTCATTCGACTTTGGAAGGAATCGCGGCTTTCAGTTTGGCGATCCGGCGAAGGGGATTCCGGTCGCCGTGCGCGTATTCGATGACCGCGACCGGCAATTCCGGTTTATTTTCACCGTCGCCGCGGGAACCAATGCAAAGTTCACGCAGGACGACATCAACTTGGCCGTGCAAACTCTCCAGCCAATTCCCATGATGGAGCGCTGAGCCGCTCCATCGTCAAACTGATTTTTCCCAATCGAATTGAGGGAATCGTCCGGGATGGTGCGTTAGCTGGCAGCCGAAGCGGCTGCGCCGGTCGAGTTGAGGACTTTCTGGTAGTAGGCCTCGTATTGCGGCAGCACATCGTTCGAACAATACTTGAGGCGGGCGTTGACGCGCGCCTGCTGGCCCATCAAGCGGCCGCGATCCGCGCGCGTGAGAATTTCGAGCGCATGTTTTGCAGCAGCGGGGACGTCGCGGGGCGGGACGAGATAGCCGTCCACTCCGTGCGTGACCACTTCCGACAAGCCGCCGACGTTCGATGCGATGACAGGCACCTCGCAGGCCATCGCTTCGAGCGCCGCGAGGCCGAACGATTCGAGGTCGCTCGGCAGCAGAAACAAATCCGCGAGCCCAAGTTTTTCCTGTACGCGGTCCTGCTTGCCCAGGAAAAACACGTCCTTCGAAAGATGCTTCTTCCGCACGATGTATTCGGCTGCGCCGCGGTCGGGTCCGTCGCCCATCATGACGAGCTTCGCGGGAATCTTTTCACGCACGAGGGCGAAGATTTCGACCACATCGGTGATGCGTTTCACGGGCCGGAAATTCGAGAGGTGCATGAGGATGGGTTCGCCGTTGGGCGCCCAATGCGCGCGCGGAGATTGGTCATCGAGGCGCTTGTAGAGATCGCAGTTCACGAAATTCGGGATTACTTCGATGGGCCGCTTGATTTCAAATTCCTTCACGGTGCGGTCGCGCAAATAATGTGAAATGGCGGTGACTCCATCGCTCTGCTCGATCGAGAATCGCGTGATGGGCAAATAACTGCGGTCGTTGCCGACGAGCGTGATGTCCGTGCCGTGCAGCGTGGTGATGAACGGCAATTTTTTCGGCGCGGCCATCAGCCGTGCGAGCAAAGCGCTCACCGAATGCGGAATCGCGTAGTGGACGTGAAGCAGGTCGAGCGAGGCCTCTTCGGCGACCTCGAACATTTTGGTCGCCAGCGCCAGCGTGTAGGGCGGATGATCGAACAGCGGGTACGACGTGACCTCGACTTCGTGAAAATAGATCCGCTCGCTCGTGACGTCCAGCCGGATCGGCATCGCGTAACTGATGAAATGGACTTCGTGCCCGCGCGCTGCAAGCTCGATGCCCAGCTCAGTGGCTACGACGCCCGAGCCGCCGTACGTCGGATAACATGTGATCCCGATTTTCATGAGGTCCTCACCGCACTGTAGCAGCCGCCCGCAGCATGCGGCAAGCGACCCTCTCGCTTGCGCCATACGGACGCCGGATGCTAGCCTTCCTGCTCCCTATTAGACGAGCCAGGTGGCCTACAAGATGTTGCGACTTTCAGGAAAAGTGGCTTTGATCACGGGTGGCGGGACAGGGATTGGCCGCGCCTGCGCACTGGCGTTTGCACGGGAAGGCGCCAAGTTGGCCGTCGGTGGGCGGCGCCGCGAACCGCTCGATGAAGTTATGCGCGAAATTTCGAAATCGGGCGGCGAAGGCTTGGCCGTTACCTGCGATGTCACCGAGCGAAAGTCTGTTGAAGCTGCAATTGCAAAGGTCGTCGAGCGGTTTGGCCGCATGGACGTGGTCGTGAACAATGCGGGCGCGGTCGTTGTCGCCACGGTGGACGAGACATCGGATGAGGATTGGAGCAAGCTCCTCGCCGCGAACCTGACGGGGACGTTTTTGGTTTCGCGCGCGGCGTTGCCTGCACTCCGAAAAGCGGGCGGCGGCTCGATCGTGAATATTGGATCAATCCTTGGACTCGTCGCGCGCAAGCAGCGAGCGGCGTATTGCGCGGCAAAATCCGGTGTCACCGGTCTGACCAAAGCCATGGCTCTCGACCATGCACATGAAAAAATCCGCGTAAACTGCATTTGTCCGTCGATTATCGAAACGGAGCTGGGCCTGCAATCCATTCTCAAGGCCTCCGACCCGGAAGCCGAACGCCGGAAACGCAGCGCGGAGACTCCACTGGGCCGAATGGGGAAGCCGGAAGACGTGGCGCAAATGGCCGTGTATCTGGCTTCCGAAGAGTCTTCGTGGATTACGGGGGCAGCGATTCCACTCGATGGAGGCCTGACGGCGTATTGACATGACGCGCAAGCGCAAACCGAAAAAGCAGTTGGCGGCCGAGGAACTTCGCGAGCGACTGCGCATGACCAACACGGCGCGGCAATTCGGTTTCGAGCTGGATGAAGCGGAACCGGGTCGAGTGTTGATGAGCATGCGGGTTGACGAGCGGCACAAGCAAGTTCACGGCGTGGTGCACGGCGGCGTGATGGCCGCGCTCGCGGACACGGCCGGAGGACTCGCGACTTACATGGCCATGCCCCGGGGCGCTCGCGTCGCAACCGTGGAGATGAAGTACAACTTTCTCGAAGGCGTCGCGGGAGGGACCGTCGTCGCCGAAGCTCGCGTCATCCGGGTGGGAAAGCACTTCGCGGTTGTGGACTGCGAGCTCCATGACGGCAAACGGCGGCTCGTCGGAAAAGCGCTGATGACTTTTTTTGTGGGACCGTTCAGGAAAAAACGAAAGAAGCGACGCCGCTGAAATCATCGAGCGGCATCGCCCCGCACCGATTATTTTCTACTGCCCGTTCGAACCACCCTGAGCAGCTTCGCCGCCCTCTTTGTAGAGGTACTTGATGCAGTGCTTGTAGACAAGCAGGTTGGGGCTGCCGAAGCGCGTGAGCTTGATGCAATCCCGGTCGTACCACTCGACGGTGCCGCGCAGAGTTTCGCCGTCGGTCAGCACAACGGCGACGGGGGTTCGCGCCTGCATTTGCTTCACGAAGTAGAAATTTTCCGCGTGAGTTTGTTCGGGTGGCGCAGGCTTTTTGCGCGGCGGCGGCACCTGCTGCGGCATGGGCTGCGCCGCGCGCGCGGGATACTGGTCCTTCACTTCCGTAAGAGTGGGGCGGAATAGTTTGCGGTTCACCATAAATGCTCCTTCGGGATACTACTTCTTATGACTACGGAAGAGGTCTTTCGGTTGCAAGTTGTGGGCAAAAAAGTTTGATTTGCCCGGACGCCTCAGTGGCCCCCCAGCGAGGCGATATAAGCATCCAGCCCCAATTGCCGGCCGATGTTGCGACGCAGCCGGCCTTCCAATTGATCCAGGCCCTGGATAGCGCGCGAAACCCACTCCAGATCAACCCGCTTTCCCAGGCTCTCCAATTCCCGTTTCATATCGGGATTTCGAGGGAGACAGCTCTTTGGGCCTTGGGATACCTCAAGCAGGTCTGTGAGCAGACTATAGAACAGCTCTAAAATATTTTCAAACGATTCTTTCTCCTGCTTGGCGAGTTGCGACGTGGCCGCAAAAATTTCTCCGTACTTTTCCGCTGCAACTGCTTGCTCGAGGAGACGCAAAGCGATTTTGCGGAGCCTCGCGGACTCTTTCAGGTCGAGCGCAAGCGCCATGCCGGGGCTGCCGTCGGAGAGTTGAGCGATGAGCTTGCGTTCGCTGGCCTTTGCATCGGTGCGCTGCTTGAGAAATTCTTCAATCGGCTCGACCGCGACTGGCGCGAAATGAAACTGCAAGCAACGCGAGCGAATCGTTGGCAAAAGGGAGTCCGGTGTGGGCGCAAGAAGGATGAGCGTGGCGGATTCGGGCGGCTCCTCGAGAATCTTCAAGAAGACGTCGGCGTCGGTCCAGCGCATCGTGTCGGCGCCGTCGAGAATAAAAACACGCCGCCGGGCCTGCGGGTGGAAATAGGCAGCGCGCTGCACGGCGCGCAATTGCCCGACGCGGATCATGGGTCGCGCGACGGGAGTGCGCAGGCGGACCGGGTCAGGAACGAGCAGCCAGACATCCGGATGCGTTTCAAGAATCAGCGGCATGCGCTCGACCGTTGCCGCATCGGCGCTCTCGCCGCGCTCCGTGAGACCCAATTCGATGAGAGGGGCGGGATCGGCAAGCGGAGCAATCCGCAAGCAGGCGCTGCATTTGCCGCAAAAGTCGTCTTTCAGGCGCTCGCAATTCGCCGCCTGTGCAAACATCCGGGCGAGCGTGAATTTTCCGATGCCGCGCGGGCCCGTGAAGAGCAGCGCGCTCGGAACGCGCTCGCGCCGGAGCATGCCCTGAAGTGCGCTCGTGATTCGTTCGTTGCCGATGAATTCGCCGAAGCCCATTGGGTCACGCCCTCGACTGAACTGCGCGAAAGACTCGCGCTTCGACTGCCGCGAGAACATCCATGTGAATGTCTTCGGGGGATCGAAGCGCGTGGGTTGCGGCGTCGAAGCATTCGATCTTGACCCAATTCGGCTGGCGCGAAAGCTGGTCATACACCTCGGAAGCGGCTTCGAGGTGCGCGAGGCTGGATTCGAGGATGTCGCGCTGCAGTTGGGTGTAATTACGAGCGCCCTTTTCGCCCACGAGTCGTTGCGCTTCCCGCGGATCGACGCGTAGATAAATCACCAGATCTTCCTCCGGCAAAGCGTAGATTTCGTATTCGAGCTGCTTGAGCCACTTCAGAAATTCGTTTCGCTTTTCACGGCGCGCGCGGGCGCCTTGATGCGCCAGATTCGAGCCGACGTAGCGATCCGCGATCACGGTCCGCCCTGCCGCAAGCTCGGCTTCGATCATCGGCTTCGCTTCCAGGCGATCGCATGCATAAAGCATGGCGGAGAAGTGCGGGTCCACGGAATCGAGCGGGCCGAAATCTCCGTTCAGAAAGCGCGCGACGAGCTTGCCGAAGAAACTGTCGTAGCGCGGAAACGTGACCTGCTTGAAAGCGATGCCGCGCGCTTCGAATGCGCGGACAAGCATCTGGAGCTGAGTGCTTTTTCCCGAGCCGTCGATTCCTTCCAGGACGACAAGTTTTCCGCGCGCAAGCATCGAAGTGTGCGTCAGTCTAGCATAGGACGAACCGGCAGAGGCCAAAGCGGCAGAAGGGAAATCCTCCGCCACCCGCGCCGTTTCGAGGTCGCGCCTTTGTCAGAACTGACGTTCGACGATGCCGATCGTGATCGTAGTCGTATCCTGATCAAACAGCAGCGCCCTGTTTGCGTCGATCAGGTAATACACGAGATTGTACACAGCCGTCGGATTCGTCACGTTGATCTGGACGGTGCCGCGGCCATTCGCAGCGGGCGCGCTCAATGGATTGGCGCTCGGTTCAAGCGGATCGCTCTGGATTGCGGCGTTGAAATTGTCGATATCGAGATTTCCCGCGGTCACATCCGCGCCGCTCACCGTGAATTCGCCCTCGATGTCTTGCTGGTAGGAAGCCGGAGAATTATGGAAGATTCCCTGGCCGGCGATATTGGCAGAAAAGCTTCCCGGAAGCAACGCGGCGATCGTTTGCTGCGGATAGGCCACACCGGTCGTGATGGGACCCGATGCGAGTTCGAGCATGAACAGTCTTCCGTCCGCCGTCGGATAAGCGGCGAATTCACCGGCCGTCGGCCCTGGCGTGCAAGTCCCGCCGAGGCCAAGGACAAGGTCGATGCGGCCCGTCGCGTTGTCCACAGAGTAGGCGCAGGAACTTACTGCTGAATTCAACTGCACGGTTCCGCCATTGTTCGTGTCCACAGCGCCGCCTGAAATCATTCCGCTGCCGCTCGATGAAAAAACGCCGCCCTGCGCGTAAGCAGCGCTGCTGGAAGCTCCGCCGAGTGTGAACGCGTAATTGCCGCTTGCAAGACTCGACGTCGTAAACGAATTGCCGGCGGGCGCGCTGGACAAATCACCCGCGAGGAATGCGTTTCGATCAATCTCGACAAAATGCAGGCGCGACTTGTCCACGAGATAAAAGGCATACTGACGCTGACCTGTCGCCGTACTCGTGAGGGTGAGGGTACCGCGCCCCGTATCCGGGAACAGCGAGTCAAACTCGTACGAGCCGTGAAGCGTTCTGTCCTCAGTTGTGGTGACGCCGTTTTCATTGACGTCGAGAATGGTATCGGTCGGTGAAATTCCCCCCGGACTGTCGGCGACAAATTTCCCCGCGATTGCAAGCGGCTTGAAATTTGTGTCGGCGCCCGAGGCTTTGAAAACGTAAGGGCCGGAAATTACGGATGGGGAATTCGTGAGGTCGCTCAGGTCTTGCTGGTCGATTACGCCGCTGCCGGTGGAATTGCGATCGAAGCGAATCAACACGGCATGCTGGTTCGTCGTGAGCGCAAACTGCCAGGTTGCGGTGGTTTGCAACCCCGGATTGATCATGGCTGTCGTCCGCCCGTCCGTTTTGACCAGGTAAGTACCGCTGATTTGCACATGCGTCGAAACGCCGGTCGCAAGACTTTCGATGTCTTCCACTCCGCTCACGATGTGTCCCGCTCCGTCTGAAACGAAGCTGCCGCTGACGGCCTGAAATCCTCCGGCGTCATTTCCGGTGTAAGAAAAAGCGAATGGGCCCTGAAGCGAGGCGTCGGAGTAAACAATCTGGGCGGTCGCCAATCCAACGTTGGGTCCGTCCGTCGCCGTGATGGTGACGGATGCGCCGGGTGGCGGAAATGGCGGCGCTGTGAAAAGCCCGCTATGCGCATCAATCGTGCCGACATTCCCGCCATTCGCGGAACTGACCGTCCAGATTACGCTCGCGTCTGGCAACCCGTTGAATGTCGCCGCAAAAGTAACCTGGCCGCCGGCCGGGACGATCTTTACGGACGGACTGACCTGGAGTCCCTGACCCACGCCGATCGTGACAATGGATGCTGTGGAAGTGACCGTGGCGGTGTTCGTGGTGCTGGATGGGTCCTGCGGCGCGACCGCCGTGATGGAGACCTGCCCGTTATTTACAGCCGGCACGGCTCCAGGGGCGGTATAGATTCCCCTCTGAATGTCTGTGGGGTCCGGCACAATCGTGCCCAAGGTCGAGTTGCCGCCCGCGGTCCCATTCACTTCGAAGGTCACCGCAGTGCTCGTCGTAATCGTCGTACTGCTCAGATTGACTGTGGCCGTGAATTCAAATTGTCCATTAATGGGAACGCTCGCCGACGCAGGCGAAAGACTGACCGAAGTCACAGTGCTTGTCGAGCTGCCACCCCCTCCGCAAGCCGTCAAACCTACAATGCCGACTAACGCCAGAAACAAAAGTGTAGCGGTATGAAACCTAATGGGCATCCCGGGTCTCCTGAGTCGATGCACACACCAACACGTTCATTCCCTCGATGGCGGGAGAAAGTTCCATTTTCTTTTCGTGCAACGTGCGAATTAGTTTTGAAGGAATTTGAAAGGAAGGAGTTGTCCGCGAGTGGGCACAATTTGCATATTTCGTGAGAGAGCAATTCCAGAGTCTGAAATTTCGTCGTGCTAGAATCGACGCGATGGCGGCAGAAACCAATTCGATCGCTGCGAATCTAGACCGCATCCGGGAGCGAATTGCGCGCGCAGCAGACCGCGCCGGGCGTCGTGCGGGTGATGTCACGCTTGTCGCTGTGTCAAAAACCTTCCCAGCCGAGGCGATTCGCGCAGCTTTTGGCGCAGGCCTGCGGCATTTTGGCGAGAACCGCGTGCAGGAGTGGGAGTCTAAACAGATGCGCGTGGCTGACCTGGACGCGACCTGGCATCTGATCGGGCATTTGCAAAGCAACAAAGCGCGCCGCGCCGCGCGGCTGTTTCATCGCGTGGACTCAGTGGACAGTCTGGATCTTGCGCGAAGGCTCGACGCATGCGCAGCCGAGGAAGGGAAGCGGCTGGGGATTTTGATCGAGGTGCACCTGGGCGGCGAAGAGACAAAGTGCGGTGCGAGCCACGAAGACTTGCCTTCGTTGGCGGAAGAAATCATAGGGCTTTCACATCTTGAATTGCTCGGACTGATGACGATCCCGCCGTTTCTCGAGGAGCCCGAGCGAGTGCGTCCCTACTTTCGAGAACTTCGCGAACTGCGCGACGGGTTGAGCCGCAATCTTGGACGCGCGCTACCCGTGCTTTCAATGGGCATGAGTCACGACTTTGAAATCGCCATCGAAGAGGGAGCGACGGAAGTCCGCGTCGGAACGGCGCTATTTGGCGCCCGGCAGGCCAAGGCATGATTGAAATCACGGAACGCGATGGCGTGACATCGTTCGCCGTGCGAGTAGTTCCGCGGGCGAGTCGCGATGCGATCGAAGGCGAGCACGCGGGCGCGCTGAAAGTGCGGTTGACGGCCCCGCCGGTCGATGATCGCGCGAACGAAGCTCTCCGGCGGCTGCTGGCGGAGCATTTGAAGGTGCCCGTGTCGGCTGTTAGAATCGTCGCGGGCGAAAAGAGCCGGACGAAGCGGGTCGCAATTCGAGGCGTTTCGCGCGCGCAGGTGACCGAGCTATTCGAGCGCGGGGGCAAAACGACAACGCAGCTATAACTATCGGGGAAGAAAGAGAAGGAATCACTCCATGCCGGACATCAAGGCCATTCAGGCGGAAATGCGGGCCAGCAAGATCGACGGTTGGCTGTTTTACGATCATCATCATCGCGATCCGATCGCGAGCCACATACTTGGGCTCGACTCAAATCGAATGGCGACGCGGCGCTGGTTTTATTTCATTCCCACAAAAGGCGAGCCTCGAAAGCTGGTGCATCGAATCGAGCAGTGTCAGCTCGATTCGCTCGCGGGAAAGAAACTTCTCTACGCCGGCTTTGAGGAACTGCACAAAAACCTGCCGAAGCTTCTCGCCGGCAGCAAAACAATCGCCATGCAGTATTCGCCCGAGAACAATATTCCGTACATCGGGCTCGTGGATGCGGGAACAGTCGAGCTGATTCGGAAGCTGAAGAAGAAAGTGGTTACCTCGGCCGACCTGGTGCAGAAATTCGAAGCGAGCTGGACGCCGGAGCAGGCGGAGTCGCATTTCGAAGCGGGCAGGATTGTGGACCGCGTGCGGCAGGAGGCGTTTGCGCGCGCCGCGTCATTCGTGCGTAACGGAAAACCGATTTCCGAAATCGAATTGATGAAGTGGATTCTGGAGCAGTTTCACGCGCAGGGGCTGGTGACTGCGGAGCCGCCGATCGTTGCGGTGCAGCCGAACAACGGCAATCCGCACTACGAGCCGAAGCCGGAGTCTTCGCGGCCAATCCGCGTGGGCGACCTGCTTCTGCTCGACATGTGGGCAAAGCTCGACCGCCCGGACAGCGTCTATTACGACATCACGTGGATGGGCTATCTCGGCGACCGCGTCCCGGATTCTTACGCGAAGATTTTCAAGATCGTGAGGCAAGCGCGTGACGCCGCGATAAAACTGGTCACGGAAAGCGTCGCCAAAGGCCGGACGCTGCACGGCTGGGAAGTGGACCGCGTCGCGCGCGAAACGATTCGCAAGGCAGGCTACGCCAAGTATTTCGTGCACCGCACGGGCCACAGCATCGGCCAGGAAGTTCACGGCAACGGCGCAAACATGGACGGCCTTGAGACGCGCGACGACCGCAAAATCGTTCCGCACACATGCTTCTCGATCGAGCCGGGAATATATCTGCCGGAGTTTGGAATACGCACTGAGGTAAATGTATTTGTGGGCGAGGGCCACGCGCGCGTCACGGGCGATATTCAGGACGAAATCTTGCCGCTGCTCGCCTGAGGAAATTTGAACGAAACGCCATTGACAGAAGCTCCAGTTGCGCGAGCCGCCGCGATGCAAGCCCACAACGCACCCTATTACGCGCTCGCGGCATGGGTCGTCCCCGGACTCGGTCACCTGCTTCTTCGTCGGCGGGGCCGGGCGCTCGTTTTTTTCATCACTGTTGCGTGCCTGACGGTGACTGGCTACTTCCTGCGCGGCAACGTGTTTCCACCCCGGTCGGCGGATCCATTCGGCACCCTCGGATTTCTGGCCGATGCCGGCTCCGGCGTGTTTTACACTCTCTCGCGTTTCTTCGAGCGCGCCGGCCCGGATGTTTCCCGTGCGGCAGGCGACTACGGCACGCGGTTTATCGCTGCCGGTGGAATTGCGAATCTGCTGGGCGTGCTTGATGCGCATGAAATTGCGCTCGGCCGGAGAAGCTGAATGAGCGCTGCGCCGGTGGTGCTCAGTCATTTTTCTTCTCTTCTGATTTTTGCGGGATTGGTTTCGGCGGCGCTCGCGTGCCTGACGCAGCGGACGACGATCGAACGAATGAAGTACGCGGTATGGTCCTTCGTGCGATTCGTCGTGATCGGCGTCGCAATCGCCTGGTTGATTTATCCGTTCTCGCGATAATCCTCGCACTTGATTCGCGCGCGGTTTGACACTTTTTTCGAGGCTATGTCCCAATCATTCGGGCGCCGGGTTAGCTCAGTTGGTAGCCGTAGCGCCTCAATGCGATGCCGCGCTTCGCAGCAGATAGGCCGATGAACTAATTTTTGATGAAGGCTGTCCTGACGGAAGAGGTGCAGTTCAGGATTCGGTCCGGCCGAGCCTCGTCAGCCGCGGGAGCAGAATCAAAATCAATCCATAGAACAGAAACGAGGCCACCAGCGACGCGGCGTTGCCGAACCGCAAATCTTCAAACAGGAGCTTCAGGGCGCCGAAGGCAACGACGGCGTAGGCAACCCAGCCGATTTCGACGCGCTTCCACCGAGAGCCCAGAAAGCCGAGGACGAGCGCAAGCGCACAAGTCACCACGGTCCGGATGACTGAAAGTCGCGAGGCGTTCAACTCCACGCGACCTTCGGCGACCCACACGATTGCGACCACGGCCAGAGCCGCACCCGCGAAACCCACCAGCACGGCAGGGACTATCCAAAGCAGCCGCCGTCTCCCATGATCTTCCGCCCCTCGCGATCCGATGGCGTAGCAGAGTACGGAAGAAATTACCACGATCCAAACGCGCCAATCCGGCGCCGGCGGCACGGTTCCCGCCAGAGCATTTCGAGCATAGTTCAGAAGAGGCGAGACAGCGGCAGCCGCCGCCAAATAAAAGGTCGCGTGCATGCCGAGGGTGAGCTTGCCCGTGCGCGCATACACAAAAACCGCCATCACCGCGGCGAGGCATAAGAACGCGACCTGGAAATTTACGGAAAAAACAAGGAAGCACCCCGCCAGCAGAAGCGCAGCTGCCCAGGTGGCGAAGACGCGACGATTTCGAGCGTGCGCCTCCTCGGCGAATCGCGACAGCGCTCCCCAGTAGCACACAGCCGCAAGCAGCAGGAAAAAAACGCCGAGCGCCGGTGCAGTCGAGCCGTGGCTTGCGCGCACAACGCCGATAGCCGCAAGCACCAATGCCAGCGCGCCCTGCGCGATTTCAAAGACCGTGATCCGGTGGCGCAACCCGAAGCTGCGAATTCCAATGCTGCCGCCGTAGATTACAACCAGCCCAAAGCACAGCACGGTGAGCGTGGCTGGGCCGGCGGGATGATACTCGGCCGGCACGCCCTCGGAAGAGGTCATCACAACCAAGAGCAACCACACTGCGAAATCCGCGGCAATCGCGGACACGGCCCTCAAGCTGAGTGTGTATCCCATGCAGGCGGCGAATTCCGTGGCCAGGGCCACAGCCAGCAAAGCGGCCGTAAGCGGTACAAGATCATGGGTTGCGATGATCAATGCCAGGGCCGTGAAAACGGTCGCCAGGGTCGCTACCCACGGAACCACCTGCAGTTTGCGCTGCCATCCCACTGCCAAGGTCAGCACGACGAATCCGGCCAGCACTACCGCAGTGACGTTCGGAGACAAAACCTTGAAGCGTACGGTGGATTCCCACAGCAGGGGTGAAAGGATGATTGCGGCGGTGATCCCATAGGTGACGCCGGCAAAACGACTGGCGGCGTGAGTTCTGACCGCCCAAACCATCCACAAGCCGGCGTACACGATGGCGACCATCAGCAGGGGCAATTTTGAGGCAGTACCCGATTCAGCGATGGCACGCAGCATGTAGGCGCCGGCGATTCCGAGAACCGCCTTGCCGAGTACCGGCAGGGTCCCGGCTTGAATGTCCGCCGCGGGAAATCCTGACACTGAGGCAGCGGCCCGCGATTCGTGCGGCGCAGTGCTCGCCGAGGCGGGCTGGGCGAGACGCGGTTTTTCCGGATGACCCTCTAGTGCGGAGACGCGGCTTTCCAGGTCCCGCAACCGTTCGCAGAGTTGCTCCACATCCGATGCGACCCTCTGCACCATTCGCTTCTCCGCATCAACCCACCTGAGACGGGGTCTAGCTGGTTCCGTGCACCGGCGTGGCACGCGAAGCAGGACTGGACTCCGAGTCTAGCCACGGCGGCAGGAGTTTCACCAAAACCAACAGAATGACAAATGGAAGGATCAGGAGCGCGATCGCCGTCAGCAGTCCTTCCCGTGTGGCAAAGCCCATCTTGTAAGTCGTGTATCCGAGGAAACTTTTGGAAAAGAGTTGGCCGCCGATCACGACGTTCCACCGCATGGCAAAAATGCCGATCACAGTCAGACATCCGGCGAGCGCGTAAATCCGTTTACGTGCCTTGCCGCTTAGTTTCAAAATCTGGGTCAGACCCAGCAAAGCGATCGGTGTCACCGTGCCCAGAAGGATCTGAACAATTACGTGCGACATCCAGAGCCGCGTGTGCACCATGAAATCGAGGCTGCGGAACGATTCGTCAGCTTCGTAGATACGCTGGAGAAGGTCCATCATCTCCAGGCTGAAGTCGATTACGAAAGTGTAGAACAAATACTGTGCGATTTTATCCAGGCAGCGTATGTCGATTACCCGTCCGCGAAGCCGCGTGGTGAGCATGTAAATCAACATGACGGCAGCAATGCCGGATACCATGGCCGAGAAAACGAAAACAATCGGCATCAGCGGCGACGACCACCACGGGTTGGCCTTCACCGATCCGAAGATGAAGCCGACATATCCATGCAGCAGAAAAGCGGAAGGGATTCCAATCACGGTGATGAAATATCCAAGTCTCTCGTCGATGCGCAGCGAACGTTCACTAATGTTGCTTGAACCCAGTGTGAGCGCGCGATAGACAAAACGCGCCGCACCCTTCGAAGTCTGGGCCTTCACGACAATGTCGCGCCGGTAGTCGAGCCAGATTTCCAGGAGCAGCACCGCCATCAGGTACCAGAGATAGACGAAGCCGAACATGGCCATGGCGGAAGAGCGGTGCGGCGTCAAATAC
>JBAWGF010000303.1:0-4413 GCA_049592615.1 Candidatus Acidiferrales bacterium
CTCTCGCACCAGCTCGGCATGCTCGGCGTGGGCGCGCCGATCCGGTTGCGAACGCCCGAAGCCGCGTTCGACGAAATCCGGCAGAACGTGACGGGTTACGACATTTCGTTTTCGAGTTTGCTCGCGGGCGGCGCGGAAATTTCTTCCGCGAGCTGCAAGGCAGTCGAGCCGGCGTACGACGTGCCGGCCGGCGCAGTTTTCTCATCTCAGGATTTTCTTTTTTCGAGCGGGACGTTGGGCCGTTACTGTTCCAAGCTGACTTCAGCAAACGAGGCTAAGGAAACACCGTGGAGTTCGTCACCCAGCATCCAGTCCTGGTGGTATCGCTAGTTAAGATTGCCGTCCTGATGTTGATTTTGATGACGGTACTGGCGTACCTGAGCTGGTTTGAGCGGAAGATCATCGCGCACATTCAGTCGCGCTGGGGGCCATATTACGTCGGCGCGCACGGATTGTTGCAGCCTCTTGCCGACGGAGTGAAATTCCTTTTCAAAGAGGATTTAACCCCTCCTGCGTCGGACCGGCTTCTTTTTTTACTGGCGCCGTTTCTGGCCATGACGCTCGCTCTGACAACGCTGGCGCTGATTCCGTTCGGGCCCGCGACGGTTTCGATCCTCGGCCACCAGACGCAACTCGTGGTCGCGAATGTGGATATCGGACTGCTGGCATTGTTCGCCATCACATCGATGGGAGTTTACGGCGTGGCGCTGGCGGGGTGGTCGTCGAACAGCAAGTATTCGCTCCTGGGCGGGCTGCGCAGCTCGGCGCAGATGATCAGCTACGAAGTTTCGCTCACCTTGTCGGTGATCGGCGTGGTGCTTGTTGCCAACACATTGAATTTCAACGGGCTCGTTAACAGCCAGCAAGGCTACTACTGGCATTTTATTCCGCGCTGGAATATCGGGCCGCAAATCGTTGGCTTTCTCTGCTATTTCACGTCCGCGGTCGCCGAAACGAACCGCGCACCGTTCGACCTGCCGGAAGGGGAGCAGGAACTCGTGGGCGGATTTCACACCGAGTATTCGAGCTTCAAGTTCGCGATGTTCTTCATGGCCGAGTACGCGAACATGATCACGGTCTCCTGCCTGGCGACGATTCTTTTCCTCGGCGGCTGGCTTTCGCCATTTCCCGATCGCTGGACTTTCATGCAGTATTTGCCGGCCGCATCGCTCTTCGCGTTGGCCGCATACTTGGCGTACGACACGGCGATGAATATGCGCGGAATCGCGCGGATTCAGTTGGCCGTGGTGACACTGCTGGCGGCCGCGATGGGCGCGCTCTGCCTTGTGCCGGCGGTGATGCCGGTGATTCAGGGGCCGTTCTGGTTTGTGCTGAAGATCGGATTGTTGATTTTTTTCTACGTGTGGACGCGCAGCACGCTGCCACGTTTCCGATATGACCAGCTGATGTCGTTCGGCTGGAAGCTGCTGCTGCCCGTTTCGCTCGTCAATCTCGTCGCAACGAGTTTGTGGATCGTATGGCCGCTTTTGAGGAATCACGGATGAGAAACGACGGATGAGGAATCGCGAATGAGCTTGCCGTTCTTATTATTTTTCGCCTTTGCCGCGATCGCCGTCCTCGGCGCGGTGCTGCTGATCGTGGCGCGCGAGCCGATTCACAGCGCGCTTTCTCTAGTCCTTGTGATGATTTCGCTCGCGGCTCTCTATCTCCTCCTGGGCGCGGAATTCATCGCCGCCGTGCAGATCATCGTGTACGCCGGCGCGATCATGGTCCTGTTTGTTTTTGTCATCATGCTGCTGAATGCGGGCGTGGAAGAACGCACGAACTGGAGCCGGATCGCGAAATTCGGCGGCGTGCCGCTCGGAATCATCCTGCTTGTTGAAATCGCATACCGCATGGCAGGCTCCGATGCCGGTGCGAAAATCGCAAACGATGCGGGGGCGGCCGCGAACACCGCCGCCTCCACCCGCGCGCTTTCTGAATTGCTATTTCAGAAATATCTGTTCCCGTTCGAAGCGACTTCGATTCTGATTCTCATTGCAATTCTGGGCGCGGTGGTTCTGGCGAAGAGGGACGAATGAGCGCCGTTCCGATTTCTTACTATCTGGTGCTGAGCGCCATTCTGTTTGGCCTCGGCGTGATTGCATTCGTGTTCAAGCGCAATATCGTCACGATTTTCATGGCCATCGAGCTGATGCTCAACGCGGTGAACCTCGCGTTCGTGGCGTTCGCGCGGGCGCACAACCAGCTCGACGGGCTCGTGTTTGTCTTTTTCGTCATCGTGGTGGCGGCGGCGGAAGCGGCGGTGGGTCTTGCGATTGTGATCACGATCGTGCACAACCGCCAGTCGCTCAACGTCGAGCGCGTGAACCTGCTCAAGTTTTGATGCTCATACTCGATCATCTCTGGATCATTCTCGCGCTGCCGCTGACCGGAGCGGCGCTCAACGGCTTGCTCGGCAAGCGCTGGCCGAAGTCCGCGGTAAATTCGGTCGCAATCGGGTCGGTTTCACTCGCTTTCCTTGCGGTCGCCGAACTCATCCGCGAATTCACGCAGCTCTCGCCGGACCGGATTCCTTACGTGAACAATTATTTTCCGTGGATGACGGCGGGGCCGTTTCGCGTGGATTTTTCGCTGCAGGTGGATCAGCTCACGATCGTCATGCTGCTCACCGTTTCGTTCGTCGGAATGCTGATCCACATTTATTCCACGGGTTACATGGCGCATGAAGGAGGCTACTACCGCTTCTTCAGCTACCTGAATCTGTTCATGTTTTTTATGCTCACGCTTGTGCTCGCGGCAAACGTCGTGGTGATGTTCGTCGGCTGGGAGGGCGTGGGACTTTGCAGCTACCTGCTGATCGGATTCTGGTTCCTGAAGAAATCCGCGGCCGACGCGGGGAAGAAAGCGTTCATCGTCACGCGCATCGGCGATCTTGGATTTACAATCGGCATCCTGCTCCTTTTCCGGACGTTTCATTCCGTGGATTTCGCGGCGATCTTCAAAACTGTTGCGCAGAATCCCCCCGCGATTGGAATTCTGACAACGATCTGCCTGCTGCTTTTTACAGGCGCGATTGGAAAGTCGGCGCAGTTGCCGCTGTACGTCTGGCTGCCGGATGCGATGGAAGGCCCCACGCCGGTGAGCGCGCTGATTCACGCCGCGACGATGGTCACAGCGGGCGTGTACATGGTCGCGCGGATGAATCCGCTTTTTTCGCGCGCGCCGATTGTGATGCTCGTGGTCGCTATTGTCGGCGCCATCACCGCGATTTATTCGGCCACCATTGGCCTCGTGCAGACGGACATCAAAAAGGTCCTCGCATACTCCACCGTTTCTCAGCTCGGCTACATGTTTCTCGGCTGCGGCGTGGGTGCGTATGCGGCGGGAATTTTTCACCTGATGACGCACGCATTTTTCAAGGGGCTGCTCTTCCTCGCTGCCGGAAGTGTGATTCACGCAATGGGCGGCGAGCAGGACATGACCAAAATGGGAGGCCTGCGCAAAAAGATTCCGGCCACGTATTGGACAATGTTTGTCGCGACCTTCGCGATTGCGGGATTCCCTCCCTTCGCCGGATTCTTCAGCAAGGATGAAATCCTGGGCGCGGCCGCGGTCGGGGAGCACGCGGCGCCCCTCCTCTGGGCAATTGGCCTGGTCGGCGCGGGACTGACTTCGTTCTACATGTTTCGGCTCGTGTTTCTCACGTTCTTCGGCGCGGCGCGCTACGACGAGAAAAAAGTACACGTGCACGAGTCGCCGAAAAACATGACGGTTCCGCTCATGATCCTCGCGCTTCTTTCGACAGTAGGCGGATGGGTCGCCGCGCCCGCCCTCTGGGGCGGTACAAATTATTTCGAGAAATTCCTCGAACCCGTTTTTGCAGTCAAGAGCGCAAACGCGGTCGAAGTGCAGCCCGCGGATTTCGTGACGCGGCTCTTTGGACTTTCAGGAAGCGCGCAAACGCAGGAAGAACTGATTCTCGCCGGAGTTTCCGTCTGCATCGCGCTGATCGGTTTCTTCGTCGCGTGGTGGTTCTACATTCGCAATCCAAAAAAACCAAAACAGTTCGCCGAGCGGATGCGCGGCGCTTACACGCTTTTGTTCCACAAGTATTACGTGGACGAAATCTACCTCGCGCTGATCGTCCGTCCGCTGCTTTGGATCTCGACCAACGTCCTGTGGCACGCAGTGGACGAAGGCGTGATCGACGGCGCGGTGAACGGAGCGGCCGCGCTCGCGCAAGAGGCCGGCGGGCAAGCGCGCAAGCTGCAATCCGGAAACGCGCGAAGCTACGCCACGTGGGTCGTCATCGGCGCGGTCGGATTCAGCGTGTTGCTGCTCGGGCTCTGGGGAATGGTGCGCTAGCGTGGAATCACATGGTCTATTGCTGACGGTCATCACGTTTCTGCCGCTGCTGGGCGTGCCGGCGCTTCTGTTCCTGCGCTCGGA
>JBAWGF010000304.1:0-3845 GCA_049592615.1 Candidatus Acidiferrales bacterium
GTCCAAGGCGCTGCGCCTCGACTTCGAGTGCGCGCTGGAAAATCATCTGGTCGAGAACCTGGCGGGCGTAGAGTCCGCGGAGAACTTCGGGACTTGATTGGCCGCGCATCGCCTGATTCAATTGGCGCTGCACTTCCGAGACGCTGATGTCCTGCCCACCGACGGAAGCGATCGTATCGGTGTTGTTGTTCATCGAGGAGCCGAGGCCGGGAATCAGTGTGATCACCATCGTGATGATGATGATCCCGAGAATGACGGACATGGTGATCTTCACCCACCGGTTCCGGTCCAAATCACGCTGCTGAATGCTTCGTAACATATCTCTGCGTGGCCCCTCTCAGGCTCAAAAGCACTCAATTATAGAAGACTTCACTCGCACGCCTCAACGACAATCGCTGGGCGGTTGAAAAGAGCGAAGCGGAGCTGCCGGCGATAGCGTTTCAGCCGCCATACTCCCAGGGAGAACTGGCGACGGTCAGCGGGTGGGTTCCCTCGTGGAAATGGGCCTCGACGACCTCGAGAATGACGACGGCATGGTCACCGTAGTCGTCCCGGATGTCGATGACTTTGCATTCCACGTAGGAAGGAAGATTTTTCAATATGGGTAACTTTGTCTTCCCTTCGGTGAAGGGCTCGCCATTCAGAGTGCCTTCGGCGCCCCTCGTGGGCGAGAAGAATTTCTGCGCGATATCTTTCTGGTGGCTGCCGACGATGTGGATGGCGGCGGCGCGGCTCTCTGAGAAGCAGCGGAACACGTTGCTGTTTTTCCGGACGGCGGCCATAAGTAGTGGTGGCTTGAAGGAAGCCTGCGAGAGCCAGGTGATTGTGGCGGCACCGATGCGTTCACCACTCCGCGAGGTCATCACGTATACGCCATTTGAAAGCAGGCGGAGAGTCTTCCGTTTTATCTTTAGGTCCATGTTTTCGAGGGCATCTTACTTCAGCAGTTCAATCCCGCCCAATGAGATTCCTGGCACACGTTTTCAGTTTCCCTGACGCCTTCCTGCCCGGTAGGATAATCCGAATGTAATTCGGAGTTGCACTCGGGAGCAGATCATCGGATGAAATCGAAGGGGAAGAAGGGCCTCGGATCGAGCGTCTCTGATCTGCCTGCCGATCTGAAGGCCGTTGTCTTCGATGTGGACGGTACTCTGTATCACTTGCGCGGGCTGCAACGCGCCGTGCAGATATATTTTCTCCGCGGCCATTGGCACAAGCCTTTTGAGGCGTCACGCGTACGCAGGGCGATCCGGGCTTATCGTCGTGCTGCGGAAACATTGCGATTGCTACCGGCCCAGGGAATTGAACTTGCCGAATCACAAATTGAATTCGCGACAAAGAGTTGCGGCTTGCCGAAGGAGTATATCCGCGCATGTGTGCACCGATGGATGGCGGAGGAACCGCTCGCATTCCTTCCTCGCTTTCGATACGAAGGTGTCCAGGAAGTTCTCTCCGAATTACGCCAACGGGGATTGCACCTCGCTGTTTTTTCGGATTATCCAGCCCAAGCGAAGCTGCATGCAATGGAACTTGGCGATGTGTTTGAACTCGTGATGTCTGCCCAGGATCCCGACGTGCAAATGTTCAAGCCCGATCCGCGTGGCTTGAAGGTGGTCCTGGAGCGAATGGGCGTCGAGGCAAATCAGGCGATTTATGTCGGGGATCGTCCTGCGATTGATGGTGTCGCCGCGGAGCGCGCCGGAATGGCGTGGCTCATTGCAGGGGACGGCCATCGAAATCCCCAGAAAAGCTTCCGAGAGCTTCGAGATTTGCTTCTCTCCGCCAAGACGAAGCGTTCAACGAGATTGTAGCCAGGACTCTCATGTTGCGTGGACGCGGCCGGAACGAATCCCGGCTCAGGCTTGCTAGTGGGCTACCGCGAGAGCTTTCTTGATCTCGTCGGCGTGGATGTTGTTGGGATCGACTTTCAAGGCGTGCTCGAATTCCTTCTTCGCCAGTGGTGCGTTCTCCGCTTTCTGATAGGCCATGCCGAGATGAAAGTGATAGGTGGCGTTGTCCTCTGGGCTGGTCTTGATCGCTTCTTTTAGGAGATCAATTGCCGCATTGTAAATGCCTTGCTTGTAGTAAGCCCAACCGAGGGTATCGGCCGCGTTGGGCAAATCGGGCAGACCTTTGCGAGCCGTTTGCGCGAGAGAAAATGCCACGTTCAAGTTTTCTCCGTGTTCAAGCATAAGATAGGCGAGGTTATTCGCGGCGGGTGGATAATCGGGCTGAATTGCGAGCGCCTTCTTATAATAATCTTCCGCTTGTTCCCACTGATTTTTCTTTTCGAGAAGGCTGCCCAGTGAAATGTAGAGCCGGACGTCACGCGGATTGCTTTGCAGGGCTCGCTGGTAGTCCCCAATCGCTTGATCGACCGAGCCTCTGGCAACCTGAACGTCTGCGAGAAAGAGGAACGCCTTAACATTGTTTTTGTCCAACTCCACTGCCTTCTGAAACGCGACCTCGGCTTTGCCCTGGTCCTGGTTGCGGAGTTCGACTTGACCAAGCAAGGTGTAGTAGGCACTGTTATCCGGCACTCGCGAGATCTGATCCTGGACACGGCGCAGAGCCCGAGCGGGTTGCTTGCGTGCGAGGTCAGCGAGCACGAGGCCGGTCATCGCATCCACTGCGGATGGATTCAGTGTGAGCGCTTGCGAATAATATTTCTCTGCATCGTCATAGAGTTTTTCACCTATTCGCAGGTCACCCATGCGCGCATATCCGGCCGGGTTTTTGGGAGCCATTTCGATCGCCTTCTTCAGGTCCGCTTCTGCCCCTGCCTTATCTTTTTTGTTGTAGAGAGCTTGGCCACGAAAGATGTAGCCTTCCGGCGAGCGGGGCTCCAGCTTCACTAGTTGTTCGCCGGCTTCTGAAAGAAGTACCGTGTCGCCTTTGTGCAACGCCACGCTGGCGAGTGCGCGATATCCCTCTATCATGCGGGGCTGCAATTGCACTGCCTTGCGCCATTCGGTTTCCGCCTGTCCCAAATTCGAAGAACTCGCATAAGCCATACCCAGTTGAAAGTGGGCCATGGGATTGTTCGGGGCATTTTTGACGGCGCTTTCAAGATCATGAACGGCATCGGATGTCTTTCCCTGGCGAAGCAGAATCTGGCCGCGGAGAACGAGCGCGTCCGGGTCGGACGGCGAAGCTTTGAGGATGATGTCGTTGATCTTGGCTGCATCGTCCAACTTATTTTGAAGAATCAAAAGCTGAGCATATGTTTTGGCCACGGGCACATCTTTTGGGTGCTCGGCATAAAGCGATGCAAACTCAGCCACCGCCTTGTCGGATTGTCCTTGGGTGATATAGAAATCACCCAACATTCGATAACCCAGCGGGAAATCTTTCAGCGCGACCTTCGCATCTTTCATCGCCTGTTCGGCCGCGTCCTTCTTGTCCTGCATCAGGTACAAACCAGCAAGAGCAGCACGCGGCAGCGCGCTCCGAGGCTCGACTACGATGGCTGCCTGAAATTCCTTTTCCGCTTCCGGCCAGCGTTTCTGACGTTCGTAAAAGTGAGCGAGTGCCATCATGGCGGGCATAAATTTCGGATCGAGCGATCGCGCCTTCAAGAAATTTTGTTCCGCGGAAGGTAGATCGTTCTCTCTTTGCTGAACGAGAGCGAGATTCAAGTAAGACGCGGCACGATTGGGATCCATTTGAATGGCTTGGTGCGCTTCACTGTGTGCTTTTGCAAGATCGCCAAGCGCTGCATCCACGGTGGAAAGTAACACCTGCGCCTCCACGCTGCGCGAGTCGATTTTCAATGAATTCTCCGCTCGCGCTCGCGCATCCAAAAATTTGCCGGATGCAAAGAAAAGATTTCCCAGATCCAATTG
>JBAWGF010000305.1:0-20968 GCA_049592615.1 Candidatus Acidiferrales bacterium
GAATACGGGCTCAAGGCGCTCGAGCCGGCCTGGATCACCGACCGGCAGATTGAAGCGGCGCGCGTGGCGATTACGCGTTTCATCAAGCGCGGCGGAAAGCTTTGGATTCGCGTGTTTCCGGACAAGCCTTTCACGAAGAAGCCGGCAGAAACCCGCATGGGCAAGGGAAAAGGGCCACCGGAGCGCTGGGTGGCGGTTGTAAAACCCGGACGCGTCATGTTTGAGATGGCGGGCGTGGACCTGGCCGCGGCAACCGAAGCAATGGAGCTCGCGGCGAACAAGCTGCCCATCAAGACAAAGTTCGTCTCCCGGGCGGAGGAACTCTGATGGCGCGGCGCGTGGAAAAATACCGAGAGATGGCCAAGAACGAGCTTGAGATTCAGCAGCGCGAGCTCGCCGAACAGATTTTTCGCCTGCGGTTTCAGCTCTCGACCGGGCAATCCGAGGGCCTCAAGAAGCTACGGGAAGCAAAACGCGATCTCGCGCGGGTGAAAACGCTGCTGCACGAATCTGAATTGAGGAAGGCGTAATGGCAAACGAATCGACAGCAGCTGCGAAGAGCGCTCTCGAAGGCGCTCGCGAGCGCGGGGCGCGGCAGGAACTGGTGGGCGTGGTGACCAGCGCGAAGATGCAGAAAACCATCGTCGTGAAGGTCACGCGCACGAGCCAGCACCCGTTTTATCCGCGCGTGGTGCGGCATGGAAAAAAATACTACGCGCATGATGAGTCGGGCGAAGCGCGCGTGGGCGATACGGTGCGAATTGTTTCGACGCGGCCGCTTTCGAAGCTGAAGCGGTGGCGGCTCAAGGAAGTCCTCGCGCGCACCACGCGAGTGGCCTGAGCCGCAGCGAAAGGTAAGGGAGCACGATCATGGTTCAGATGCGAACATGGCTGACTGTGGCCGACAATTCCGGCGCGCGCCAGTTGACCTGCATCCTTCCCCTCGGGGGAGATGCGGGACTGACGGCCGGGTTGGGCGACATCATCACGGCGGCGGTAAAAGAAGCGACGCCTGACAGCCAGGTGAAAAAGGGAAAAGTGGTGCGCGCCGTTGTGGTGCGCACGCGGAAAGAACAGCGGCGGAGAGATGGCACGTACATCCGCTTCGATGACAACGCCGCCGTTCTCATCAACGATGCGAACGAGCCGATCGGGACGCGCGTGTTCGGGCCGGTGGCCCGGGAACTGCGCGAGAAGAAGTTCACCAAGATCATCTCGCTCGCTCCGGAAGTGTGGTAGCGATGAGAGAAACCGACGAAAGACCGGCGCCGCTGGGCATTCGCCATGGTGACACGGTGAGAGTGATGTCCGGGCGGTCGAAGGGCAAGACCGGGAAAGTGCTTTCGGTCAACCGGTATAAGCGCACCGTCACCGTGGAGCACACGAACATCATCAAGAAACATACGCGGCCGAACCCGTCGAAGAATATCAAGGGCGGAATCCTCGAGAAGGAAGGGCCGATCAACGTTTCGAACGTGTTGCTCGTCTGCCCGGGATGCGGCAAGCATACGCGCGCGGGACACACGACTCTGCCGGACGGCACCAAGGTGCGAACGTGCCGGCGCTGCAATACGACTTTTGAGAACTAGAGGCCAGGCGAAGAAATGATCAGCCGTCTGCATGAAAAGTACCGCAAAGAAGCCGTACCGGCGCTCGCCAAGCGCTTCGGGTACAAGAACACGATGGCCGTGCCGCGCGTCTCGAAAGTGACCGTAAACATCGGTCTGGGCGAAGCGAGCCAAAACGTCAAGCTGCTCGACGTGGCGGCGATCGAGCTCGGACAAATCGCCGGGCAGAAGCCCGTGATCACGCGGGCCAAAAAGTCGATCGCGAACTTCAAAATTCGCAAGGGCATGGCGATCGGCTGCATGGTGACGTTGCGCGGCGAGCGGATGTACGAATTTCTCGACCGGCTATCGGCGATTGTTCTACCGCGCGTCCGCGATTTCAAGGGCTTGCCGCCGAATTCATTTGACGGGCGCGGCAATTACACGCTGGGGATCAAGGACCAACTCGTGTTTCCGGAAATCGATTACACGCGGGTGGACAAAATCAAGGGAATGAACGTCACGATCACGACCACGGCACGGACGGACGAAGAAGGGCGCGAGCTGCTCAAGCTGCTCGGCGTTCCTTTCCGATCGCAAGAAGGCCGGGCGTAAGGAGAGCGAGGGAGCATGGCGCGCACCAGTCAATTCGCGAAGATGCGGCGAAAGTTGAAGTACAAGATTCGCAAACGCAACCGCTGCCGGATCTGCGGCCGCCCGCGCGGCTTTCTCCGCAAATTCGAGATGTGCCGTATCTGTTTCCGCGGCCTCGCCCTCAAAGGAGAAATTCCCGGCGTGGTGAAGGCCAGCTGGTAAGGAAGAACGCTTTTAAGAGAGGAAAATGACCACCGATCCTATTGCCGATATGCTGACGCGGATCCGGAACGCTGTGAGAGCGAAGCATCCGCGCGTGGACCTTCCGTCCTCGAACTTGAAGGTAGAAATCGCACGCATCCTGAAGGATGAAGGCTACCTCACGAATTTCAAAGTTGTGGAAGAAACGAAGGGAAAGAAGATGCTGCGCGTCTTCCTGCGCTATACGCAGGACCGCCGCAGCGTCATCACCGACCTGCGCCGCGTTTCAAGGCCCGGGTCGCGCCGGTACATTGGGAAGACCGGGATTCGCCCCGTCGTCGGCGGGATGGGGATTTCGATTCTTTCCACACCGCGCGGTCTGATGACCGGCCAGTCGGCGCGCAAAGAAGGCGTTGGCGGCGAGCTGTTGTGCGAAGTTTGGTAACTGCGAGGTCTGAATAGAGCCATGTCGCGAATTGGAAATAAGCCGGTTTCGATTCCGTCCGGGGTGAAGGTGCAGATCAAGGACGGCGTCGTTGAAGTGCAGGGGCCGAAGGGCAAAATGAGCGTTCCGCTTCCGCGCGGGATCAGCTTCGAGCAGAAGGACAGCACGCTCTTCGCCAAGAGGGAAACCGAAGAGCACCGCGCGCTGCACGGCTTGGCGCGCGCGCTCGTCGCAAACGCCGTCACCGGCGTTACCGCGGGATTCAAGAAGGAGCTCGACATCGTGGGAGTTGGATATCGCGCTGAAGTGAAAGGCAAGAACCTGGTGCTGGCGCTCGGATATTCGCACCCGATCGAGTTTCCGATTCCCGAAGGCATCCAGATCAGCGTCGAGAAGCAGACGCACATGTCGGTTTCCGGGGCGAACAAGAATCAGGTGGGGCAAGTGGCCGCGAATCTTCGAGCGCTCCGGCCACCCGACCCGTACAAGCAGAAGGGTGTCCGCATCACGGGCGAGCGGCTCAAGAAGAAGGCAGGCAAGGCAGGCGCCAAGACGGCGGCCGCCTAACCCGGGAGGAGAACGAACGTGGCAGCACCGGTTCGAAAATTATCGCGCGAGGCACACCGCCGGAGGATTCACGTCCGGATCCGCAAGAGAATTGCGGGCACGCCCGAGCGGCCGCGCCTCTGCATCCATCGCTCGACAAGACATATTCGCGCGCAGGTGGTGGACGACCAGACCGGTCGAACGCTCGCTGCCGCCAGTTCGCTCGACAAGGACGTTCGCAGTGTGATCAAGGGCGGCGGCAACATCGCCGCATCGAAGGTTGTGGGAAAAGTGATTGCTGAGCGCGCTCGCGCCAAGGGCGTCGAAAATGTCGTTTTCGATCGCGGCGGCTATCAATATCACGGCCGCGTGCAAGCGCTCGCCGAAGCGGCCCGGGAGGCGGGCCTGAAGTTCTGAACACTATGCCGAAACAAGAGCTCAAAGATACGCTTTCCGTTCGCCGGCTGATGGATATGAACACGACCAACCTGAAAGATCAGGTGGTCTCGATCAATCGCGTCACCAAGGTAGTCAAGGGCGGCAAAAACCTTAGCTTCTCCGCGCTGGTGGTGGTGGGTGACCAGGGCGGCCACGCTGGATTCGGCATGGGCAAGGCTCGCGAAGTTCCCATGGCGATTCGCAAGGCCATCGAGCAGGCCAAGAAGAATATGGTCAAGCTCAACCTGAAAGGTTCGACGATCCCCCATATCGTGATCGGCCGCTACGGGTCGGGGCAAGTCCTGCTAAAGCCCGCGCCCGAAGGAACCGGCGTGATTGCGGGCGGCCCGGTGCGAGCGGTGATGGAAGTTGCGGGAATCCAGAATGTGCTGACGAAATCGCTTGGCACGTCGAACCCGCACAACGTGATCAAGGCGACGTTTGACGCCCTGCTGCATTTGAAGGACGCGGCAAAGGTGGCGGAATCGCGTGGCAAGGGAGCCGAAGAAGCGGCGTCGTAGCCGCACGGAATACTGCCGATGGCGACAGCAAAAAAGAAATCGGGCACGCTGAAGATCAAATGGGTGCGCAGTTTTATCGGTTGCCCGCGCGGCATGAGGCAAACGATTCGCGGACTCGGCTTCCGCCGCATGCACCAGGTAGTAGAGCATCCCGACACGCCAACGGTTCGCGGCATGATTGCAAAAGTGCACCACCTCGTTGAAATCGAAGCATAGGAATGGGTATGGAACCTACACTCTCAAATTTGAAACCGCCGCGCGGCTCGCGCCATCGCAAGGTGCGCGTGGGACGCGGCATGGGCTCGAAAATGGGCAAGACTTCAGGCGCGGGCAACAAGGGACAGCAATCCCGCCGCGGCTATTCGCGCCGCCCCGGGTTTGAAGGCGGGCAGATGCCGCTGCATCGGCGCCTGCCGAAGCGCGGTTTTTCCGCTCCCTTTTCGAAGACGTATGCGGTGGTCAACGTGGAAAGCCTGAATGCATTTGAGGCAGGTGAGACAGTGACGCCTGACGTGCTGCTCAGCCACGGGATCGTGCGAGTGGCGCGGCAAGGAGTAAAAATTCTCGGCGACGGCGATTTGAAGGTTGCGTTGACCGTGCACGCGCACGCGTTCAGCAAGTCGGCGCAGGAAAAAATCACGCGCGCCGGAGGAAAAGTCGAAATTCTGAAATGAGGAAACTGGTCGAGGCATTTCGAAACATCTTCAGCACGCCGGACCTGCGTAAACGCGTCCTGTTTACGCTGGCGTTGCTGGGGGTGTATCGCCTCGGCGCTTTCATCCCGACTCCCGGAATCAATACGGCATTGCTGCAGCAGCTTTTCGAGCAAGGCCGGGGATCGGTTCTCGGGATCATCGACCTTTTCAGCGGCGGCAATCTTCGCCGGTTGACGATTTTTGCGCTCGGAATCATGCCGTACATTACGGCCTCGATCATTCTGCAATTGATGGTGGTGGTCTGGCCGTATCTCGAGCGGCTGCAAAAGGAAGGCGAACTCGGCCGGCGGAAGATCACGCAGTACACGCGATATTTGACGATCATGCTCAGCATTTTCCAGTCGTTTACGATCGCGACGACCTTGACGCACCAGAACATGGCCGGTCAGTCGCTGGTGTTTCATCCGGGCTGGCGTTTCACGCTGATGACGATTTTAACTCTGACGACCGGGTCGGCTTTCATCATGTGGCTTGGCGAGCAAATCAGCGATCGCGGCATCGGCAACGGGATGTCGCTCATCATTTTTGCGGGAATCGTGGTCGGGCTGCCGCGCGCGGTGACCGATCTATGGGATAAGGCCCGGACTGGATACTGGCAGGCCTACACGGGTGTTGCTTTGGTTGCTCTGGTCGTCCTGATGGCCGCGGTGATTGCATTCATCGTGTTCGTGGAAGGCGGGCAGCGGCGCATCCCGGTGCAGTATGCCAAGCGAGTAATGGGCCGGCGCGTGATGGGCGGGCAGATGACGTACCTCCCGCTGCGAGTGAATTCCGGCGGCGTAATTCCTCCGATTTTCGCGAGCTCGCTGCTGACGTTCCCGCAGACGCTGGCGCTCTTTTTCTCGAAGAAATCGGTGTTCTTTGAAAAGTTTGCGAACTCGATTCGATGGGGCGAGCCGCTTTACACCCTGGTGTACGTCACACTAATTATCTTTTTCGCGTTTTTTTACGTGGGCATCATTTTCAATCCCACGGAGCTGGCCGACAACATGCGGAAGTACGGCGGGTTCATTCCCGGCATTCGACCCGGCCGAAACACGTCCGAGCATATCAACCGCATCCTGACGCGGCTCACGTTTGTCGGCGGCGTTTACCTGGCGATTGTTTGCCTTTTGCCCGAGTGGTTGATTTCCGGCATCCACCTGCAACACTTGCCCGGAGCGCTCGGCACCTGGTTCGACAATCACATGTGGCGATTCGTGCTCGACGGTCTGGGCGTGCAGTTTTATTTCGGCGGTACGTCGCTGTTGATTGTCGTCGGCGTGGCGATGGATACGGTGCAGCAACTGGAAGCGCAGTTGGTGATGCGGAATTACGACGGATTTGTGCGCAAGGGCCGCGTGCGCGGCCGTCGCGGTTGATTCAGATTTGTCGGCGGTGAGAATGGCGCTCAAGCGGGCGTTAATCTTTCTAGGGCCGCCCGGAGCTGGGAAGGGCACCCAGGCCAAACGGATTGCGGAGCGCTATCACGTGCCGCATCTTTCGACCGGCGACATGTTCCGCGACTCGGTCAGCCGCGGCACCGAGCTAGGCCGGATGGCCAAGCCGATCATGGATCGCGGCGAGCTGGTGCCGGACGATATTGTGATGGGAATGGTGGAGGAAAGGCTGGCGCGACTGGACTGTGCCGGGGGATTTGTTTTCGACGGTTTTCCCCGGACCATCCCGCAGGCGGAAAAGCTCGACGCCATCCTCGAGCGGCTCGGGTTTGGCAAGCCGCTGGTGCTGGATGTTCAGGTGAGTGAGGACAAGCTGCTGCGGCGCCTGACGGGGCGCTGGACGTGCAGCGTAGGCGGCGAGATTTACAATATTTACGAGCAACCGCCCAAAGTGGGTGGGATTTGCGATCGCGACGGCGGAAAGCTCACGCAGCGTTCCGATGACCGGCCGGAAGTCGTGAAAGAACGGCTGGCGGCATACGAGCGGCTGACGAAACCGCTCGCGGATTATTACCGGCGCAAGGGCGCGCTCGAAATTGTGGACGGTTCGTTGAGCGTCGAAGAGGTAAGCCGCACGCTGAATCAGATTCTGGAGCGCGCGGAAGGGTGAGATGGTCATCTGTAAATCGCCGGCTGAACTCGACAAGATGTACCGGGCGGGACTGATCGTCTGGGGCGCACTCGAGAAATTGCGCACCATGGTTCGGCCGGGAGTTTCGACAAAAGACTTGGACGATTTCGCCGAGGCCTACACGGCTCAAAACCATGCGCGCCCCGCTTTCAAAGGGTACCGGGGATATCCGAGTTCGTTGTGCACCTCGATCAATCAGGAAGTGGTGCACGGAATCCCATCGTCGGCGCGCCGGTTGCGCGAAGGCGATATCCTCTCGATGGATTTCGGCGTCGAGCTGGACGGCTACTTCGCGGACGCGGCGTTAACGGTTCCGGTGGGCAAGATCGCGCCAGAGCGGGAAAAGCTGCTGCGGGTTACGCGCGAATCGCTCGAGCATGCCATCGAAAAGGTTCGGCCGGGCAATCGCCTTGGGGACATCTCCGCGGCGGTGCAGGAGTGGGTCGAGAAGAACGGGTTCTCGGTGGTGCGCGAGTTCGTGGGCCACGGGATCGGAACGAAAATGCACGAAGACCCCCAGCTTCCGAACTACGGCACGGCGGGACAGGGGCCAAGGTTGCAAGAGGGAATGGTGCTCGCGATCGAGCCGATGGTGAACCGGGGCGGGCCGGGCGTGAAAGTGCTCGGCGATGAATGGACCGCCGTCACCTCAGACGGAAGTGATTCGGCGCATTTCGAGCATACAGTCGCCGTCACGGCCAGCGGGCCCTGGATTCTGACGCGGCCACGGGAAGCCACCGGGCCGGTGTGGTAGCTGAGCGGAAAAGGCCGGACTGAGTTCGAGACAGGAGCACATGGGCAGAAGGCCAGAGCGCGTCAAGAAACCGGGTCAGGAAAGCGGCAAGGAAGACGCCATCGAGGTGATGGCGACGGTGATCGAGCCGCTCCCGAACGCGATGTTTCGCGTCGAGCTCGAAAACAAGCATCAGGTGCTGGCCCATATTTCGGGAAAGATGCGGAAGAATTTCATCCGCATTCTGCCCGGGGATCGCGTGGCGGTGGAGCTTTCGCCGTACGACCTGACGCGCGGCCGGATCGTGTACCGCTACAAATAGAAGCGGCGGGAAGGATCGGAGTCGAAAATGAAAGTTCGGGCATCGGTAAAGAAAATCTGCATGAAATGCAAGATTGTCCATCGGCGCGGCGTCGTGCGCGTGATTTGCGTCAACGCGAAGCACCGCCAGCGGCAAGGCTAGGGAGGATACCAGATGGCTCGCATTGCAGGCGTTGATCTGCCACCCAATAAGCGGCTTTGGGTCGGTCTGACGGCGATCTACGGCATCGGACAGGCGCGCGCGCGATCGCTCGCGGAAAAAGCGAAAGTGGACGCGACGAAGAAGATCAAAGACCTCACCGAAGACGAGGTGACCCGGATCCGCGCGGCGATTGAATCGGAAGGGCGGGTCGAGGGCGATCTACGCAAAGAGATGCAGATGAACATTCGCCGCCTGATTGAAATCCAGTGCTACCGCGGATTGCGCCACCGCCGGAATTTGCCGGTGCGCGGCCAGCGAACGCACACGAATGCGCGCACACGAAAGGGCCCGCGGAAGGGCGCCGTCGCAGCCAAGAAGAAAGTGGCGGCGCGCAAGTAGGAATCGTAAAGGAGAAGGAAGATCGTGGCCAAAGAACCGCAGGACGCCGCCGCAGCTCCGGCAGCGGCAGCGAAATCTTCGAAGCGCAAAAAAGAGTTTCGCAAGAAGAAGGAAAAACGTGTCGTGCCGCACGGAGTGGTTTGCATCCAGGCGACATTCAACAACACGACGGTCACGCTCACCGATCCCGATGGCCGCACGGTCAGTTGGGCCTCGGCAGGCTCGGTGGGATTCAAGGGCTCGCGTAAGGGCACGCCGTATGCCGCGCAGCAGGCGGCCATGACAGCCGCGGGCGTGGCGCGCGACCAGTATGGAATGAAATCGGTGGAAGTGCGCGTGAAGGGGCCGGGCGCGGGACGCGAATCGGCCGTGCGAGCGCTGGCAACTTCGGGGCTGCACATCAACGCGATCAAAGACGTCACGCCGGTGCCGCATAACGGCTGCCGTCCGCCGAAGCGCCGCCGCGTTTAGGAAATTTGGGGAGTCGATAAAAAGGAGAGAAGGAATTGGCAAGACATCGTGAAGCAGTTTGCCGGCTGTGCCGAAGGGAAGGGATGAAGCTCTTCCTGAAAGGTCTCCGGTGTTTTACGGAAAAATGCGCCATTGAGAAGCGCAACTTCATCCCCGGGCAGCACGGGCAGTCCCGCCGGGCGAAGATGGTTGGCTACGGCGTACAGTTGCGCGAAAAGCAGAAGGTGAAGCGGACGTACGGCCTTCTTGAGCGGCAATTCCGGACCTATTTCGAAAAGGCGGAGCGGGCCAAGGGGCCGACCGGGTCGAACCTGATGGTGATGCTCGAGCGCCGGCTCGATAACGTGGTCTATCGCATGGGGCTGGCCGGCTCGCGCTCGCAGGCCCGGCAACTCGTGCTCCACGGCCACATCCGCGTGAAGGGGCAGAAGGTCAACATCGCGAGCTACCTCGTGCAAGTGGGCGACGACGTGGCGCTCAAGGAAAAGATGCACCAGAACGCGATGATTCTTGAGGCGCGCAACCTGGCGCAGTCACAGGGTGTTGCTCCGTGGCTCGATATCGACCGGGAGAATTTCAAGGCGCGAGTGGTGGCGCTGCCGCGCCGTGAAGACGTGCAGACGCCGCCGATGAATGAACAGCTCATCGTCGAGTTGTACTCGAAGTAACTCGCAAATTTTGACTTCGTAGCAAAGTTCGTGGGTCCGCCGCGGGCGGGCCGGGAGGAAGACAAAGATGTGGAAGGGCTTCCAGAAACCAAAAAGGCTTGCAGCAGAACCGGAAACACTCACCGACAAATTCGGAAAATTCTCCGCGCAACCGTTTGAGCGCGGATGGGGAACCACGGTCGGAAACGCGCTGCGGCGCGCGCTTTTGAGTTCGATCGAAGGCGCTGCGATCACCGCGGTGAAAATCGAAGGCGTCCTGCACGAGTTTTCGCCGATTCCGGGCGTCGTGGAAGACGCGACCGACATCATCTTGAACCTGAAGCAGGTTCCGCTGAAGTTGAATACCGACCAGGCGAAGACGATTACTCTCAATGTGGACGTTCCCGGGCCGGTGACTTCCGCAAAGATCGAAGAGGACGCGGACATCGCGGTGCTCGACAAGAACGTCTATATCGCGACGGTCAGCGAGGGCGGCAAGCTCGAGCTTGAGATGCGCGTGAAGAACGGCCGCGGCTATGTTGCCGCCGACCGCAATTTCGACGAGGACCTGCCGATAGGTTACATCCCGATCGATTCGGTTCACTCGCCGGTGCGCAAGGTCAACTACGCGGTCGAGGCTGCACGCCTGGGCCAGATGACCGATTACGAAAAGCTGACGCTCGAAGTTTGGACGAACGCCGCAATCACGCCGCAGGATGCAATCGGCCTGGCCGCGAAACTCGTCAAAGATCACATGAGCATCTTCATCAACTTCGAAGAACAGGCTGAAATTCCGGAAGAAGTGGTGGAGAGCTTCAACGACCCGCGGCTCGAGTACCTGGACCGCTCGGTCGAAGAGCTTGAGCTTTCGGTGCGCTCATACAACTGTCTGAAGAACGCAAACATTCAAAACCTGCGTGAACTCGTGCAGAAGACCGAATCGGAAATGCTCAAGACGAAAAATTTTGGGCGCAAGTCACTGAACGAGATCAAGGACATCCTTTTGAAGATGGGCTTGAGCCTGGGAATGAAATTCGACGAGCACGGCCGCATCATCTGGCCGCCGCTCCCGAGCCAGACCGCTCCGCCGCCTTCGGAGGAGACCACGGCTCTCTAGGCCACGGAACTCGACATGAGACACCTTATCTCTGGATCCAAGCTCGGAAAGCAACCGGCGCATCGGCGCGCGGTGCTGCGAAACCTGGTCACGAACCTGATCGAGAAGGAGCGCATCCACACCACACTTCGACGCGCCAAAGCGACTCGTCCCCTGGCCGAACGCCTGATTACGCTCGGCAAGCGCGATTCCCTGCATGCGCGTCGGCAGGCAGCCGCGTTTCTCCAGACTACGGAAGCCACGAAAAAACTCTTTTCCGATCTCGCTCCGCGTTTCGCCGATCGTCCCGGCGGTTACACCCGCATCATCCGGGCCGGATGGCGGATCGGCGACGGCGCCGAGCTCGCGATCATCGAATTTATCGGCTCCGAGCTTAAAAAGAAGGAAAAGAAGGCTCGGAAGGAAAAAGTGGAAGAGGCTCCGGAAGCGAAGGAAGCCGCTGCCGAAAAGTAGATTCGGATCTAAACTTAAAAAAAGGCCCGGCTCGAGAAATCGAACCGGGCCTTTTGCTTTTTGCGCGCAGCGAAACTGATTACTTGATGCCGAGCCAGCCGTTGTAAATCGCCTTCTGTTGGTCGGTCGGATGCTCGATCGGCTTCAGCGCATAAGTAGCGTACGGGCTCGCCCCGATGGTGAGCGGACATTCTTTCACTTCGCCCAGCCGCAGGACCATGATGCGCACCATATCTCCCGGCTTTCGCTCGCCGATGGCTTTGGCGAAGCCGTCGGCGTCCACAGCATGGCCGTCCAAGGCGATCAATGTGTCGTTGCGGTCGAGTCCCGCAGCTTCAGCGGGGCCGCCGGGGATTACGTTCTTGATCGTCGTGCGGCCATCATCCTCCTTCGTCGTACTCAGACCGATCCATGGCTTGCTTGAATCGGCCTTCTTCTCGACCGCGATTCCGGCGTAGGCGAAATACTTTTCGTAGGGAATCGGCTCTTTGCCGCTGATGTACCTTCGGAAAATGTCGCTCAAATCTCCGCCTGCCACCTCAGAGGCGGCTCGAACCGGGTCGGCCGGTTCAAAACCGGGCTTCGGCAGGGCATAGCGTGAATAGAGCAGCCGCATCCAGTCGTCGAGCGATTTCTGATTGTCCGTCTTCTGGCGGATGGCGAAGTCGAGGATGTGGCCCATAATCTGGCCGCCGTCGTAATAGGAATAATTCGTGTTCGCGAGATTGTTTTCCCGTTGCGTGAGCTGGCGAGGAAACCAGGTATCCCAGCTCGTATCCTCGATGCTTCGCTCCTGCCGTCCCGGCTCGGCTTCGAATTGCGTGATCAGGCTGGCGATGTCATCGAGATATTTCTGCGGCGAGATCAGTCCGGCGCGCGCGAGCGCCAGAGCGCCGTAGTAACTCGTCAGCCCTTCGGAAATCCAGAGCGACGGCGTGTGCACCATTTGCGAATAATCAAACGGTCCGAGCGGCTTTGGCCGCAGCCGCTTCACGTTCCACGCGTGGAAAAACTCATGCGAGGTCACAAAAAGCTTCAGTTCGTATTGCGTCGTGCCTCCCTGATGATAGGTTGCCGGCCCCGTGTCATCCCAATCGGTACGGAAGTTAATCTGCGTCGAATTCAAATGCTCGAGCCCGCCGCCCGATTTCGGCCAAATATGAAACAAGAACCAGTATTCCTTGAATGGAGCGGCCTGTTCTCCGCCCACAACCGGACTGAAAATCGGCACGATGGCTTCGACAATCTTCTGCGTGTCCGCGGTGAATTTCGAAAAATCCTTGTGGCCTTCCACGTCGTGCACGATCACGTGGTACGTTGTGCCGAGCACCTGAAAATCCTTTTGCGCGAAATTCGATATTTCGAGCGGCTGATCGGTAAACCAATTGAAGTCGGCGGCGCGAAATGTGTGATCGGACGTGTGCTCCATTCCGGTCGCGATTTTCCAGCCCGGCGGAACTTCGATCGAAAGATCAACCGGCCGCTCCTTTGCGCCGACCAGGTACATCCACACGGCAGGTCCGCCGATAAACACGTGACGATCGTTGTATTGTGCCTGGTTGTTTTGGAGAGTGTTGCCGAAAATCTGGTATTCGACCGTAACTGCACTCGAACCGGCAAGCTCGACCCGCCACGTCTGGCTGTCCACTTTGCTCCAGGCAAGCGATTTTCCTTCCGGCGCACTTGCGCGGAATCGCTGGACGTTTGCCGCGTAGTTTTCGATGTTGTAAGAGCCGGGAGCCCAATCGGGCATCGCGAATTCAACGGAGGCGCCTTGCAGCCCCGCCGCGTTGATCGAAACGTCCATCAAATGCGTATTGGGCTGCTCAAAAGCCAGTTTGTAGTGCAGGGGATCAGCCGCGCGTGAAAGGGAAGAGAACGTCAGAATCAGGAAAGTGGCCAACAGCGAAAACCGAAAGAACCGGCAAATCATGGTTGTCTCCTCTTTGTGTGATCCGAACTTCAGTCTGGGTGCGCCGCATCCGCTTCCGCAGGTTTCGCGGCGCTGACGCGTTGACGTTTGCGCACGTCGCCCCACAACAGAAAAAGCGCCGCAACGGCCTGCGCGGCGATTCCGCCGGCCGTGTCGAGAAGGACGTCCGCGACCGCGGCCGTCCGGCCCGGAACGAAAGACTGGTGAAATTCATCGAGTGAGGCATAGCCGGCCACGAGCGCAATCGCCACAACCGCCCAACCGAGGCGCGCATCGCGTCTCCCGGCGCGTATTCCCCGCAGGATCAGGAGGCTGAGGATGAAGTATTCGAAGAAGTGTCCCGACTTTCGGATGAACATGTGAATTGTTGCAAGCGTCGCCTCCGTCGCGTGCGGAAGCAGCCAGCGAAGGAACGGGAGAATGATCAGGCTCGTGTGTTCCGAAGTGAATAGTCCGGTGGAAAAACCCGAAATGACGACAGCCCACAGAATTGCCGGCAACCAGAGTTTCAGCCAGCGCATTCTATCGCGCCTGTACCGCGCGGACTCGAATCGCCGCGAATGTCTTTCTGATGGAAGGCGTCATTATTCCAACCGGTAATTCGGGGCTTCGCGCGTGATGATGACATCATGAACGTGGCTTTCCCGCAGGCCCGCTTGTGAAATTCGAATGAACCGGCTCTTCTCTTGAAGCTCGGCCAAATTCGAGGCGCCGCAATATCCCATGCCGCTGCGCAACCCGCCGACGAGCTGATCGACAAGGGCGGAAAGCGGCCCTTTGTAGGGCACCTGACCTTCGATGCCTTCGGGCACCGATTTTCCACGCTCGGCAGCTTCCTGAGAGTAGCGATCCGCCGATCCCGCTTCCATCGCGCCGATCGATCCCATGCCGCGGTACGATTTAAACGTGCGTCCTTGGTAGAGAATCGTCTCCCCGGGGGATTCTTCCGTGCCTGCAAAGAGTCCGCCGATCATCACCGTTGCGGCGCCCGCGGCAATCGCTTTTGTGATGTCGCCAGAAAACTTGATTCCGCCGTCCGCGATCAAGGGCACGCCCGTTCCTTTCGCTGCGCCGTAGCATTCCATGATGGCCGTGATTTGCGGCACGCCTGCGCCAGTCACGACGCGCGTCGTGCAGATCGAACCCGGGCCGATGCCGACCTTGAGTCCATCGATGCCGAGCGAAATCAAGTCGCGGCTGCCTTCGGCCGTCGCGACATTTCCGGCCACGAGTTGCATTTCCGGGACCTTGCGCTTCATCTCGCGGATGGCATCCATCACGCGCGACGTGTGCCCGTGCGCCGTGTCGATCGCGAGGACGTCCACCTTTTCGCGAGCCAGCTCTTGCGCGCGTTCGAGATAGTCCCCCGTAGCGCCGATGGCCGCGCCGACTCGCAATCGGCCGTGCTCGTCCTTCGTGGCCAAGGGGAATTCGAGTTTCTTCTGGATGTCTTTGACGGTGATGAGCCCCTTGAGGTTGAAATCCTTATCCACAACGAGAAGTTTTTCGATGCGATGCTCTTGGAGGAGCCGCTCGGCGGCTTCGAGCGTCGTGCCGACGGGAACGGTGATGAGATTGTCCTTCGTCATCACGGCGTTGACGGGCTGATCGAGATTTCGCTCGAAGCGAAGGTCGCGGTTCGTAAGAATTCCGACGAGGCGCGGCCCGCGAGTCACGGGCAAACCGGAAACTTTGTACTTCGTCATGATGTCGAGCGCCTGACGCACTGACATCTCCGGAGCGATCGTGACCGGGTCCACGATCATCCCGCTCTCCGAGCGCTTCACTTTGTCCACTTCTTCCGCTTGGCGGTCGATTGACATGTTGCGGTGGATAAAACCGATGCCGCCCTGCCGCGCAATCGCGATCGCCAGCCGCGAGTCCGTCACAGTATCCATGGCCGCCGCGACGATGGGAATATTCAGCGCGATCTTGCGCGAAAGACACGTTCGAGTGTCTGCCTGCGTGGGCAGCACTGACGATTTCCCCGGTAGGAGCAGGACGTCGTCAAACGTCAGTGCCTCCGGAATGGACTTATCAATCACCGTTTCTCCTATTCGCCCGAAAGGCGTCCATAAACACATCAGCCCAGCGCGACGCGCCGGGCTGCGGGACGATTATCTTGTAGCGGATGACCCTCATCATTAAACCAGCCATTTTAGGCGCATCACCAGCCGAAATCAAGCCGAGGCCCGGAGCGGCTGGGTTGCGCGAACGGTGCGAAATCCCTACCATGGAGCGCGGTGAAAGATTTCATTCCATTCAGGCCATTCCGCAATCCGCACGCGATGACGCTCGGCTCTGCGTTCTGGCCGCGCGAATTCCCGCAGTTGATCCGGAGCGTACCGCGGTTGTTCGAGACCGAACCCGGAACGCAGGTCCTTGGCAATTGTCATTGGCAGAAAACACCGCGCGAGCATCCCACGCTCGTTCTGCTCCATGGGCTCGAGGGGTCGAGCGAATCGAACTACATGAGCGGCACGGCGGAGAAAGCATATGTCGCCGGATTCAACGCCATCCGATTGAATCAGCGAAACTGCGGCGGCACCGAGAAATTGACGCCGACACTTTATCATTCAGGTCTCAGCTGCGACATTCGCGTCGTAATTACCGAATTGATTGAACGGGACGGCTTGCCCGAAATGTTCGCCGCCGGGTTTTCGATGGGCGGCAATATCGTTCTGAAAATGGCGGCTGAATTCGGTGACGCCGCGCCGCGCGAGTTGTCCGCGGTGGCGACCGTGGCCCCCGCGCTCGATTTGGCAGCTTGTGCGGATGCACTGGCCGAGCCGCGCAATTTTATTTACGAGGGGCACTTCGTCCGCGGTCTGAAGCGGCGGATGCGTTATAAGGCCAGTCTTTTTCCGGACCGCTATGCCGCGGTTCAATTGAATCCGGTTCACACTGTCCGTGAGTTTGACGAATTTGTCACGGCCCGATTCTGCGGCTTCGAGAATGCAGATGATTACTACGCGCGCTCGAGCGCAGGGCGAGTGGCCGGCCGAATTCGAATTCCGGCGCTCATCCTGACTGCGGAGGATGACCCGTTCGTTCCCATTCGATCGTTTGAGAAACCGGCCATTCGCGAGAATCCGCAAATCACGTTTGTCGCGCCGCAGTATGGCGGGCATTGCGGCTTCATCTCGCGCGAACACGGCCCCGAGCGTTTTTGGTCGGAAGCGAGGATCGTGGACTTTTGCAGCGGAAATTCCAAAATGCTGGGCCGCCGTTAGCCGAGGGGATTTTCCAGCGAAGGTTGAAAACCCGGCGTCAGCAACCGCGCTGCGCCCGTTTCGGAGATGACCATGTCGTCTTCGCATCGCAATCCGTAATCTCCGGCAATGTAGATCCCCGGCTCGTTCGAGAAGGTCATGCCCGGCTTTAAAATCGTGCGGTTCCCGTGTACGAGATAGGGCCACTCATGGCCGTCCATTCCGATTCCGTGGCCGAGGCGATGCGTGAAGGATTTGTAGCCAGGGCCGAAGCCGGCCTCGGTGATGACTGTGCGTGCCGCGTCGTCCACGGACCCGCATTCTCTGCCGGAGATGGCAGCGGCGAGCGCCGCGTCCTGCGCCTTGCGCACGATTTCGAAAGCACGCTGAAGTTTTTCCGAGGGCTTCCCGAACACGCCCGTGCGAGTGACGTCTGACTGGTAGCCTTCCACAGTTGTCCCGTCGTCAATCAGAACGGCGTCTCCCTCACGCAGCGTCCGATTCTCGCGAGTTCCGTGAGGCGCTGCCGCCGCCGATCCGAACAGCACGGACGCATCTCCTACCAGGCCCATGCGGGCATAGCCACGCGCAACCATGTCGGCGACCTCGCTCTGCTTCATCCCTTCGCGCAGCGAAGCAAACGTGGCGCGATAGACGTTGCAGGTGGCCTCGCACGCGAGGCGCATCAATTCGAGCTCATGCACGCTCTTTTGCATGCGGCAAACGGAGGTCACGGGATCGGCACTCGTGTAATCGAGCGCGGGTGCGGCATGGCGCAAGCCGTCGAAAAACACATAGCGCGTCGTCTCCTCGATTCCCACATGGCCCGCACGAATCCCTCGGTCCGCAAGCCACTTTGCAGCCAGCAAGTAAGGACTCTCGTCCTCCTGCCAGACTCGGATTTCCATGGGCCAGCGCAGGATTTCGCGCAAGCGGCCTTCTTCAAACCCTGGACAGATAAGCGTCGGGTCACCCTTTCGAGGGACGAGCAGAGCGAGCAGGCGCTCGCTCGGCCACCAACGGATTCCTGTGAAATACCTGAGCGATGTGCTGGGAGTGACGTAGAGCACGTCGAGCGCGGGCTTCGAATCCGCCATCAATTGCTGTGCATGTGCGATCCGGCCCTGATATTCCTCCGCGCGAATCGGCTTCGCGCGATTACCGAGAGGTTCGAGCTTGTCAAAGGCGGGTGGCAACGACTGCTGCGACTGCAATGGGTCGTGGCAGCGTCCGGCGGCGGATTTTCCCAAAAGGGCATCGGCGGCGACGCTTCCAGAGGCAATCGAGGCGGTTTTCAGGACATCTCGACGTGAAATCTTCATTTCTTCTCCGCTGAGATCGAATGCTAGTGGAAGTGCGAGATTAGGACCGCATCCGTAATGTCACGGCCGCTCGAGTATATGATTTTCTTGCCGTCGGGAGAAAGCGCTGCGGACCAGATCCGGCTTTCAGGGGGGAAACTCACGAGTCGCTTGGGAGTGGCAGGCGGAACTCCGGCGGGTGAAATCGGCTGAGCCCAAAAGCTCGTGACTTCTTCTTTGTTCACGGCATAAAGAACATTCCGCCCGTCTTTCGTCCATTCGAGTTTGTGGCCACCTTCCGCTCCGCTCAGGACTTCGGGAGGAAGATCGTAAACCCTTCGGATTTCGCCGCCCTGTATCCCTATGATGGCTAGCTTCGGGCCCTTGCCCGGATCGGGTAGGTAGAAGGCGGCAAGGGAATCCTGGTCGGGCGATATGCGCGCGGACCAAAGCGGCCCTTTCGTTACATCAACCGGCCCACCTCCGTCGATGCTGACCTTCATTAATCGCCCGTCGCCTGACGCGTCGTAATAGACAACGAATTTGCCGTCGGGGGAACAGTCGGGCAGGACATCAAGGTTGCCCGTCGTGATTTGCTTCACGTTGCCGCCATCCAGATCAGCGCGCCAAACGGAAACGCCTTGAGCTTGGTTGCGCGCGGCGAAAACAAAGCGTTGACCATCGCCGCAGGCGGTCGGCCACGCAGCTCCGACGACGTTGAGCGAGAGGTCGTGAAGATTTGTGCCATCCGGCGCAGAGGTGGCAAATCGCAAAGAACCGCCAGCGTAATAGCCGTAAAGAATTTTGTCTCCCGGAGCCCAGGAAACGCCACCCACGCCGTCCGCACGTCCGACACCGCTCGTGACTTGATGCGGTGACGAAAAGGACTCGGCGCTTCCGAAGTTCGTGACCCACAGACTTGCGACGAGCGAGACCTGAACGGTTGCCAGGGCCGAGCCGTCCGCAGTTACGCTTGTGCCTGTGTAAAAATTCAGGTCGTTCGTAATTCGCCGCGCTTCCGCATCCGGATAGCTCAGTTGCCAGAGCTGAGGATTCGCGCTCATCTTATCGACGGCTGCGGAAAATACGATGCCGGATCCACCCGGGAGCCAGGCCATTTGCCGGGGATAGCTCCAATTGCGTGTCCCGAGCCGCGTTTTCGCGCCCGTATCCGTGGCAATCGTCTCGATTGTGTATTTCTGAAAATCGCCTTCGGCCGTTTCCGAAATAGCGATGCGCTTGCCGTCCGGAGACCATGCGGGGCCCTCACCCGAGAATCTGGCCGGATCATGCAAAGTCACCAGTGTCTTTTCACCCATTCCATCGGTGTTGGCGATGATGAGGTTGGATGTTTTCGCTTTGCTGGCTTGCCGCACGAACACAAATCGTTTGCCGTCGGGCGAAAAGCTGATCGGACTATCCACGTCCACAATCAATTGCCGGGGTGTGCCGCCAAGCGAGGCCACTTGAAAAAGCGTCCCGAGCCCGAGGGACTCATCGCGCTTGATGAAAAAAAGATAGTTGCTGTCGGGCGAAAAGGTGAGTCCTGCTATTTCTCCCGGCGAACCCGGGACCACCTGCGCCGTGCTTCCCGTAACCAATTGCCGGACCCAAATGCCATGACCCGCCTTGTCATCCTGCACGTACGCAATCCACTTGCCGTCGGTTGAGATTACGTCGGAATGGATGTTCCCGGTTGACGTAACAGGCGAAATCATCATCTGCCCGAATGTGGACGCGTCTTCGCGATGTCCGACGCGGAAGTGCCACACGAGCGCAGCGATGACGCCGACTGCGACCAGAACAATCGTGCCGCCTATCCACACTCCCCAGTGGATCCCGCGTCGCAGAGATATTGCCGCCGTCACTCCGGCCGATCCGGGTGCCACCGGCTGGGCCGCGGCGGATCCCGATCTTGGCCCGGAACTGGCGGCCGGCCACGCGGTCGAAGTGTACGTCGAGACCTTTGCTGAATCCGTGTCGCGCTTCAGTCGCTTCAAATCCGCGCGCAACTCCGCCGCCGTCTGATATCGCATCTCGCGGTCTTTCTCGAGGGCTTTGGCGATGATTTCCTCAAGCTTCGGCGGAACACTTGGATTCAGTGACGATGGGGCGGCTGGAGTCTTATTCAGGATTGCGTCGAAAATCACTGCGGAGGTGTTGCCGTTGAATGCTGTCTGGCCTGTCGCCATTTCGTACAATACCGCGCCGAGGCTGAATAGATCGGTGCGCGGGTCGAGCGCTTCGCCGCGCGCCTGCTCGGGCGACATATACGCGATGGTGCCAAGTGCAGATCCGGGGCTCGTGAGGAACAAATTGTCGGACGTCGCTTGCGTGCCTGTGACGCCCGCCCCAATCGCTTCGGCGACGCGCGGTGCTGCCGCCTGCTTCGCAAGCCCGAAATCGAGGATCTTAGCCTGCCCGCGATTCGTCACAAAGATGTTGGCAGGCTTGATATCGCGATGCACGATGCCGCGGGCATTTGCCGCTTCGAGTGCGTCCGCGATCTGAATCCCGATTTCCAGCAGGGAATCCATTGCGAGCGGACGCCCTGCGATCCGCTCGCGAAGCGTCTGGCCCTCGAGTAATTCCATCACGAGAAACGGCTGGCCGTTGTGCTCGCCCACGTCGTAGATCGTGCAGATGCCCGGATGATTCAGGGACGACGCGGCGCGCGCCTCCCGCTGAAACCGCTCCAGCGCGGATGGATCCCTCGCGAGTTCCCCCGACAGGAATTTCAAAGCGACCGAACGGCCGAGCCGCGTATCTTCGGCTCGAAAGACTTGCCCCATGCCGCCGCTTCCCAGGGGGTCGAGGATCCGGTAATGAGAAATCGTTTCGCCGAGCATCAGAGTGTGCGTTGGTAATGGTAATCAACGCGAGGCGAGGGTGCAAGCAATGAGAAGCGCAAAGTTGCCGGGTCCTTTAGAACGCAGGAAAAACAAAAAGCGAATGAAACGTGAATCGTTCCCGGCCGTCAGGGGGCTGCGGATTGAGCCGCCAGCTTCGCCGGAAGAGTGGGGCGCGGCATGACAGTGATTGCTAATGGCTGTTCGAGTTGGAAGTCCAGTCTCGTTTCCGCTGGGATTTGAACCTGTTTCCCCCGGGTGGCCACTTGAATCACCGTGCCGGCTCCGGCGCCGACGCCGGCTCCGATCGCT
>JBAWGF010000306.1:0-3827 GCA_049592615.1 Candidatus Acidiferrales bacterium
TGGTAGATCTTCCCCTCCTGCTGGAACAGGACCATGGCAGCGGAGGTAGCCGCGCCCGCGCCGTTGCCGCCGGGAGCGTCGGCCTGCGCGGGAGTTTCACTGCCGGGTGCCGCGCCGATCACGGCTCCGGCGGGAGCGTACGGCATGGCGATTTTATTTTTCAGGCAATGTTCGCGCGCCATGGCCTCGGGATTGCCGCCGAGCAGAATGTCGGTGCCGCGGCCGGCCATGTTAGTGGAAACGGTGACGGCGCCTTTGCGTCCCGCTTGCGCGATGGTTTTTGCCTCGCGCTCGTGCTGTTTCGCGTTCAGGACCTGGTGCGGGATGCCGGCCTTTTTCAAATGCTCGGCAATTTTTTCGGATTTTTCGATCGAGATGCTGCCGACCAGCACCGGCTGGCCGCTTTCGTGAAGCTGGCGAATGCCGCCCGCGCGAGAGCCGTCTTCTTGAAGGATGCCGTTGACGGTCGCTTCGAATTTTTCGGCTTCGGTGCGGTACACGACATCGGAATTTTCGATGCGGATCAGCGGAACGTTGGTCGGGATGGAGACGACTTCGAGTTTGTAGATTTTGTCAAACTCGGGCGCTTCGGTGTCGGCGGTGCCGGTCATCCCGGCGAGTTTTTTGTACATGCGAAAGTAATTTTGAAACGTGATGGTGGCGAGCGTTTGGTTTTCGCGCTCGATCTTCACGTTTTCTTTGGCTTCGACCGCCTGGTGCAAACCATCGGACCAGCGGCGGCCCGGCATCTGGCGGCCGGTGAACTCGTCCACGATGACGACTTCGCCGTCCGGCTTCACGACGTAGTCCACGTCGCGCGTGTACAGCGTGTGCGCGCGCAGCGCCTGGAAAACGTGGTGAATCATTTCCATGTGCGCCGGGTCGTAGAGATTGCCGAGGCCGAGCAGGCGCTCGACTTTGGAAACGCCTTCTTCGGTGGGCGTCGCGGTGCGCTGCTTTTCGTCGAGCGTGTAGTCGATGTCCTTGATCAGCTTGGGAATGATTTTGTCCACGCGATAATATTTGTCGGTGGATTCTTCGGCGGGGCCGGAAATAATCAGCGGAGTGCGAGCCTCGTCGATGAGGATGGAATCGACTTCGTCCACGATCGCGAAGTGGTGTCCGCGCTGGACGCAATCTTTCAGATCGTATTTCATGTTGTCGCGGAGGTAGTCGAAACCGAATTCGTTGTTCGTGCCGTACGTGATGTCCGCGCCATACGCAGCGCGGCGAGATTCGTCATCGAGATCGTGTACGATGACGCCGACGGTGAGACCCAGCAGCTTGTAGATCGGGCCCATCCATTCGGCGTCGCGCCGGGCGAGATAGTCGTTCACGGTCACGATGTGGACGCCCCGGCCCGTGAGCGAATTCAAATACGCAGGGAGCGTGGCGACGAGCGTTTTTCCTTCACCCGTTTTCATCTCTGCGATCTTGCCCTGATGCAGCACGATTCCGCCGATGAGCTGCACGTCGAAGTGGCGCATCCCAAGCGTGCGGCGGCCTGCTTCGCGGCAGAGCGCAAACGCAGGAATCAGCGACGGCTCGAGAGCTTCCTGAAGCTGTCTCTTATATTGCTCTTTGTAGTGCGGATCGCTGGGCTCTTCGATTCCCTGCATGCGCTCTTGCACTTCCGCACGCAGCGCGGCCGTACGAGCTGCAAAGTCAGAGTCCGCGAGCTGCTTCATCTCCGGTTCGAGCGCGTTGATCTCGCCAACGAGCGGCTGGATCTGCTTGATATCGCGCTCGTGCTTCGTCCCGATGAAACGCGCAACGACGCTGTCTATAAGTTTTTCAACTTCCATAGCGCTCTGATTTAGATGCTCTCTGCGAGCACGCGCGGCTCGCCGCTCCCGAACAAAACAAAAGCAGTCCCGAGTGGCAGGACTGCCTCTCACATCCTGCAAAGCCCGACAGTCCATTCTAGCGGCTTGCGTGGCCCCGCGCAAAGCCACCGATGCGATATTCCGTGCGACTCGACGCGTGCAGGCGGAACACCTTGCCGCTGCCGGGATGCCAGTCTATGATTGGAGATTGCACGGATCGCTTTCCAGCAATCGAAGCGAATTTCAACCATCAGAGAGGAAGTTCATGCCACCTGCACCGGCCGCTGGTCGAGCACCTATCCCGGGCGTAAAAAACTTGGTTGCAGTCGCGAGCGGCAAAGGCGGCGTCGGCAAGACGACCGTCGCGGTGAATCTTGCCATCGCGCTGCGCAATATGGGTGCGACCGTCGGACTGCTGGACGCAGACGTGTATGGCCCAAACGTTCCCGTCATGCTCGGCACCACCGAGCAGCCCAAGGCCATCGACGAGAAAACGATCATCCCGGTCGAATCCTACGGCGTGAAAATGATTTCGATGGGCCTGCTCAACCCGGGCGACAAGCCGCTGATCTGGCGCGGCCCGATGCTTCACAGCGTCATCCAGCAATTTCTGCGCAGCGTCCAGTGGGGCGAGCTCGACTATCTGATCGTGGATTTGCCGCCGGGAACAGGCGACGTCCAGCTGACGTTGATTCAGAGTGTCGCAGTCACCGGCACGGTCGTCGTAACGACGCCATCGATTGTGTCGCTCGCCGACGTGCGCAAGGCGATCGAAATGTTTCGACAGGTCAGCGTCGAAATCCTGGGCGTCGTCGAAAACATGAGCTACTTCAATTGCCCTCACTGCCAGGGGCGCATCGACGTATTCGGGCACGGCGAAGGCGCGATGATGGCGAAAATGTTCCAGGTTCCGTTCCTCGGCGAAATTGAAATCGATCCGCAAATCCGCATCGGCGGCGACACGGGCAAGCCCGTCGCGTCCCTCGGCGAAGACGCCCCCGGCGGCAAGAGCATTTATGCGATGGCTCGCAACGTCGTCGCGCGCCTTGCGACCGTCAACGCTTCCGCCGCGACCAAGCCGCTTGTGCAAATCATGTAGTGCAGGCGCGGACGCCTGTCCTACACTCCTTGTCAGCCTTTCGGGCGTGTGCTACTTTCGCCTTTCGTCTTTCATGAGCGCAAAATCCTTCGTGACTCTGTTGGACTCCGAGGAGCAATGAGTTGATTCGCACGTATCGCGGGCGCACACCGAAAATCGCTGCGACCGCTTACATCGATCCGCAGGCCGTCGTCATCGGCGACGTTTCGATCGGCGAGCATTCGAGCGTTTGGCCGTGCACGGTCATTCGCGGCGACGTCCATTACATCCGCATCGGAGCGCGGACGAACGTTCAGGACGGCTCGGTGCTGCACGTGATGCGTGAGGCGCATCCGCTGATCCTCGGCGACGGTGTCACCATCGGCCACGGCGTCGTCGTGCACGGCTGCACGATCGAGTCGCGATGCTTGATCGGAATGGGGAGCATCATTTTGAATGGCGCGAAAATCGGCACGGGAAGCATCGTCGCGGCGGGGACGCTCGTGCCCGAAGGGACCGAAGTGCCGCCCGGGAGCCTCTTCATGGGCCACCCGGGAAAATTTCGACGCGCGCTGGCGGCAGCGGATTTGGAATCGATTGATGCGTATGCTCAGCGGTACGTCGAGTATAAGGAAACGTACAGGGCCGAAGGGACGAAGTGACGGAACGCAAACAATTTCGGGCGATCAAAGGAACGCGCGACATTCTGCCGCCGGATTCGTCGCTATGGAATTGGTTCGAGCAGACGGCGCGCAACGTCTTCGAATCTTACAATTATCGCGAGATTCGACTTCCGATTTTCGAGGAGACGGAACTGTTTGCCCGGTCCATCGGCGCAGAAACCGATGTCGTATCGAAGGAGATGTACACGTTCTCAGTTCAAGAAATGCCAGAGTTATCACTCCTTTGGGACGCTATAACTC
>JBAWGF010000307.1:0-2617 GCA_049592615.1 Candidatus Acidiferrales bacterium
GCGTACACCAGTTCCCAATAATCAATTTCAACCTGGGTGATTGTCGCGATCACTTGCTGCGCTAATACGGATTCGGCCACCTTCAGCGTGTTCTTCGCTTCGAGAATGAACCGCGTATTCGGCAGAATCCCGAACCCGCTCAGGAGCGGCTGCGAGATCGTGAAGGTCATTGTGGATTGCACGGACGGGTTGAACGCGTTTGCCCCGGACGTGGACGACGCGCGATTGTTGTCGAAAAAAATCGAAACTGCCGTGCCCGTGTGGAACCCTTGCGTATATCCAAAATTCGCGTTCGCGCTGTAGTTCGTTAAGGCCGTCAATGTGGATGTCCCGGTACCCGAGATGAACGGGTTATTCACGGGAACCGAAGAGCGCGCCCAGTTCAAACTGGAAGTAAACACGGGGTCGAATGACGCGCTGGGCCCCGAGCCGAGAACCACCGATTGCGAGCTTCCGCTCTGCGGGATTCCGCCCGCCTTAGCCTTCAGCAATTGCGTCTCGGCAATCCAGGGCGTGAAGCGCTGCACGCTGATGTCGAGATTGTTTTCGAGCGCGATGGCGATCGCGTCGTCGAGGCTCAGCATCAGCTTGCCGTTTTGAATCAACTGATCCAGGCGCGGTGTGTTGGTCAGCACCGGCTCCGCCATTCTGACCGGCGAGAAGGGCGATAGGAAATTCGGGAAGAACGATTTGCCCTTTGAATAATCCGGTCCCTTCGGCACGTTTAGGGACGAGGTCGCCGCGGTCGCAGGCTGCGCCTGCGGCTGGCTCGCCGGTTGACTCTGCGGTGAATCTTGCGCCTGCCCCTGCATACCCTGGGTCTGCGCGTACACCGGCGAGACGATTAGCGATGCGGCCGCTATCATTGCAACCGCCACGTGCGATAGCCTGTAATTCATCGTTGTTTTTCCTCTCCCACTGAATGACATGCGAATTGTGACCTTGACCCCACCTTACTGAAACGTGCGAGCAGTATGGTTTGTTTCAAAAAGTATTATTTGGTGCAAAATAACGGCCACGTGTATCCCTTTGAATTAACACGGTTAAATGGGATTTCCGACGCGCGTACTGTTCACTCTCGAACACCGCCGTGCGTATCCGAACAGACGGACACGCGAGTGTAGCATCGCGCCCGCCTCGTGACAATCAGCCGAATCCCGAAGTCTCGCGTTCGCGTTGACACCTCGCACCCCGTGGCTCTACCATGACTTCGTCCACACCCTCTTCCCGATGCGACCCTACCCACTCTCAAACTCTACACTTCTCCGGAGGGTGGCTCTTCTCGCCTGCGCAATTGTTTTCCTCACCGGGGTCGTCAGCGCTGAGAAACCGGAACAGCTCAAACCCCGTGGCTATGTAAACGACTTCGCGAATGTCCTGAGCCAGCGCGGCCGCGATCAGCTCACCGCGCTCTGTACGGAAGTGGACCAGAAAGCCAAAGCGCAAATCGCGATCGTTACCGTGAAGTCGCTTGAAGGCCGTTCAATCGAAGATTTTTCAATGATCCTCACTCACGAATGGGGAATCGGTCCGAAGCAATCATCCCGCGGCGTCTTGATCTTGTATTCGATTGGGGATCGCACTTACAGACCCGAGATCGGCTATGGCCTCGAAGCGATTCTCCCGGACGGCAAAGTCGGGGCGTTCGGTCGCGAAACGGTTCCTTTCCTAAAGGAGGGAAACTACGACGCTGCCATACTGCTGATGACTCGCCGCATTGCGGACGTTATCGCTGCCGATAGTGGTGTGAAGCTATCCGGCGCAGAACCGGTTCGCCCGCGGGGCACGCAACACGTGAACGGCTTCCCGGTACTGATTTTTGGAATTATCGTCGCGTTCCTGATTTTCTTCTCTATGTTCCGAGGCTCCGGGCCAGGCTCGCGTTACAATCGCCGCGGCCGAGGCGGGGGCGGTTGGTGGATTGGCCCCATGATTGGTGGTGGAATGGGCGGCGGAGGTTTTGGCGGGGGTGGATTCGGCGGTGGAGGCGGTGGAGGCGGAGGCGGTGGTTTCGGTGGATTCGGAGGCGGTTCGTTCGGCGGAGGCGGCGCAACTGGCAGCTGGTAGCTAAAAATGGAAGCAAAACTCAAAGAACTCGTCGAAAAATTGAAGTCGGCTGCGGGAGACAACCTGGACGCCGTCGTCCTCTACGGCTCCGCCGTGACCGGAGAATTTATCGCGCGCCACTCCGACCTGAACATTCTCTGCATCGTCGCGCGGGCCGGAGCCGCCGACCTGGAACATCTACACTCGGTCGCCGAATGGTGGAATCGCGAAGGACATCCCGCGCCGCTCATCTTCACTCTGGAGGAGCTCCGCCGTTCTGCGGACGTCTTCGCGATCGAGCTTCTCGACATCAAGCATCACCATCGCATCCTGTTGGGCGATGATTTCCTTGCGAAGTTCGAGGTTCCGCTCGATCTCCATCGCCTTCAGGTGGAACGCGAATTGCGTACCGGTTGGCTTCGGCTGCGCCAGGCGATTCTCTGCGCGCCGCACAAGAACAAAGTGCTTCTGGGCATCATGCTCGAGTCTGTCTCCGCCTTTTGCGTCCTTTTTCGCCATGCCCTCATGGCAATCGGCGCGCACGTCCCCGCAAGCAAGCGCGATACCGTGA
>JBAWGF010000308.1:0-1625 GCA_049592615.1 Candidatus Acidiferrales bacterium
CCTTCGCGAGTTCGACTTCCCGGCGAATCACTTCGCTCGCGACCGCCGAACCGCCGCCCGAATCCACCCGCAGGACGATCGCCTTGATGCTCGAGTCCTTCCTCGCGCGCCGGATCTCGGCCGCCACGGAATCTCCGCCCATCACGAAACCGCCGCCCGGGGTGTTCTGGGACCCGCCGGAAACAATGAGTCCGCTCGCATGCACGACCGCAATTTTTTCGCCGGAAGTCGTCTTTATGAAAGCCCGGTACCGGTTGAGAGACACAGGGTTCCAATCATCTCCGCGCATCTTGAAGAAATCCTGAACCTGGTCCCAGTAGGCGAGCCGGTCAACAAGCTTGCTTTCGACCGCTTCGCTCGACGTAAGCGGCCCGCGCATGACGGTCTTTTCAAATTCAGCGCGATTGATGAGGCGAGCCTCCGAAGCATCGGTCAAGTACTGGTTGTAGATGCTGTGCAGGAGCGATTCCACTTCTTCACGGTGGGGCGCCGTGAATTTTTTCTCCGTGAACATGTTCCCCGCGGTTTTGTACTCGGCGACGTGGTAGAACTCGGGAACGATTTTCAATTTGTCGAGCGATCCGCGCAGGAATAGCGCCTCCGCCATCATTCCGCGAATGCTGACGGGAGCGGTGGGAAGCAACCATACCTGGCTGCAGGCGCTCGCGATGTAATACTCACGATTGCCGATCCCGTCGTACCCGAGGTAGCAGATGCTCGGCTTGCCGCTCTTGCGGAAATTGATCAGATGGCTGCGGATTTCCTCGAGCTTACCCCAACCGGTCTCGAGCGGTCCGACGCGGACCACGAGGCCTGCGATGCGGTGATCGGTGCGAGCCGTGTCGATCGCGTCCACGTAGTCATGCAGCACGGGCACCATGGTGCCGCTGAACGCGCTGAAAATGTCCGCAGCCCGCTGCTCTTCGATCTCACCATTGGCGTCAATCACAAGAACGGAATTCATGGCCAGATGAGCCGGCTTTGAGGCCGCCCAGATAATGAGAATGAAAAACAAAATCACTACTACGACTACGATTGCCCGACGCTTGCCCCACGTCATCGCCGTTCACCTCGAAGTTGATTTCTTTCGGGAAGGTCTGCGAGAGAGAAGGTAGCACCGGGTAGCGCAAAACTCCATCCCGAAGAGGCGGGAGGCAGCGCATGACGCAAGGGTTTGCGATGCATCGCGTGCGACGCGTACGGTGTCTCGAAATTCGAAGGTTGGGGCGAACCGAAACAGGCCCTATTTGTTGCGGGTAGAATTTCGTGCGGCCTTTGTTTTGAGTCAGTTGCAGCGATTTCTAATTCAGTTTTGTTGCGGTTAGAAATTGAGGGAAGCCTTGAAGCGCGCCGCTGTACAGAATTTTGTAGGCGCGCACGCAGCATGATTCTTGAGCCCCGGATCGAGTGACGATTAGACATGGCGCCCGTCCTGTGGTTTCAATAGGTTGCGGTCAGTTCTAATCGCCAGAGTGTCGATCAAAGTAGTCATATGCGCCCTCCGAGTCAGTGCGCCGAGATGCGGACAGACACCGCCCTCACGCTCGCGTACGTACATCGAGCCTCCTGCTGTCAATTTCCTACTTCAGTTCTTTGGGGTGCGATTCACTCGCAGGGTGAAATAC
>JBAWGF010000309.1:0-3107 GCA_049592615.1 Candidatus Acidiferrales bacterium
GATTGGCCGGGCTCGAGCAGCTCGTGGCCGAGCGGATCGGCTGCGAGGACGAGGCAGTCGTGGTCGCGCAACAACGATGCGACAGTGGACTTGCCGCTTGCGATTCCTCCGGTGAGGCCGACTTTAAGCATAGAAGCGCATCAGTTCCGAACGGCCGCAGCGGCCGGTACGCGAGAGCCGCGCCGCAAGCGGGCGGCCTTCACTGTGTTGCTCATGAGCATGGCGATGGTAAGCGGGCCGACGCCGCCGGGCACAGGCGTCAAAGCTCCGGCGATTTCGGCGACATCGGGATGAACGTCACCGACGAGCGCCGTCCCTTTGGCGAGAAACTCGGCGAGCCGCTCGGGAAAATGTGCGAAGAGTTTTTCCGCCTGCGCCGCTTGCGTGATGCGGTTGATGCCCACGTCAACCACGGTCGCGCCGGGGCGGATGTAGTCAGAGGTGATCATAGCGGCGCGTCCCATTGCAGCGACGACGATGTCGGCGCGGCGAGCGACTTCGGGAAGATTGCGCGTTTTCGAATGGCAAACGGTGACGGTTGCATTCGCGTGCATCAAGAGCAGTGCCATCGGCTTTCCAACGATGTCGCTGCGTCCCAGGACAACGGCGTTTGCGCCTTCGAGCGGAATGCCGCTACGCTTGAAAATTTCCATCACGCCGGCGGGCGTGCAGGGCACCATGTGCGGACGGCCCGCGACCAGGCGCCCCACGTTGATGGGATGGAAGCCGTCCACATCTTTCGCCGGGTCCACGGCTTCGAGGATCTTTTTTGCGTCCACCTGCGAAGGCAGCGGCAACTGCACGAGAATGCCGTCCACGTCGTCGCGGCAGTTCAAATCTTCGACGATGGCGAGTAGCTCCGCGGTTGTGCTCGTGGCGGGCGGCGTGACGTGAAAGCTTGCAAGGCCAAGTTTCTCGCAAGCGGCGATCTTGCTCTTGACGTAGATCTTCGAGGCGGGATTTTCACCGACGAGAACCGCGGCGAGTCCCGGACGAATTCCCGCGGCTGCGAGCGCGGCAATTTCGCCGGCAAGCTCGCCGTAGATTTCATCGCGAATGACGCTGCCGCTGAGGATGCGCGCCGGCAAGAGCACTCCTTGGTGTAACTCGCGAATAACTCGAAAGCCATAATATCAGACGAGCAGCGTCGCCGGCCAAAACTTGAGGAGCTGCGCGGCGATCAAGGAATGAAGACAAGCCGACGACCATGCAGGTCAGTGCGCTGCCAGGCGCTTTCGACATCGGCGAGCGGGACGCGCTCCGCTTCGATACGCAGCTTGCCGTCCGCGGCGAGGGCCATGAGCTGGTTGTAGATGTCGAGAAATACGTTCGGAGCCGGAAATCCGCCGCCGGGGATTGCTAGCCCCGCGCTGCGAAACGCATCAGCACGGAGCGAGATTGCAGGCCCGGCGCTCTCACCAATCGGAAGCAGGCGAACGTTTGATGGCTCGACGAGGAACTCAGCGCGCGTAAGAGCAGCGAGAAGCAATTCGGTGGGGCGGCCCCAAAGATAGTCCACGATCACGTTGTAGCCATTGCCGCCACCCGCGTCTGCGAATGCTCGGACCAATTGCTGATCCGGCAGGGCAAGCGAGACGGTTGCGTCGGCGCCCAATTCGCGCAGGGTGCTCAGCACCTTTTCGTTGCGTCCGGCCGCTACGACGCGTCCCGCGCCGAGGAATTTGGCAATCTGTATCGCGAGCTTGCCGGCGGTGCCGGTTGCGCCGAGGATTAAGACGGTCTCGCCCGGCGCAAGGTGCGCGCTGCACACTAGCGGAAGCCATGACGAAAGCGCCGGGTTGACGATGGCCGCGGCCGTGGCATCATCCAGGCGGTCGGGAACAGGCCAGCAACGCGCCCGCGGCACTGCGCAGCGCTCGGCCATGGTGCCGCCCGGCGGCCGAGGCCCGCCGAAGTAAACGCGCTTGCCGTTGTCGAGGCGGCCGCAGCCATCCAGGCCGCAGACGGCAGGGAGTTGCTTCGGGCTGGCATAATGGGAGCCGCTCGCTACGGCTCGAGTGGAGGGATGCAGCGCGGCGGCGAGAACGTGCACGACGACTTCGCCTTCGCTCGCGAACGGTTCCGCGAATTGCTCGAAGCGTGGCGGCTTTCCAAAGGCGTGCAGAACGGCGGCATTCATCGGCGGTGTCCTATTGTAGCTTCGCGCCCGGCCATTATGGCCTAGACTATGCTGGGGAGGGATCATGAGAAAAATCAAGAGATTTGAGCCGCTATCAGTGATGAAAATGGGAGCCATTTGTTACGGAGCCTTAGGAGTGTTGGAAGGAGCGATTTTCAGCGTTGTTTTTTCGGTGGTTCCTTTTCCTGAAAACGCTGCGCATCCACTTCCCGCTTTCTTCCGTGTGCTGTTCAGCGGGCTTTCGATCGTTCTGTTTCCGGTGCTGTTCGCTTTCATAGGCGCCGTCCTTGGCGGAATCGGCGCTGCGGTGTACAACGTTGCGGCGCGATTTGTGGGCGGGATTGTGGTGGAGGTGGAATAAAATTGAGCGTGTTTACGGGGTGAGCCGAATGATTTTTGGTGAAGGGAATGAGCGGAAGCAGCTCGAACGGGCGATGCGCGACGTGGGGCGGCTGCCTCCGGGACAGTCGGCCACGCTGAAGTGGCCTGTACTGCATGAAGGCGACGTGCCGCGGTTTGACCCGAAGACTTGGGATTTTCGCGTCAAAGGGCTGGTCGAAAAACCGCTGCGGCTCACGTGGGAAGAATTTACGCGGCTGGCGATGAAGGAAGTTGTCGCGGATATGCATTGCGTGACGCGCTGGAGCCGGTTCGACGTGCGATGGGAAGGCGTCCCGTTTGCGGAAGTGATGAAATTGATTCAGGCAAAGCCGCAGGCGAAATACGTGATGGTGCTGGGCGAGAATGGGTACACGTCGAATGTCCCGCTCGCGGATTTGTTGCGGCCTACAACTCTGTTCGCGCTGAATCACAATGGCGAGCCGCTGCCGGAGGAACATGGGTACCCGGTGCGATTGGTGGTGCCGCATTTGTATGCGTGGAAGAGCGTGAAATGGGTGCGAGGGCTCGAATTCATGGCGCAGGATCTGCCGGGATTCTGGGAGCAGAACGGGTATCACATCTATGG
>JBAWGF010000310.1:0-3522 GCA_049592615.1 Candidatus Acidiferrales bacterium
AGCATGGTTCTGCGCTTCTGAGGAGTTTTCGGAAGACGAACGCGCAGGCGTTCGTTCGCATCTGGGGAAGCGCGAGAATAAACTCCGCGGTTGAATCACACGTATTCTGGAAAGTACCGGGGACGCCGAAAAATCTAAGGCGTCCTCTGACCGTTGATCGCAACGCCACCATTGCCAGTCACGATTCTTGTGCATCGCGCGCCGCCGCGCCGCACAACGCCGCCGGTTGGCTGAGTTGGTTGCGTCGGGCACGTGGCAGTCTTGCTCACCGCGCGAACCACGCCCACTGCCACTCCGGCTCCCACAGCCCCGGTGACTCCCGCGATCGTTCCACCCGTGGCCCCTCCAGCGCTTGAAGCAGCGCCCGACACTCCGGCTCCCGTGGTGTTGGTCGAATTAACGGCCTGAGTGACGTTCACGGGTGTTATCGGTGCAGGCTGCGAGGGGGCGGAATTGCCGCGGATCGCGGAAAACTCGCCGCCCTTCATGATCACGCAATTCAACGCCAGGTCGCACAGTTTGCAGATCCCCTCCATGCAGAGCAAACTCAATTTGCGGCGGTCATTCGCTCCGGGTGTCGGGGGAGGCGCTTCAGCCCCGCTCTCCTCCGAAGTTTCGAAGGAGACAATCATTTCCGTGCCGACGACACCGGCGACGCCCACGGCAGTGCGGATCTGAAAGTGCGCGTCCGGTTTCACGAGCTTTACGGCCTTGGCGCGCACGCGACCATAGTTCAATTCAAGGTCGGTCTGCTGGGCGGAGGCATCGTGCTTCGTAATGGTCAAATTGGAATCCGAGCCTACGTTCAGGATCGAGCCATCCGTCAACGCGATTCGGGTTCGGGCCAGGTGGCCCGTATTCACCACGTCGCCCCAATAAACGGGATTGGAGGGAGAAGCGTTAACCTGTTGCGACGCCCGGACGAGGTACACTGTGGGCACGGCGATGGAAATCTTGCCGGCCTGCTGAGCCCCTTGCGCCCCGACGTTGGCGGGGATCGCGAGAACCAAACAAATCATCGCTGCAATGACGGCGCAAACTCGAAGGCGCGTACTCATCGTGTTGTCCCTCCACAGAAGTTCGTATCCGGAGCCTCGAACGCAGTTCAGACCTTTTCGGATGCCTAGAAATCCGTTGGGAATACCTCATTCGTAGATCTGAACAATAATTATCACATGTCTCCCGAGGACACCTAGAGAAATTGGGGAATCCTGGCTACAAAAAGCCACTGGGTTTCCCCTACCTCTTCGAAATTCGACCTCGCTCAGTTTCCGGCAGTCTTGGTTTTCGGGGATGCCTGCATCATCTGCGCCATCATCTGGCGCATGGCGTCGTTCGTACCCGGAGCGCGCTTCTCTCGCCAGGCCTCGAGGCGTCCGCAATGCTTCTCGAGGTTTTCGAACACGTGCGGGTTCTTGAACATCGTGCGCCAGGCCCCAAGAATGGGCTTCACTCGTTCCCAGACCACCCACTGCTCACCCGAGTTTTCAAAGAAAAATTCTTCATCGATCAAGCTGCGGTTCGCAATGCTCGCGACCATCTCCCAATAGCTGAGCACCATGCGCATGTAGGCGTTTTCCTGGCTTCCCGGGGGACATAGCTTCATCACGTCTTCCGCATTTGCCGGTTGAAACTGATTCATAAACCATTCCCGAGCTTCCCGCAGGCGCGGTTCGCGGCGGATGTCGTAAAGGCGAAGCATCAGGTTTACCTGCTCGTGCGTAACTTGTCCCATCTTTTCCTCCTGGTAAGAATCGTGAAGATCACGAATTTTGCGGCAATTCGCCCTGGAGTTTCACGCTGTGCGTGTGAGTCAACGGGATGCGCGATTCCTCGAAGCCAAGTTTAATGCGCCGTCGGAGTTCCCGCGCCACATCGTCTTTACGGTTCAATGCGGTGCGCACCTGAAGCCGTAGCACCGTGCCGTCCAGAGAAAGAGATTCTACGCCGAGAACGCGTGGGCCGTCCACCAGCGCGGGAGACCAATCGGCATCCTCGCGGAAGTCGCCCGCTACCTTTTCGAGCGTGGCGAGCGCGCGCCCGACCATTTCGTCCGACGAGACAGTCACGTCCACAAACACCTGTGACCAATCCCGGCTCAGGTTCACCACCTGTCCCACGAGCGAGTTGGGAATCGTCACAATTCCACCGCTCGCATTGCGAAGGACGGTTCGGCGAAGCGTCAAATATTCAACGCGGCCAATTTCGCTGTTGAGCTGGATCAAGTCGCCAACCACATATTGATCTTCGAATACGATCAAGAATCCGTTGATCAGGTCCCTGATGAGATTCTGAGCGCCGAAGCCGATCGCAAGGCTCGCCAGTCCGGCCGCCGCTTCCACCGGCGTCAGGTTGAAACCGAATTCCGGCAGCGCCGTCAGAATGGCAGCAACACAAATGATCATGGAGCCCGCGCTGTAAAGCAGGCCGGCCATCGTGCGAGTCTGCTGTTCGCGCATTTGCGAAGCGCGAGTTTGCCCCTTTGATTTCTGAATCAAGCGTGAAGTGACGGCTTTCAGGATGCGCAGAAGGACAACCGCAATCACCAGGATCGCGAGGAGTCGCAGGCCGTGCGTCTCCGCGATTTCCGTCAACTTTGCAAGCGAATCAGTCATAAAATAGAAGGAGCGGGATTATACCACTCGCGCGGCGCGGCGCTGCGGCAGTCCCGAATTTCGGAGATCGGAGCAGAGAGTCGATGAACCGAAAGAGAAGAACATTCATGGCTGCGATAATTCCTGCCGCTTTTGCCCTGCCGCTTGGGCTCCTTGCGGTCCGCAGCTTCGCGCAAGACGTGCAGGGACCGCCGAAACCACACAACTCGTTGCCGCCTTTCCCGGATGATCCGAGCAAAGATGCAGGCCCAAAAATTGATCCGAAAGCCATCCTGAAACACAACAAGGAGCAAATCCACCAGGACGTTGAAAAGCTCTTCTGCCTTGCGACTGAGCTCAAGGAGAAAGTGGACAAGACGGATTCGGCAATCATTCTGTCGTTGCCGCTGATACAAAAGGCGGAAGAAATCGAAAAGCTCGCGAAACAAATCAAGAATATGGCGCGCGGCTAAATGGAATTGTTGAGGCGCGAGTGATGGGCGTGAAACGCAAGGTGACGCCGAGTCCCGAATTATTCCGAATTGTTGGCGCCGCTCGAAATGCCTGTTTGTTTTTGCTCCCTATTGCGAAGCAGGGTAGAATCGACGAGCGTCGTTTTTTCGCGACGCAATCTGCGCGCCCGTAGCTCAGCTGGATAGAGCGTGTGCCTCCGGAGCACAAGGTCAGAGGTTCGAATCCTCCCGGGCGCGCCATTTTTCTCTAATTTAACTGCCTTCGCGTTACCGTCTCATCCTCTGCGAATCGATAACGGTGAGTTTCCAATTACAGAGGCGGACGCAGGCTTGGATGTTTCCGGTTGAGATTGCTTTTGCGCCTTCGCGGGCTTAGTGGTTGCAGCCGGCTTGCGTTCCCAAGCTTTGCGCAGCTCCTCGCGGCGCGCGAGCACGTAGGCTTTGGCTTCGTCAAA
>JBAWGF010000311.1:0-10254 GCA_049592615.1 Candidatus Acidiferrales bacterium
GTCGCCGTCGTGATTCGCACGCGCTTCCCCTCGAAATAGCTCGAAACCTCGGCGAAGCGCGCCAGAATCGGCGCGGCCCCTTCGGCGAGAAATTGATTGTAGTAGCGGTCGAGGTTTCGCAGCAACCGAATCAGCACCTCGAGCCGCGAATGAATCTTTCCCGTCTCGATGCGCAGTGACGTCGCAATGCGGTCAAGTTCCGCCGGCATCTTCGTCTGATTCACGTTGATCCCGATACCCACCACCGCGTAATGCATGCGGTCCGGCTCGGCGTGCATCTCCGTTAGAATCCCGGAAAATTTTCTGCCGCGGACAAGCAGATCGTTCGGCCAGCGAATATCCGGCGCTGTGTCGAGTTCTTCGGCAACGGCATCGCGCGCGGCAAGCCCTGCGACGAGCGTCAGAAGCGGCGCGTGCGCCGGCGAAATCGGAGGCCGCAGCAAAACGGTGCAATGAATCCCCGCGGACTTTTCAGAAATCCACGACCGGCCCGCGCGCCCTCGTCCCGCCGTCTGCTCTTCCGCCAGCACGACGGCGCCGTGCGGTTCGCCCTGCTCGCCCAACTGCATCGCGACCGTGTTCGTCGAATCCACTTTGAAGAAATGATAGATGCGCCGCGCGAACGGAGTCCCGTGGAGGCGGTGGATCAGGAGTTGCGGGACCAGAATGTCCGGCGCGCGCTCCAGATGATAGCCCGTGCGCGGATGGCCCTGCACTCGCACGCCCAGCTCGCGCAGTTTTTCCACCCAGCGCCACACCTGCTGCCGCGTCTCGCCTATTTCCTTCGCGATTTTCGCTCCGCTCACTACGATCGTCGAATTCTCGACGAGCAGCGTCAGCAGCGCATCAATGCGCCGGTCGGTCGTTCCCGGCAGATTTGCCATTCGCTTCGTCGCCATCGCAAGCTCCGAAGCATACTCGACCGCAGTAATGGCCACAAGCTGCGCATGGGCGGCGCCGCGAGTAGAAAAGGGTTTCGTAGCGGCGCCCTTCAAGGCGCCATCGTCCTTTAGGGGCGCGTTATTCGAGTTGCGCGAGCCGGTCGAGGAGCTTCTGATATTCAATCTGGCGTTCGGCGAGCGTGGCTTCGATGCCGCGAACTATTTCGGCAGGTGCCTTCTGGCGGAACGTATCATCAGCGAGGCGGCTTTTCTTCGATTCAATGTCCTTCGCGAGCCGTTCGCTTTCTTTCTTAAGCTTTGCGAACTCCGCCTGCTTATCGATCCCTTGGCCATGGGCGATTCTCAACTCAAACTGCGGCGTCGTACGGATAACTCCACCAACGGGCTCAAGTGGACCAGATACGATTTGGTACGCTGCATGAGTAGTGGAGCGCAATGCCGTGTAGTGGTTCAGGATGGCATCTCGATATAGGGGATCAGTTGGAACGATTTCGACCGATATAACCTTCTTCGGATCTTCCTTGCTCTGGGCACGCGCGTCGCGCTGCTTGGCGGTGATATCCATCAATCTTCCAAACTCTTTTTCTGCCTCGATGTCAATCCAGTTCACATTTGCCGAAGGAAAGTCCGCCAGCGCAATCGAGCGCGCGTCCTTGCGCTGCGGCAATCGGTGCCACAGCTCTTCCGTAAGGAAGGGCATCACCGGATGCAACAGTCGCAGCGCAGCTTCGAGCGCGGCAAAAATATTTCGCCACGCGGCAATCGCCGTCTCGCGATCCGTTGAAGCAAGCTGCGGCTTCACCCACTCGATGTACCAGTCGCAGAAGTCGCCCCAGAAAAAGTGATAGATCGTCTGCGCCGCCTCGTGAAACCGAAAATTGTCGAGCGCGTCATTCACCTGGGCCACAACTGCGGCGAGCCGCGAAAAAATCCAGCGATGAGCGAGGCCACCCTCGCCCGGAATCGCATACGGCGCCTTCGCGCGTACTTCCGGCGCTGCCAATTCTTCGAGCGTCACGCCCTGCGCTTCGATTTTCTCGAGGTTCACGAACAAAAATCGCGCCGCATTCCAGATTTTATTTGCGAACGAACGCGCCGCGAGCACGCGGTCCTCGCTCATCGCAATGTCCGTCCCGGGCGCGGACATGCTCGCAAGCATGTAGCGCAGCGCATCGGTGCCGTACTGCTCGGTCATTTGCAGCGGATCGACGCCCGTGCCTTTCGCCTTCGACATCTTCGCGCCTTCCGCCGTGCGCACGAGCGCATGCAGATACAGGCGCCGGAAGGGAATCGCTTTTTCGGGCGGCGCACTCGCGGCGTCACTCTTCCCGAGCGGCTTGAGATGCAGCCCCATCATGATCATCCGCGCATCCCAGAAAAAAAGAATGTCGTACCCGCTGATCAGCAGGCTCGTCGGATAATATGTCCGCAAATCATCGGTTTCGTCCGGCCATCCGAGCGTGGAGAACGGCCACAGCGCCGAGCTGAACCATGTGTCGAGGACATCCGTATCCTGCGTGAGCTTCGCGCCGCCGCACTTCGGGCACTTCGTGGGAACGCTCGCCGCGCGCGCGTGCCCGTCCACGATTTCGACGCGCGAATCCGTTGCGGGAACCATCTCCTTGCAACCGGCGCAATGCCAGATCGGAATCCGGTGCCCCCACCAGAGCTGCCGCGAAATGCACCAGTCGCGGATGTTCTCGAACCATTGCAGCAGAATTGTCCGTTGATTTTCCGGAACGACTTCGATCAATCCGTCGAGCACAGCTTTCTTCGCAGGTTCCGCCAGCGGCTTCATTCTGCAAAACCACTGCGTCGAAACGCGCGGCTCGATTTCTCTTTTGCAGCGGTCGCACGTACCGACGGAATGCATGTGATCCGCAACGCGCTCGATCAACCCGAGTTCTTCGAGATCCGCCACAACTTTCTTGCGCGCCGCGTACCGGTCAAGCCCTGCATATTTTCCGGCCTCCGCGCTCATGTGCGCGTCGTTGGTCATCACGTCGATTTCGGCCAGGTTGTGGCGCTTGCCGACTTCGAAGTCATTCGGATCGTGCGCCGGCGTGATTTTCACCGCGCCCGTTCCGAACTCTCGGTCCACGTACGTGTCCTCGATGACGGGAATTTCCCGGTTCATCAGCGGCAAAATTACTTTCTTCCCGGCGAATCGCTTGTATCGCTCATCATCCGGATGAACTGCAACGGCCGTGTCGCCGAGCATCGTTTCGGGGCGCGTGGTGGCGACAACGATGAATTCTGTCGTCCCGGCGATAGGGTAACGGATGTACCACAGTTTTCCGTTCCGCTCCGTGTGGACCACTTCCAGATCGCTGATCGCGGTGCCGCAGCGGGGACACCAGTTAACGATGTAACGCCCGCGGTAAATAAGCCCTTCGTGATAGAGGCGCAGGAACTCTTCGATCACCGCGCGGTACAGCGCGGGCTCGAGCGTGAATCTTTCGCGCGTCCAATCGCACGACGCGCCGAGGCGAATCATCTGCCCCTTGATCATCCCGCCGCTTTCTTCCTTCCATTTCCAGATGCGGCGCTCGAATTCCTCCCGGCCCAGGTCCTCGCGCTTGATTCCTTCGGCGGCCAGCATCCGTTCGACGACAAACTGCGTCCCGATTCCGGCGTGATCCATTCCGGGCAGCCACAGCGTTTTGTCTCCGCGCATCCGGTGCCAGCGCACGATCATGTCAATCTGGGTATGTTCGAGCATGTGGCCGATGTGGATTGAGCCGGTGACGTTCGGCGGCGGCAGCGCAATCGAAAAGGTTTGGCCGCTGGTGTTGCGCGAATTCTCCGCGCGATAGAGCCTCTCGTCGAACCAGGCCTTCGCCCAGCGCTGCTCGATTTCCTGCGGCTCGTACGCTTTGGGTATTTCCCGGCCCATGAAGTTCCTTACGTCTGCAAATTTCTCGTGGAAATGAAACGCTCAATAGTAGCGGTGGCGGACTACCTCGTCAATTGGCGGGATGCGGAGAAAAAATTCGCCTTGAAGAAAACCGCGAGCGGCGCCTACTTTCCTTTATTCGCGAGTTCCTGCTGGAGCAGGTTTTCGATTAGCGGTTTCAATACGCCCTTCGACAGCAGATCGTGTAGCTGCGGTTCGAGTCTTTCGAGAACTTTCTGCACGACCGCATCCACCGCTCCGGAATCGAAAGACGCTGCAGCCGGCGGCATGAGGAACGGAATATCGGCGAGCGCTTCGCGGTTCGGAGGAGGCGCGGTCGGAATCCGCTCGTTGAATTCTGCGGAATCGCCCGAAGAAGATTTTGAATTTCCCGCGCGCTCTTCAGCGAAGTCTTCCTCCGCCGGAGGAAAATAGTGTTGCTCGGGCGGCGCGGTTTCCTTCGGATGGGAAGTTCGCTCGAAGAATTCTCTCGGTTGGTCTTCCGAAAAAATTCGCTCGATCGCGGGCGGCGCGGAATCATTCGCCGGCTGGTCGTAGGACCGGTCCGCATCCGCAGGCGCAACGAGAATTTCGTGTCCGAAATCCGGAGCAGGTCTCGAAGCCGGCTCGACGGAAGCTTCCTGCGCAGCTTCGTGAACTGTTTCGAGAATTGTATCGCGAATGGGCGGTGGAACGCTGAACCACGCCTCGCTCGCTTTTGGTTCCTCGGTGAACAATGGCGTTTCAGGCTCGGTTGACGCAGCCGTAGCCGGGGCGGGCGCTGCTTCTGCCACCACTGGCGTTGCGGAAGATGATGCCGGGACGTGCGCGTCTTCCGCGCGCTCTTCCGACATCCATCCGCCCGCCGGATATTCCGACGGAGGCGGCGCCATCATCTCCATCCACTCGGTTGAGCTTCGCCCAGGTTCGAGCTCCGGGCTCGCCCCGAAGGAATGCGCAGGCTCCTTCTCAGATTCCTTCGCCGCTTCCACGAGCGGCGCTTCGATGATTTCCGGCGCTGCCGCAATTTCCCGCACAGGTTCTGGCTCCGGCGCAGGCGTGTACTTCCATGCGGGCGCTGCTGGTGCCGCTTCTTCCTTCGCGGGTGCGATCGCAGAATTTTGCGCGACCGCTTCCTCTTCGCCTTCCTTTACAGGAATGTGACGCGGCGGCACATCTTTTTCAGAAGGAAACGTGATCGGCGAAACATCGCGGCCGAAAGAATAGGATTGCGTGTCCGTGGTTCCTTCTGGGATCTCGAGGTCCATTCCAGCCGTGCGGCGCCAGTCGCGCGACGTGGATGCTCCGTCAAATTCTTCCTCGTCGTCCTTGTCCTCATCGACGACCGGTGTCTTCAGGTCTTTTGCGGTTTCCTCTATTTCGTCGAAAGTCCGCACGCCCTTACCGAATCCATAAATCTGCGCGGCTTCTTCCGGCGTCGGCTCGGGGAAATCGGGCAGGGGAGCCGGCTCGCGCTTGATTGGCGCTTCGAGCGCTGCGGGCATAGGCGGCTCGGGAGGAGTTTCCTTCGCCCTCGCCAATTCCGCGGCGAGCTTCGGGTTCTTTTCGAGCGCCGACGTGACCATCGCAATCAGAGGATCAGGCGGAACAAACGGTTTCTTCAGGACGCCATCCGCGCCCACACGTCGCGCTTCTTTTTCGTCCAGCGGATCGAATGCGCCGACAAGCAGGATGACGGGAACGTGCGCGAACCGTGAATCCTTCTTCACGAATTCACAGACTTCGTATCCATTACGTACGGGCATGAACACGTCTGCGAGAACGATGTCCGGATTCAAATCGGGAAGGCGCCGAACGGCCGCTTCGCCGTTGCCGACTGCGATTACGTCGATGCCGCGCTCTTGAAATGCAAGCACAACCATCTTCTGGATGTTGGTATTGTCGTCGGCAACCAGAATCCTGGGCACGTTGTTCCCTCATGGGCGCACCCACACGGGGGCACGCCGGACACTTTCCCTAACAACTATTGCTAACACCCCCCGGTGGGGGCGTCAACAAACTCGAAGGACAGGCGTGCCTCAGTTGTTAGCAGGGGGTAAACAGCCCGGTCAGAAGGGAATGAGCTTGCGGAGGCCCTTTTTTTTCTTGCTGGTTGATTCCTGCTTTGGGTCGCTCGTGGCGGCTGGTTGCGAGCCGCTGCCCTGGGTCGTACCACTGGTGGCGGGGGGCGTCGTGGCTGGGGCAGAGTCCCCTCCCGTTGTGGCGGGCGCTGTAGAGCCATTTGAAGGCGTACCAGAGCCATTTTCAGGCGCCGAGGTAGTCGTCGGGGGAGGAGCGTTCGCGGCAGGTGGATTAGACGCAGCTCCCGGCTCCGCAGGCGGGTTGGCCGTGGGGGCGGGAGCACTCGGCGGAGCGTCATTTCCCGTGCTGATAATTTGCACTCCCGCGGTGGTTACAGGCACCGAGGTGTTGGGGGCCGGAGACGGTGTGGACTCGACGGGGACCGATTCACCCGTCACCGTTCCGCCGCCACCTCCGACCGTTCCGCCGGCAATCCCAAACGACGGACCGGGCGCGCCCGGCTTCAAAATGTCGGTCGCCGATAGAGTGTCGTTCGGCGGATTCAAATTCGGCGGGCCGCTGTGCGCGGCCGTGGAAACATCGGGGTTCGATTTGAGCATCCCGAGCGGCATTTTCAACAGCGCGTTCTGATGGTGCTGCTTTACGTACTCCTGATCTTTCTGCATGCGCGCGAGCGCATTCGGATCCGCCGCGGGCACGGGCATGCCCATCGCGAGCAGCCGGGACTTCGAGTCCGGCGCGTACTTCGAGAGGGGATGGTCCGTGAGAATCCGGTCGTAGCATTTTGCGGCGAGATCCGCCCAGTGATTTTTGTCGTCTTCGTTTCTCGATGCCTGCTTCGCGCGGGAGTAAACGTCGCCGAGCATCCACAACGCCTGATCGCTCTGGCTGTAGAGCGGGTAGCGGTCCGTGACTTCCGCCAGGCGCGCGGCCGCTGCGCGGAAATCCGTCTTCACGTAATAAAAGCGTGCGATCTTGAATTGACCGTCGGCCAGCACTTCCTGCACATCACGCAGATGCTGTTCCGCCTGCGGCGCGAGCGGGCTCTGCGGATATTTCAGGAGGAACGTCTGAAATTCATCTTCCGCTTCGAGCGCCTGCGTGCGGTCGCGGTCCGACTTCTCCATCATCTTGTAATGCGCCATCCCAACCTGATTCTGCGCGTACGCAGCTTCGTCCAGGAACGGGAAGAACGTGATGAAATCCTTGTACTCCTGGATCGACTGCGTCGTATTCGACGTTCCGCCTTCCTTGAAGTAGGAGTCGGCAACGGCGAGTTTTGCTTTGGCGAGATATTCGCTGTCGGGATAAGTGTTGATCAGCGTCTGGAGGGCCAACCGGCCTTCGGTGAATCGGCTGTGCTTGATGTCTTCCTGCGCGCGCAGGTAGAGAACCTTATCAGGCTCCGCCGAGGCGTTGACTTCGTCCGCCTTCGCTTTTTGCTTTTTCGATTTTTTGTGTTGCCCGGCGTCGAGAGAACCGCTCGCGAGCAGAGAAATGCTCAGCGCGGCGATCAAAAATTGATTTTTCTTGCCGAAAATTCCTGTCATTGGCCCTTTTGGATCATACTTTCTGGCTCAAGGCTTCGGTTGCGAGCTTGCGCATCTGGCGCGTTGCGGCTGCCGGGTCAGGCTGGTGGAAGATCGAAGTCCCCGCAACGAATGTGTTTACCCCGGCCTGCGTCAGTTCGCCTATATTTTCCTGATCGACTCCCCCATCCACTTCGATCCGGAAGCCGCCATTATAGCGCGCACGCCACTGATTCAATTGCCGAATTTTTTCGAGCGCCCCGGGGATGAATTTCTGTCCCCCGAAACCCGGGTTCACCGACATCACCAGAACCGTGTCCACTTTGTCGAGCACTTCGCTCAAGGTCGCCACCGGCGTTGCCGGGTTGATGACCACGCCCGCCTGCGCCTTGTGCTCCCGGATCATCGCGAGCGCCCGGTCCAGATGCGCCGTCGCTTCCTGATGGATCAGAACGCGGTCGGCGCCCGCCTTGATGAACTCCGCGATGAATTTCTCGGGCTCGACAATCATGAGATGCACGTCGAGGGGTAGCCGGGTTGCCTTGCGCAGCGCCGCAACTACGGGGATCCCGATCGAAATGTTGGGCACGAAGCGTCCGTCCATCACGTCCACGTGCAGAACATCGGCTCCACCCTGTTCCACCTTCTGAATGTCTTGCCCCAGGCACGCAAAATTCGCCGCGAGGATGGAGGGCGCGATTTCGATGCGTGCGTAAGTCATGAGAGTCCCGCGAATTCTAGCACAGGTCGTCCGAGGCTCTTCGGCCACGCGCAATCGAATCCGCGTGTTGGCTTCGTCACTGCGCCACCTGCAATTCGACGGTGCTCGAGGCGTCCACTCGCACGCCGCGCGATGGCGTTTGCCCCACAACTGTGCCGTGAGATGCGTTCCCCGCCGGCGAAAATATGATCTTCGAAACTTTCAGTCCCGAGCTCGTCAATCTCGATTCCGCTTCGCCCATCGCAAGCCCCGAAAGTTCCGGCATGACGTACGCCGCCGGCCTCGGCCCGAGCGTGACGAGCATGTCCACGTGCGGGCTGGTGATGTCCGAGGCTCCTGCCGCGGGCAATTGTTGCAGCACGGTGTCCTCGGGCGCGCCGGGGAGATACAAACTCGAAATCTCGCCGGCTTGCATCGCGCTGCGCAGCAATTCGATTCGCGCGGCGCGCAGGCTTCGCTGCACGAGCGTGGGAATCGTCGCCCGCTGCGGTCCGAGACTCAATACGACGTGCGCGTATTGTCCGATCTTCACTCGCGTTCCCGGAGGCGGGCTTTGCCGGACAACGGTGTCGGCAGGCAGTGGATTGTAAACGCGATCCTCCACGCGCATTCCCACGCCTCGACCTTGCAGCGCCTGCTGCGCTTCGATGGCTTTCTTCCCGGCGACGTCCGGCATGGCCACCTCGCGCCCTTGAATCGCAAAGCGCATCGCCATGAGCGCGCTCAGGAACGCAACCGAGGCCAGCACGAAGAGCAACAGCGCCATCCGAAATATCCACTCCAGACGCTCGCGGAACGTCATCGGGCTGTTCCTCGGGAAATGGTGACGATGCGCTTACAAATTCGCATCGTGGAATTCCCGGTTCGAGTGTCGATTAGAACCACCTGCCGTCCTTTCTTTTCTGTGATTTAGGCCTAATTCTAATCGTCCGCACTGACGATCAGACACGAGCAAGATTTCATCTGGAATGGGGGCCGAATGCCCCGTGCGTGACGCCGGCCCGTGCGAACGATTTTTCATCATGATGCCTCTACCAAGCTAGCAATGATGTCAACCGGATTCAAGGGGTGGTAGTGGGCTACTTTGAATAGCCAGCCCCTAGCTATCTATTGCCAATGCCGCTTTAGTATGGCACTATACAGTCTATGCCAAAGCGGACTAAGCAGCCGGAACGTGCAACCGATGTCAACCAATGGGCGCATCAGCTGGTTGATGCCTCAACGCGTGAAAACGATGATAAAATAGTGCCCCCTACCAAGGCTCAAATCTCGATGCTGATGGCGCGATTGGGCCGAAAGGGAGGAAAGGTTGGAGGCAAACGTCGTTTGAAGACGATGACGCCCGAACAACGTAGTGACGTTGCACGAAAGGCTGCTGAGGCACGCTGGAAAAGGAAATAGCAATGACAAGCACCCAGACCCCTGCCGACCCAATTAAGGAAGCGGCAAACAAGCTCGCGCTGGAAACTAATAGCGATGTCTATTTTTTCAACTCTGGTATAGAAAGGCCGGTTGACCAAGAGTTGATCGATTGCATTGAGGGGCTTCCTGAGAAGCGAACAAACATCAGTTTCGTTTTGGTTACAGAAGGTGGCGACGCGGACGCCGCTTATCGAATGGCCCGATGCATGCAGGAAAACTATGACAAGGTTACCTGTATCATTTCTGGTTTCTGCAAGAGTGCTGGAACCCTACTTGTGATTGGCGCGTCTGAATTAGCTATGGGCAACAGCGGTGAATTGGGGCCTCTTGATGTCCAGATGGCAAAAAGGGATGAATTGGGTGAATGGCAGTCTGGACTCACAATATCCTCCGCAATGGTTGCGTTGCATGAGCGTTCGTTTGGTGCCTTTGAGCACTTTTTCTTGACGACCAAGATGCGCAGCATGAATCGCATTACATTCAAGACCGCTACGGATATTGCAGCAAAACTTACAGGAGCCTTGTTTGCTCCAATATTTCAACAGATTGACCCGTTTCATGTCGGAGAATCGTATCGTTCAACAGCCATCGCCTTGTACTATGGAATGCGCTTGGACGGGTTCAGTGACAATGTGAAGGATGAGGATGCACTGGACAACTTAGTGAGCGGCTATCCGCACCACGGTTTCGTGATCGACAGAAAAGAAGCAGCAGCGTTGTTTAAGAGGGTGCGACCGCTTA
>JBAWGF010000312.1:0-19341 GCA_049592615.1 Candidatus Acidiferrales bacterium
AGAGCTCCCTTTGGCTCATTGGCATTCACCTGGCCGAGCGCAGCCCGGACAGCCTCGAGGCCAATTCCATAGTTCGCGAGCGTCATCGGATTCACATCCACGCGCACGGCAGGGCGCGCACTGCCGCCGACGATCACCTGGCCGACTCCCTCAACCTGCGAAAGTTTTTGCGCGATGATCGAATCGGAAACGTCGTAGAGGCGGCTCAAAGGCAAGATGTCCGAACTCACCGCGAGAATCATGATCGGCGCATCGGACGGATTGCTTTTTCGGTACTGCGGCGCGGTGGGAAGGTTTGTCGGGAGCTGGCCGGCGGCGGCGTTGATGGCTGCCTGGACGTCGCGCGCCGCCGCGTCGATGTTTCGATTCAAATCGAACTGAAGCACGATGGACGTCGAACCGAGAAGACTCGACGAAGTCATCTGCGTGACGCCGGCGATGCGCCCAAACTGCCGCTCGAGTGGTGTCGCCACGGCGGAGGCCATAGTCTCGGGGCTTGCGCCGGGCAAACCAGCCGACACCTGAATAGTAGGAAATTCAACCTGGGGCAGCGGCGCGACAGGAAGAAAGCGGTACGCAATCGCACCCGACAGCAACAACGCCGCAGTCAGCAGCGAAGTCCCGATCGGTCTCCGAATGAATGCGCCCGAAATGTTCATGAGCTTATGCGATTAATCAGACGCGGCCTCCGGCTCAATCACGTTGCCAACGCGAACCCGGCTGAAGCGCCGCGCCAGGCGGTCAAACGCGAGATAGACAACAGGAGTCGTGAACAGCGTGAGGAGCTGGCTGACGAGAAGTCCGCCGACAATGCTGATGCCGAGCGGACGGCGCAGCTCCGCGCCCGTCCCCGTTCCAAGCGCCAGGGGCAAGCCTCCCAACAGCGCGGCCATCGTCGTCATCATAATGGGACGAAACCGCAGCAAACACGCCTGGTAGATTGATTCCTCCGGGCTCTTTCCCTGATTCCGCTCGGCGTCCAGGGCAAAGTCGATCATCATGATCGCGTTTTTCTTTACGATTCCGATGAGCAGAATGATTCCAATCAGCGCAATGACGCTTAAATCCGTCCGGCAAATTTGCAGCGCGAGAATCGCGCCTACGCCCGCCGAAGGCAGAGTGGAAAGAATCGTCACGGGATGAATGTAGCTCTCGTAGAGAACACCGAGAACGATATACACGGTCACGAGGGCCGCCAGAATCAGCAGCGGCTCATTCGCAAGCGACGCCTGAAATGCCTGCGCCGTTCCTTGAAAATTTCCGTTGATGGAAGCCGGCAGACCCAGGTCATGGTTTGCCTGCTTGATCGAGTCCACCGCTTCGCCCAACGAAGCGCCCGGAGCGAGGTTGAACGACAACGTCACGACGGGAAACTGGCCCTGATGGTTCACGGCCAAAGCCGTGGTGGTCTGCTCAAAATGCGTGAATGCGCTGAGCGGCACCTGGGTTCCGTTGGAGGAACGCACGTAAATGCTCTTGAGCGCATCTGGATTTTGCTGGAATTGCGGATCGACTTCCAAAACGACGTGATATTGATTCAACTGGGTGAAGATCGTGGAGACCTGGCGCTGCCCGAAGGCGTCATAAAGCGTGTCGTCAATCGCTTGCGGGAGAATTCCCAGCCGCGAAGCGGTGTCGCGATCGATCATGAGGTTCGCTTGCAACCCGCGGTCCTGCTGGTCCGTGGCGACGTCGCGCAACTCGGGGAGTTTGCTCAGCTTGTCAACCAGGCGCGGCGCCCAGAGCGCCAACTCCTTTGCGTCCGCGTCTTCGATTGAGTATTGGAATTGAGTGCGGCTGACACGATCCTCGACGGTCAGGTCTTGCACCGGCTGCATGAAAAGCGTGATCCCCTGGACCGGGGTCAACAGAGGTTGCAAGCGGCGAATGATATCGGAAGAGTTGGCGTCGCGGTCGTCGAGCGGCTTCAAATTGATCTGAATGCGCCCACTGTTCGGCGTCATGTTGGTTCCATCCACGCCAATAAACGAAGACAAGCTTTCGACGGCGGGATCTTTCAGGATGATCTTTGCGAGCGCTTGCTGACGATCGGCCATTGCGGTGAACGAAACGGTTTGCGGGGCCTCGGAAACACCGAGAATTACGCCCGTGTCCTGAACGGGGAAAAATCCTTTCGGGACGTAGTAGTAAAGCAGAATGGTCAGCACCAGAGTGCCGACGGTGACGAGCAGCGTCGCCGGCTGATGGCGGAGCACAACCTGCAGTGCCTTTCCGTACAATTCAATCGTGCGAACGAAAAAGCGCTCCGAAGCGCGGTAAAAGCGGCTCTGCTTGGAAGACTCCTCATGCCGCAAGAGCTTGGCGCACATCATGGGCGTCAGCGTGAGCGAAACGAAAGCAGAGACGAGGATCGTGACGCCCAGCGTCACGGCGAATTCGCGGAACAGGCGCCCCACAATGTCGCCCATGAAGAGCAGCGGGATCAGCACGGCGATCAGCGACACCGTCAGCGAAACGATGGTGAATCCTATCTGTTCCGAGCCCAACAGCGCCGCCTCGAGAGGCGGATGGCCCTGCTCGATGAACCGCGCGATGTTCTCGATCATCACGATTGCATCGTCCACGACGAATCCAGTCGAAATGGTGAGCGCCATGAGCGAGAGGTTGTCGAGGCTATAGCCGAGCAGGTACATCACGCCAAATGTGCCGACAATCGAAAGTGGAACCGCGACGCTGGGAATAATTGTGGCAGCGAAACTGCGAAGAAACAGGAACATCACCATCACGACCAGCGCGACGGTGAGCATCAACTCGAATTGAATGTCATTCACCGACGCGCGGATAGTCGTCGTGCGGTCCGTGAGAGTCGTGACATGCATCGAGGAAGGCAGCGACGCCTGCAGGCGCGGCAGGAGTTTCTTGACTCGATCGACCACACCGATAATGTTTGTTCCCGGCTGCCGCTGAATGTTGAGAATCACGGCGGGCGTCGTATTCATCCAGGCGGCTTGCAAATTGTTCTCGGCGCCATCCACAACGTCTGCGACGTCCGACAGGCGAATGGGGCCGCCGTTGCGATAGGCGATGATGACGGATTTGTAGGAATCGCTCGACGTTAGCTGGTCGTTGGCGCCGATCGTGTAGGACTGCCGCGCGCCGTTGAGGTTGCCTTTCGCCTGGTCCACATTCGCTTGCGAAAGAGCCGTGCGCAAATCCTCGAGGCTCAACCCATAGGAGGCGAGCGCCGTGGGATTTGCGCGGACTCGCACGGCGGGTTTTTGACCGCCGCTTATGGTCACAAGTCCCACGCCGGAAAGCTGCGAAATCTTTTGCGCCAGATTGGTGTCTGCAAGATCCTCGACCTTCGAGAGCGGCAACGTGTCCGATGTCAGCGCAAGCGTCAGCACCGGCGTGTCGGCGGGGTTTACCTTGCTGTAGATGGGGGGATTCGGAAGGTCCTTCGGCAAATAGGTGGAACCCGCGTTGATGCTGGCTTGCACCTGTTGTTCGGCGACGTCGATATTCTGATTCAAATCAAATTGAAGCGTAATGACTGAGCCGCCGAAAGAGCTCGTGGACGTCATTTGGTTCAAGCCGGGGACCTGCCCGAATTGTCTTTCGAGCGGCGTGGTCACCGAAGACGCCATCACGTCGGGGCTTGCACCCGGATAAAAAGTGAGAACCTGAATCGTCGGATAGTCCACCTGAGGAAGGGCTGAGACGGGTAGTTGCTGATAGGCGACGATTCCGGCGAGCAGAATGCCGACCATCAGGAGTGTTGTGGCGACCGGCCGGAGGATGAATGGCCTGGACGGACTCACGGCTTCGTTCCCTGAGACGCGGGCGTTGCAGGTGTATTGGGAGCGCCGGAAGGGCGGAAATTAACTTTCGAGCCGGCTTGCAGTTTGTCCTGACCGTCCACGACGACCTGCTCTCCCGGCGTCAAACCCTGGCGGACCACGGCGATGTTGCCCTCGATGAAATCCACCTGAATGAGACGCTCTTCTGCCGTGTTGTCAGGTTTTACGACGTAAACGAAGGATCCCTGAGTTCCCTGCTGGATGGCTGCCGACGGCATGACGGTCGCGTCCTTGCGGATGCTCAGAAACAGCCGCACGTTTACGAATTGGTTTGGCCAGAGTGACAGATCGCGATTTTCGAAAACTGATTTCAGCTTGACGGTGCCCGTCGTCTGGTCAATCTGGTTGTCTATCGTCAGCAGCTTTCCCTCCGCCAGCTTCGTTTTGTCGTCCCGGCTGTATGCCTGAACCGACAATTGTTGTTTCCGGATTTGCGCTTCCACTTCCGGGAGGTTGTCTTCCGGCAGCGTGAAGACGACGGCGATGGGTTGAACTTGCGTGATGACCAGCATTCCATTCGTGTCCGCGGCATGGACCATGTTCCCGGCGTCCACCAGGCGCAAGCCGACTCGCCCGCTGATGGGAGCCTTGATCTTGCTATATTCCAATTGCAATTTCTGATTGTTGATCAGGGCCTTATCGGCCTGGATCGACCCGTCAAACTGCCCCACGGTTGCCTGCTGCGAATCCAATTGCTGCCGCGGAATCACGCCCGCTTGCCAGAGTAGCGTGTAGCGATTGAGATCGATTTTCGCGTCGTTCTGAGACGCGACGTCTCTTGCAAGCTGTCCTTCTGCCTGGTCGAGCGCCACCTGGAAAGGCCGCGGATCGATTTCGGCGAGTAGATCTCCTTCCTTCACGAACTGCCCTTCCTTGAAATAGACCTTCATGAGCTGACCGTCCACGCGGCTTCGCACGGTCACCGTGTTGTATGCAGTAACTGAGCCGAGGCCGGTCATGTAATAGGGCACGTCTTTCTTCTGTACCGTTATCACAGTGACGGATACCGCCGGAGGGCCGGCTTGTCCCTTCGCATTGCCGGACGCCCCTTGGCCGCCCGGGCGCGCGCGGTACCACATGATCGAGCCGGCGATCAGAACGACTAGGAGGCCAATCCACACCCATCGGCGGCTCGAATGTGGGCCGCTCCCTCCGCGATTCATGTCCGGCGGTTCTCTGGATTCATTTCTTTTCAAGACTTCCGTAACGGCCATCGATGCCCTCTGTGTGGGTATGATTTTCCTCGAATTTTAGACGTTTCGCGGCCACACGTGGATACATTGGTTGCGGTACCGCCCCCGACTGCGTGACGGGATTCTAACAGTTTCGACTCGTGGGACGGTCTTGGAATTTCCGTCAACACGACGCACATGCTCACCTCAGGGGTCGCGGGAACTAGGAAGGCAAACAGCTCCAACCTGCAATGGAGTACTGCACGCAACCTGCTTATGGCCCAGGTATTTAGGCTTCCCGCTCCCATTTGCCTGGCTGGGAGTGGAAGGCGGCGGCTGGACTCCGTTAATCGTGGGTCCCACGCAAGATAAATTCGCATCCGATCGAGATCACTGTGCATCAAACTAAATTGACGGATGTGAAGGAAGGGGATTAGGATTTGCCCATGTTGAATTACACTTGCGCCAACTTCTGCATGCCGTGTTGTTGTCAACTCCACGGCTGGCGCGAGGGTGCGATCCGACCTATCTAGCAATCGTCCAAATCGGATTTAAGCAGCCCGCTAACCAGCGCAATACCTGGTCAGCGGGCTTTTTGTTTTTCGGGAGACCTCATGGGAATTGCGGCGAACATTCAGGCAGCGAAAGAAACGAAAGCGCAAAAAGCGGAGCGGCTGAAGCGTTCGAAGAATCCGTGGGAATGCTTCGACGAAATCAGGGCATTCGCGCGCGAGGGCCGCGATTCGGTTCTGCCCGAATGGGCCAACATGTATTTCAAATGGTGGGGGATCTACACGCAGGGAGACGGCGCAGGCGCCGTGGGCGGAGCGAACGGCGATGGAAAAGCCACGAAGTATTTCATGATGCGGATCGCCCTGCCGAATGGCCTGCTGAGGGCAAATCAACTTCGCACAATCGCAGACTTGACGGAGCGTTACGCTCGCTCCACAGCCGACATTACGGTCCGGCAGAACATTCAACTTCACTGGCTCACGATTGAAGACATTCCGAGTGTGATGGAATCGCTCGGCGCAGTCGGGCTAAGTCCCAAGAGCGCCTGCGGAGATGTCGCGCGCAATATCACGGGCTGCCCCCTCGCGGGCGTGGCATCGGACGAAATCTGCGACGCATCTCACCTCGCGCTCGCAGCCGCGAAAATCGTCCGCGGCAACGACGATTTCTACAACCTGCCGCGGAAATTCAAAATTTCCATTACCGGCTGCCCCGTCTGGTGCTCCTATCCGGAAATTAACGACCTCGGTCTGACAGCGATCGCGCGATACCGCGGCGGAAAACGCGAAGTTGGTTTCTCGGTTCGCGTGGGCGGCGGACTTTCGGCGGATCCGCACCTCGCAGTGCGGCTCAACTCATTCGTTCGCTGGGAACAAGTGGAAGCGGTGGTGCGCTCGATCGCGGAGATTTTTCGCGACCAGGATTGCTTGCGCGAAAATCGCGAACGCGCACGCCTGAAGCATCTTTTCGCTCGCCACCACTGGACGGCGGAGCTCTTCCTTGAAGAATTAAATGCGCGGGTCGGGTTCACCCTCGATCCGGCCGAACCGGAGATTCCTCCGGCCGATGTGTATCGCGATCACGTCGGGATTCACGCGCAAAAACAGCCCGGCCTCTTCTACGTGGGCGCAGCCGTCTTGCGCGGCAGGATTACGGCCGAACAGATGCGCGTGGCCGCAGATCTCGCGGACCGGTTTGCAACCGGTGAGCTGCGCACGACGAATATGCAAAACTTGCTCATCATCAACGTGCCGCGAGCGGTCGTCGATCCGCTTGTCCGCGAGCTGGATGCAGCAGGCTTGCGCGTCGCCGCAACTCCATTTTGGCGCGGAGCCATCGCGTGCACCGGCACCGAATTTTGCAAGCTTGCGGTCACCGAAACGAAGGGATTCGCGCGGTGGCTCGTGGAAGAGCTCGAGGAGCGCATCCCGAATTTCGATCAGCAGCTCAAGCTCAACGTTGCCGGATGTCCGAATGCATGCGGCCAGCACTGGATCGCCGATATCGGCCTCGAAGGCAAAAAGGTCAAGCAGGGTGGCGAACTCGTGGATGCGTATTACTTCTGCCTCGGCGGCGCCGTCGGTGAGCATCAGAGGATTGCGCGGCAGATCGGATTCCGCTGTACGGCACAGGCCGTGCCCGAAGCAATCGAGCGCCTGTTGTGCACCTATCTCGCGAATCGCTATGAAAACGAAAACTTGCGAGCGTATTTCTCGCGTCATTCGGATGACGAGCTTCGAACGCAACTGGCGGGATACGTCCTCGAGGCAGTGTGCCGGGATCCCTCGCCGGGCCCGGTTCCTCATGGAGCGGGAGATTAAGGATGACGGCAAACTTGTTTCCCGTGTTCATCAAACTCGCGGACCGGTCGTGCTTGGTCGTAGGAGCCGGCGAAATTGCCGCGGCCAAGATTGCCGCGCTGCTCGAAGCGGGCGCGCGCGTCACCGTTGTTGCGCCCCGTGCCAATTCATACGTCCGGGAAATCGCCGCTGCGGGAAAACTTTCCTGGATCGAGCGTGAGTTCCGCGCGAACGATCTCGTCGGAGTATTTCTCGTCATCGCCGCGACTTCAGCAAGCGAAGTCAATCGCACAGTGTTTCTCGAAGCGCAGCGGGGCGGGATTCTGACAAATGCCGTGGACGATCCTCCGCACTGCGATTTCTATTTTCCCGCCGTGGTGCGCCGTGGCGCGCTTCAAATTGCGATTTCGACCTCAGGCGAAAGCCCTGCGCTGGCACAGAGGCTTCGGCGCGAGCTCGAAGCGTGCCTCGATGAATATCTCGGCGACTGGGTGGCTGCAATCGGGAAACTACGCCGGGAAATCCTCGCGACGCACCCGCCATCGAAAGCGCGCAAACGGCTTTTGCACAGTCTTGCTTCGCGCGAAGCCGAGCCATTGAATTCAGGAGCAAAACGATGAAGAGAAATTCCGCAGGCAAAGTTTATCTCGTAGGCGCTGGGCCGGGAGATCCCGACTTGCTGACGGTGAAAGCGAGCGCGCTCCTGCGGATCGCCGACATTATTTTGCATGATGACCTCGTCCCCGCGGAAATTCTCGCGCTCGCCGGGCCGCGGGCGTTTGTCGTAAATGTCGGCAAAAGGTGCGGTACGAAGAAAATCACGCAAGCTGAAATCCACGAACGGATGATCGCATCGTCCCGTCAGGGATTCACGGTCGTGCGCTTGAAGAGCGGAGATCCTGCGATCTTCGGGCGCCTCGCGGAAGAAATTGATGCGCTCGAAGAGGCAGGCATTCGATTTGAAATTGTTCCGGGAGTCACGGCGGGAGTGGCGGCCGCGGCGTCGCTCGGCGTCTCGCTGACCGATCGGCGCAAGAGTTCGCGCATTTTGATCGTAAGCGGCCATCACGCTGAAGAAAAAGAACGCGAAGAAAAAAGTGATTGGTCTGGGCTTGTGGGCGAGGACACGACCCTTGTCGTGTACATGCCCGGAAACAATTTCAGCCGCCTGCGCGAAGAACTTCTGGCGGCTGGTTTGGCGCCGGAAACTCCGAGCGTGGTTGTCTCGCACGCCACAACGCCCGCGCAGGAGCAGCGTTTTACGACGCTGGGAGAACTTCACACAGTTCGAACGATGGAGACTCCCGCCATCCTGCTGATCGGCCGGTCTCTCGAACGCGCAAGTCAGAGAATTGGCAAAGGGAATCTCTCCGGCACGTTCGACGAAACAAGTTGGAAATTGCTTCTCGAACGCGTCGAACTTGAAGTCGCAACAGCAACGGCACAAAATGAACATCCCGAAAGGAGAATCCATCCTTGAGCACTTCACCAAAGCAAAGTGGCGATGCAAGTAACGCATCACGTTTCCATCTCTCGCTCGATGGCTGGGCCGTCGCGCTTGCTCTCGCGCTGTCGTTGCTGGTTTGGATCGGCTTGATCAAGCACATTCCGTGGTAAGCGGCACGCGAAAAGTACCCTGAGGAGGACGTACCCGATGGCAAGTTCCATAGCTCTCTTGCAAACGTATCCGGATAATGTGTTTCGACGCGCCGTAAAACTGCTTCCAGGCTTGTTGTTGCTCGTCGCGGTTGGCTACGCGGGAAAGTTCATCGAGCAGTCCATCGCGCTCTACGGGCAGACGCACCACCTCGCGCTGCCCAATATCGAGTATGTCCTCTGGGCCATCGTTTTGGGATTGCTCATTGCGAATACGACCGGCGTCCCTGCCGTGTTTCAGCCGGGACTCGCAACTTATGAGTTTTGGCTGAAGACGGGGATCGTCCTGCTCGGCTCGCGATTCTTGTTGGGAGACGTGCTCAAGCTGGGCGGCGTAAGTCTTGTTCTCGTCGTCATCGAACTCGTGGTCTCGATTCTTTTCATGACGGCGCTCGGCCGCGCGTTCGGATTGAAGCCCAAGCTTACGACGCTGCTCGCCGTGGGCTCTTCGATCTGCGGAGTCTCCGCCATCATCGCAACGAAGGGCGCAATCGACGCGGATGATGAGGATGCATCTTTCGCCATCGCCGCGATTCTGACGCTGGGGGCGATTTCACTTTTTGTTTTTCCGCTCGTTGGCCACTGGCTGCGCTTGACTGATTTGACTTACGGCCTCTGGGCGGGCCTCGGAATCGACAACACTGCTGAAGTAACCGCGGCAGGCGCGCTTTATTCCGATGCGGCTGCAAAGGTTGCCGTGCTGGCCAAGACGGCGCGCAACGCCATGATCGGGTTCGTCGTGCTCGGTTACGCGTTGTACTGGGCGCGCAAGGAACGTACCGAAGGCGTCGGCAACAAGGCGGCCTTTTTGTGGGCGAAGTTTCCGAAATTTGTGCTCGGATTTCTCTTTATCTCTGCACTTGCCACGGCCGCCGTCTTCAACAAGCCCCAACTTGTCAATCTTGCGAATTTGTCACGCTGGGCGTTCCTGCTGACGTTTGCAGGCGTGGGACTGCGCACGAATTTCGGCGACCTGCGAAGGCAGGGACTTCGCCCGTTCATCGTCGGGGCTCTGGGCGAAATCGTGATTGCGGTCCTCACCCTCGGCCTCGTCTTCGGCGCAGACCGATTCCTGCGCCAATGAATCTCTTCTAGCAGCAACCGGGCGGACCTCGCATCGGCGAGTCAAAATGCGGCGTGCTCGTGTTAGATTCAGGATGGAGTCTCGTGCCATGCTGGATCGCAAACAGTCGCCATTTGGGTGGATTGACGTCCTTTGGCTGGTCTTCCTGCTGGGGCTCGCGCTGCTCCCGCCGATCCGGGAATGGCACAAGCAATTGGTGCTGCTCGCAATCGGCATCCTCCAGGTCTTCGAAGGACGGCTCGTTACCTGGCACCCCCGGCGCGGCCGTGTTTACAGCGTGATTCTGAAAATCCTGCTAGCCACGCTGCTGATCGACCACACCGGCGAACTCGGAATCAACAGTGAGTATTATCCCGTCTACTATTTGCCTGTCGTCACCGCGGCGATCTACTTCGGGCCGCTCGGCACGCTTTTCTGGACCGTGATGTCGGCGGCGGCTTATTGCTCGTTGTTGTATCCCGCGCTAAATATTGAAGACTACGAACTGACACCGGAGGGAGCCACGGTCCTCGCCATCCGGATTCTGTTTATTTTTCTTGCTGCAATTCTGACAAACCGATTCGTGATGGAAAACCGCCGCCGCACCCAGCAGTATCAACAGCTTTCCGAAGCGCTCGAGGCGACGAACCTCCAGCTTCGCCGCGCCGAAGCCGATGCGCGCCGCTCGGAGCGCCTCGCCGCGCTGGGCCAGCTTTCCGCGGGGCTCGCGCACGAAATCCGGAACCCGCTTGGCGTGATCAAAGGCTCGGCGGAAATGTTGATGCAAAAAGTTCAGAATACCCAGCCGCTCGCGAGCGAACTCGCCGGATATATTGGGACCGAAGTGAACCGGCTGAATTCTCTCGTCGCGCGCTTCCTCGATTTCGCGCGGCCGTCACGCCTCGAGCTGCAACCGCACCGCGTTCCGGAAATCGTGGACCACGCAATCGAATCGGTAAAGAATCAGTTCCCTGCCGCGAACGTCAGGATCGAACGCGACTACGCTGGGAATTTGCCGGAGGTCCTGCTCGATGAGCAGCTCTGCGAACAGGTTTTCATCAATGTCTTCACGAATGCGTATCAGGCGATGGAGGCTGGCGATGGCCGCCTTCGAGTCGGAATCGCGGCCGAGTCATCGAATGGCAGGCCTGGCGTGGGCGTGACGGTGGACGATACCGGGCCGGGCGTGCCGGCCGAATCGCGAGAGCAGATATTCAATCCATTCTTTACGTCGAAGAAAGACGGCGTAGGATTGGGGCTCGCGATTGTCGCTAAAATTGTTGATGATCATCGCGGCTGGATTCGGCTTGAGGCCGGGGAGTCCAAAGGTGCGCGGTTTCATGTCTTTCTTCCGGAGTCACCGAATTCCTAAAATGAATGATCTCACGATAATTCGAGACGAGGCGTCGAGCCGACAATGACCGCGAGCCAGCGAAAGGCATCGATTCTCGTCGTTGAAGACGAAGCAAAATTGCGGCGGCTTGTCGAGCTCCAGCTCGCCGACGAAGGGTTTCAGGTTGTCTCCGCTCCCGACGCGGAAGCAGGCTTGAAGCTCCTCAACAAAGAATCGTTCGATCTCATCGTCACCGATTTCAAACTGCCCGGCATGAGCGGCCTCGAATTTCTCCAGTCAGTAAAGCGCGTGAACGCAAATTTGCCGGTTGTAATCATGACGGCGTACGGCACGGTGGAATCGGCCGTGGAAGCCATGAAGGTGGGCGCGAGCGATTACATCTTGAAGCCGTTTTCACTCGCCGAGCTGGTGCTCGTGATCCGCAAGGAGCTTGACACGCATCAACTGCGCGAGGAAAACCGCACGTTGCGCGAGGCGCTCGGCAAACGCTACGAGTACCACAACATCATTGCGCGCAGCGACAAAATGCAGGCCGTGCTGGCGATGGTCGAGCGCGTGGCGCCTACCAATGCCACCGTGTTGCTGGGCGGCGAAAGCGGCGTGGGAAAAGATCTGATCGCTCGCGCCATTCACGAGCACTCGAACCGCGCTTCCGGCCCTTTCGTAAAAATCAACAGCACCGCGATCCCGGAAAACCTGCTCGAAAGCGAACTCTTCGGCTACGAGAAAGGCGCGTTTACCGGCGCAACAACGAGCAAGCCCGGAAAATTCGAGCTGGCGGACAAGGGCACTCTCTTCCTCGACGAAATCGGAGACGTCCCGCCGGCGACACAGGTCAAGCTCTTGCGCGTTTTGCAGGAGCGAGATTTCGAGCGGCTCGGCGGAACGAAAACCGTGAAAGTGGACGTGCGCCTCATCGCTGCGACAAACCGCGACCTGCGCGCGGCTTTGGAAGACGGAACATTTCGCGAGGACCTTTACTATCGCTTGAATGTCGTGGCGATTGATATCCCGCCCTTGCGCGAGCACAAGGAAGACATTCCGCTGCTCGCGAATTTTTTCGCGGAGAAATGCGCGCGCGAGTCGCAAAAGTCCATCCAGGGAATCACGCCGCAAGCGATGAAACTGCTCATGGATTTTCACTGGCCGGGAAACGTTCGCGAACTTGAAAACATCATCGAGCGTGGCGTCACGCTTTCATCCAGCAAAACTCTCGACGTGGGCGACATTCATCTCGACACGCCGAAACCGCGCACCCCGGACGGAGGCGCGGCCGTACTGCCCGAAGGCACCACGCTCGATCAATGGGAAGAGGAAGCAATTCGGGAAGCATTGCGGCGCGCGAATGGCAACAAGAGCCAGGCGGCGCGTGCGCTGGGACTTTCGCGCAACGCGCTGCGCTACCGCCTGTCGAAAATGGGCGTCCCCGATCCGGCCGACAAAGACTCCTAAAATAGCCGCACGCAGGACTCTCGCCTCTCTCGTTACGACTGGTTGAAAACCACCACCTCCGCGCGAAAACCACCGAATTCTGAAAATCTTTGCCGGGCTTTCGTTAACACCGACGCGCTCGTATCTTATTGTAAGTAAATGCGTTAGCCACACGCCTTCTGGCCGCATCCAGTTTGGCATTGGCCCTGCATTATCACGGCTGGATACAAGGATGTCCTGGCGGAATTTGCGCCGGGAGGAAACCATGAAAAAGTTGCTTGCAGCTCTCGCAGCAGCACTTCTGGTGATGGCGGTTGGCTCGGCCCGCGCGCAGGAATCGCAAGACACGCAAGGCCCGGACACGGCCGAAGCGCAGCAGGCCTCCGAATCGCAACCGGGAGTTGCGCGCGTTAGTTTCATTCGCGGCGATGTTTCGGTGCAGCGCGGCGATTCCGGCGATTGGGTTGCCCTCACTGTGAACACGCCTGTTTCCGTCGGCGACCGGCTTTCAACCGGACCAAAATCCAGCGCGGAAATTCAACTCGACTTCGCGAACGTTTTGCGGATGTCGGACGGCTCGACGGTTAAAATCGCGAGCCTGAGCCGCTCGCAGATTCAAGTCCAGGTGGGACAGGGTCTCGTGAGCTATTCGGTTCTGAAAGGCACCGAGGCTCTTGCGGAAATCGATACTCCGAACGTAGTGGTCAAGCCGCTGCTGGGTGAAGGCGAATTCCGCGTTCACGTAGGTTCGGATTCTGAAACGGAAGTTGTCGTTCGCCTTGGCTCCGCGGAAGTCGCAACCCCGCAGGGCAGCACTCGAGTTGATAAAGGACAGTTGATCACGATTCAAGGCACGGACGCGCCGCAGTACAAAGTCACGGACGCTCCGGCCCGGGATGATTGGGATCGCTTCGTCGCCGACCGCGATCACCGCATCACGACCGCGCAAAGCTGGCACAACACAAATCGTTATTACACGGGTTCGGAGGATCTCGATCAGAACGGCGTCTGGTCCGAAGTTCCCGATTATGGGCGAGTGTGGACTCCTACGCAGGGACCGGGCTGGTCGCCTTACAGCACAGGCCGCTGGGTCTATGAACCTTATTACGGCTGGACGTGGGTCTCCTACGAGCCCTGGGGTTGGGCGCCCTATCACTATGGCCGCTGGTTTGTTTACGGCGGAAACTGGGCTTGGTGGCCGGGTCCTGTTTATGCGGACCCAGGCTACTATCCGATCTGGGCCCCGGCATACGTGTCGTTCTTCGGTTTCGGCCGCGGCGGATTCGGAGTTGGCTTCGGGTTTGGGTTTGGCTTCGGCCGAGTCGGCTGGTTGCCGATCGGTCCTTGCGACCGCTTTTTCCCCTGGTGGGGACGCTACGGCGGACGCGCGAACGTATTCAACGTCGCGAATATCCGCAGCATCAACGGTCAGCGAGGCGGATTCGGGCCGCTCGCGGGCAATATCCATGGACGCCAATTCTCGAACTTCAATGAAGTGGGGTCGAACGCCCGCGTGCGCGGCGGAATCACCACGATGGACGGAAACCGCTTCGGCCGCGAAGGCGTGCGCGGAAATAGTCACGTAGTCAGCCAATCAGAATTCCGGCAGGCCAGCATGATGACGGGCAAGGTGCCCGCGAATCCGTCGCGCGAGAGCTATCGCTCAACCGATCGCGCGGCAAGCGCCTCGACCATTCGCAGCGGGTCGGCCAACTCACAGCGGTTTTTCTCGGCTTCCAACTCGCGGTCAAATTCTGCAGTTGCAGGACGGAACGCGCGCGCGGAAACAAATCGAGTGCCGCAATCCAGTACCGGCGGCCGAACGCAGCCATCGACGGGTTTCAACCGGCCCGGCAGCTCCGTTAATGGGCGGTCGTCGAGCAACGTGCCGACGAACCGTGCTGGCAGCACCGCTCCTTCGGCATCGGCGCGGCCCGGCTATCGTCCATTCACGCATCCATCATCGGGAAGTGTGAACCGGACGCAGCCGGCCTATCGATCGAATGGCCGCGCGCCTTCGAGCGCAAATTCGGGCCGTGGATCTTATGCGCCTCCGGCTGCACGTTCCGGCTCAGCCGCGGCAAATCCGGGCGGGTTCCGGGGCTACGGGCCGCCGAATAATTCGCAGCGTTCTTATGGTGGGCCGAGCGCGCCTTCGCGCGGAGGTTACGCGGGCGGCTACAACCGGCCGCAGCTCAACATGAGGCAGCCGATTGTTAGGCCCCGTGCCGGATCGTCTTCCGGGTACAACGCGCCGCGCGGTGGTTCGCCCGGCGGCGGGTCCCGCGGTGGCGCGCCGAGCGCCCCTTCTCGCGGCAGCAGTGGCGGCTCGCACGGCGGCGGCAGTTCGCACAGCGGGTCGTCGCATTCGGGCGGCAGATCACGCTAGGTTTCATAAACGTGTCTCATCCATTCATACCGCCGGGAGGCTCGCGCAAGCGGGCTTCCCGGTGTCTTTTTCTTTGTGCTTTCCATCCACGCGGGGAACAATCGCTTGAAATTCGCGCCACCCTTGTGCATCCTCGAAGCGATCAAATGATGAAGAGTTGGCATTCGCGTTTCGATGCTGCGCCTCGGCGGAAACCATCCGCTTCCCGCGGTGTTTTATCAGTGGAACCATCATTCGAACTCGGTCAAGTAGTGAAGAATTCGATTGATTGAGGGGGTCGTGCCATGAAAAAGACAATCATCAAGTTCCTATTCTCCATGCTCATCGCCACCTTTCTTCTCGGTCTCCCCAGTCCGGCTGCCGCTCAGGACGATCAGGATCCTCCCGGCCGCGTCGCGCGAATCAACTACATGCAGGGATCGGTGTCGTTTCAAGCGGCCGGCGAAACGGATTGGGTCGATGCAATTCCTAATCGCCCGCTGACCATCGGCGACAATCTTTGGTCCGACAAGAGTTCCCGCGCTGAATTGCACATCGGCAGCACGGCGATTCGGATGGCGGCCGAAACTGGAATTTCATTCTTGAATCTGGACGATCGCACAATTCAAGTCCAGCTCGCGCAGGGAGCTATCGAAGTTCACGTGCGCAACCTCGAAGCGGGGGAAGCATTTGAAGTGGACACGCCAAACCTTGCTTTTACGCTCTCTCGCAGCGGCGAGTATCTGATCGAGACAAGCGCGGATGGAGACTCGACCCTCATCACGGTCCGCGAAGGCGAAGGCGAAGTGACTGGCGGTGGAGAATCGTACGATCTTGAGCCAGGCCAGCGATATGTCTTTCGAGGGACCGAGCAGCTCTCGTATGAAGCGCAGGGAGCGCCTCGGATGGGCAATTTTGAAGACTGGTGCCAGGAGCGCGATCAGCGCGAGAACAGCTCGCCGTCCGCTCGCTATGTCTCGCGCGATATCGATGGCTACTACGACCTCGATGACTACGGCGATTGGCGATCTGCTCCGGAATACGGTCAGATGTGGGTGCCCCGGGGCGTAGCGGTCGGTTGGGCTCCCTATCGCTTCGGCCACTGGGTCTGGATCGCTCCGTGGGGTTGGACCTGGGTGGAAGATGAGCCGTGGGGTTTCGCACCATTCCACTATGGCCGCTGGGCCTACGTGGGCGGCTACTGGGGCTGGGTGCCGGGACCGCTCGTGGTTCGTCCGGTGTACGCGCCCGCCCTCGTCGCATTCGTGGGAGGAGGGGGCGTCGGTGTGGCCGTGGGATTTGGCGGCGGAATCTCCGGGGTCGCGTGGTTCCCGCTCGGGCCGCGTGACGTCTATATCCCCGGTTATCGCGCCAGCGCGCGCTACGTGGAACATGTAAACATCACGAACACGACCGTCATCAATCGGACGTACGTCACCACGGTTTACAACAACTATCAGGTGAACCACGTCACGAACATCGCGTACACGCACCAGAACGTGGCAGGCGCCGTTACGGTTGTCTCGAGAGAAACATTCGTGAGCGCGCGGCCCGTGGGGCGCGAAATCGTCCGGGTATCTCCCGAGCAGATTCGTACCGCACGAGCCGTGGAGGAGCCGCCGCTCGCGCCCACTCGATCGAGCTACATTTCCGCAACGGCTCGGGTCACGGTGGCGCGTCCGGCCGTGGCGTTCAATCAACGTCCGGTCGTCGCGAAAATCAACCCGCGTGTTCCCGCTAGCCGCGAACGCGTCCCGCAATATACGAATGACCGCCGCCCTTTCAATCAGGAACCGCCTCCCGCGGCACGTGGAGAGAAGCCACAGCCGCCTCCGCGCGTGAACGAAGCGCCGCCACCTGCACGCGTCGAGCACGTGAATCCTCCACCGCGTGGAGAGAACCCGCAGCCACCGGCGCGGGTGAACGAAGCGCCACCACCTGCACGCGTCGAGCACGTGAATCCTCCACCGCCGCAACCAAACAATGCGGATCGTCCTGCGCGCGCAGAGAACCCGCCGCCACCGGCGCAGCCGCACTCGGTAGTGAAACCCTCGCCTCCAGTGAAGGCACGAGAAGATCGATATGACGTTCATCCGCCGTTGAACCAGAAGCCGGCGGAGCAACCGAAGAAGGAGGAGCGCAAGCAGACGCCTCCTCCGAAGTCTGATCCCAAGGATAAGGACACGAAACGTCCGCAGTAAACTTCCTTCAGACTGCGATTCAATCAATTGCGGCCCCGAGCAATCGGGGCCGCGTTTTTTTTTGGGACTTCGTTAATCCGATGGCGGTTTCGGAGGCACTGCGCCGGAAGATGCGGGCGGCGGTGTGCTCGATGCGGGAGCCGGCGTGGGTTGCTCGCGCTGCAGGGCCAGGTAGGCGCGGCCGAACGCGGAATGCTGCGTCCCCGTGCCCACGACAACGGCCTGCACCGCGTAGCGTCCAGCCGGCAATTTTGCGAGTGGCAGGCTGATGCGGAAGGATGCCGTGTGAGCCTTTGCGTTCACTTCCGCCGGCGCAAGCAGCGGCGTCGCGTTGATCTGTAACCCGTTGCGGAAGAAAATCAGTCCGGCGCGAAGGCCGTTCGGATCGAAATTGTTCGATTTCTCCGCCCTCTCCGGATAGTAAGCCTGGAAGAAAACGTAGAGCGTTTGCCCTTGGGAGAAGAAGCGGGTCACGCTGGGCACGATTCTCTCGCCCGATATTTCGAGTGGCGTGCTCGCAATCTTCGCGCGGGTTCCCTGCCCTTTCGTCTGCACCTCGGATGATTTTTCGATCGGAACGAGCTGGCTCGAAAGAAGCACGGAACTGAGAGTGATCCGATTCGGCTGCAGCGGGGGTATCAGTATGTCCTGTTCGAACGTCCCGATTTTCCCAGTTTCATTTTCGCGCGCCAAAAATTTCAGCCGGTACGTGCCGGGCGAGAGAATCACGCCTCCCTGATACAGCAGGCTCGTTTGATTCACCTGCTGAAAGCGTTCTGGGTCGAGTCGCACGTGAATGGTGTCCTGCAGATGGGCGACTTCCTGCCCCGATGGCGCCGCGCGGACCTCGGCGGCAAAGTCGAACGCGGCTTCTCGCTTGCCGTGCTTTTCGGCCCAGTCGAGCGCGCTCGAAGAAAGTTTCGCCGCGATCGGAACGTAAATCTGCTGGTCGCTCATGCGGAACATCCCGGTCTCGACGGCAATCGGCAGCTCGACGACCGGATTCTCCGAGCGCATCGCGTCCGCGAGCTGCTCCGCGCGGTCCTCATTCTGGAAATGCTGAAAATCCCGCGGAGCGTAATAGCCGTTGCGGAATCGGACGTGAGATCCCGGCGCGTTCACCTTCACGCGAATGCTGCGCCAGCTTCCATCGCGTTTCACGTTCGCGCTCAGGTAGTAGCCGAGGAGATAGTAGCCCCCATTTTCCTGCTGGATTTTCGGGAACGCGTCGCTCAGATCTCCCAGATCGAAGAAGGCGCGCCCGCCGGTATCGGAGGAAAGCGTTGCGAGCGTGTCGCGTGAATTCTGGCGCGAATCCATCTGGTGGTACACGGACGCGCCCGTGAACATCGACGTCCCGGTCCCCGCATTTGCCGTGACGTCGCCGCCGGGTATTTCCGCGAAGAGGCCGCGCGCATCGATCGAATAAATCGAAACGTCGGCGCGATTAGCCGCGTCGGTTGCGGCACGAAGCTGCGTGCGGTTTTCCTCTCCGGTTTGTGTAATTCCGCCGGTGAATTCGATCACTGCTTTGCGGCCCGGAATTCCGCTGAGCACGTTGACTAGCCCCTGCACGGCGAGAAGTTTTTGATCGGTATTGAACGCGTTGAATTCTGTTTCATCGGCCGTGAATGCCGCGCCGGTATATTGCTGGACGTCGTAATCGCCGTTTTGCGCCGCTGCGTACTCGGGATTCGAAAGTTGCGATGCAACATCCGGGGTCAGCCGCGCGATCGCCTTCTCGAGAATTTTGCGGTCGTTCGTGAAATCCGCCCATACGGTAAGGCTCGACGAAAATGCCACGACCGAAACGAGGTCCGCATTCGTCATCTGTTTCTGAACGAATTTCAGCGCCCCGTCGTGCGCTCGGATGATGTCATCCGTCGCCATCGAGGTGAGGTCGAAGAAAAGAACGACCATGCGGTGATCCCGAATCTGCTCGCTCACGCCTTCGGTCGCAGCC
>JBAWGF010000313.1:0-12887 GCA_049592615.1 Candidatus Acidiferrales bacterium
GCTGATGGGTTACCTGCTCGTCGCCGCTTTTCTGGTCGCCTCTTCGCGAATCATTCTTGGAATGCACTTCCTGAGCGATGTTTTCGTGGGGTCGGCTCTCGGGGTCCTGCTGGGGATGTTGAGCCACCAAATTTTCGTGCTGCGCTGACAGATCTCGTCACAAGAATGCGCGGCTCAACCGTTCGCTGCGCTGGAGCAAAAACTTTTCAACTCGGGACTACTTGGGTCCGACGCCGGGTTGCGGAGGACCTTTGGGGGCGGCGGATTCTGGGACATTTCTCGCATGCAGCAATTCCACGACGGCGCGGTACAGGCGTGTTCGCACCTCTTGCCGCTCATTTGCTCGCGTGATGTAGCGGGCGTAGATATTTACGCCGCCGACTGTCGGGCGGACACTCATCGAGGGAACGGCGCTGAACGAGCGCGATGCGTAGGCTGGTGCGACGCGTTCCCATTCCTGCTCCGCGAGACGAGCATTTGCCGCTGTTTCCTCCGCGGCAATCTTCTGGATCTCCTCCGCGATCGAATAGGCGTCGGCGCCAATCGGAACCAACACTTGCAATTCGTCCCAGAGCCACTGGCCGGCCGTCGAAAAATTAAAAAAGTGTCCCTCAATAGCGAAACTGTTCACAAATGTGACTTTGCGCCCCGTGGGATGAGCGGCGTCTGCCCAATTGCCTGTCTCGAGCAAGACGGTGTGGAGCAATCCGACCTCGAGCACTTCCCCGCCAACACCATTGATCTCGACCCAGTCTCCCGGCCGAATGCCGCCTTTGCCCATCAGAACGAACCAGCCGATGAATCCGACGATGAAGTCCTTCATCGCGACGGTCAGCCCGGCGCCGGCAAGCGCGAGGACGGTTCCGAGCTGGCTCGGCACGCCGAAAATTACGAGCAGGATTAGGACGACACCGAGCGCCTGAACAGAAACAAGAATCGCGGCGCGCATCGTGTGGAGATTCCGGGCTTCCGGCGAAAGGTCGGAGAAAAATCGCCGGATGAGTTGATTCGCCACAGTCACGACAAGAGCGACCAGCAGAATCCAAAACAGGGACAACAACATCCCATGCAGGAAGGCGCGCTCCCGGACAGTAACCAACGCGATCCAGTTGCCGTACACAGCAGCGAGCTCCTGCTCGTTTTCGATTCGCTTGGCAAGCTGGGAAAGATCCTTCTGATCGCTCGCAAGCTGGCGGAGAACAGATATTGCCGAGGGCGGCTCGGCAGGTACGCTTCCCTGCGAGGGACTGGCTACGCCCGAGGAAGCAGCGCTTTTCTTGTGAAGGATTTTCTTTTGAGCCTTCTCTTCGTCGAGCTGTTTCTTCAGGGCCTCATGAGTTGTGGAAAGACCTGCGGCGCGCACGAACGCGTTTTGCTGCGCCTGGCGCAATAGAATTTCTTTCGCGTGGAGTGAACTCCAGGCTCGGAATTGCGCGACGAGATTCTGCGCCTGAGTGGTTTCGGGAGAAGGAGTGGCGTTGGTTGATGCCGATGCATCGGTCTTGACTGAATGCGTCTCGGCGGCCTCATGCTGAGCGCGCAATCGCTGGATGGTGGCGCGTTTGTCGCCGCCGGCGCGGGCGAGATCCAAATGAGCGTCGTCGAGGTCGTCCTGATCCAGCTCCAGTTGCGCCTGCACGAGATCAAGCTGCTCTTGGAGATTTTCCTTCGCACTACCGCGGGCCTTGGCAACCTGTTGGGTCAATTGAGCGACGCGGTCCTGTTCGTTGGCCACGGTTGCTTCCGCAGTCTTGATGCGCGCGGCAATCGCGCGAGTCTCAGGCGTGAGCGGCATCTGATTCTCGGTTGCGTCCTGGAGCGCCGCCGCAAATGTCAGGTCAACCGAGTAGTCCGCGAGCCGAAGCGCCTCTTGCGCATATTCGCGCTCCGACCGGGTCACCGCGAGCGGCGCCAGTTGCTGCGCTGTGTCGAGTGCGTGAGTATCCACCAGCGTGGATGGGTGTTTGGATGCGGCGCGGATCGCCCGCAATCGTTCACGATAATTGGACCAGCCGCGGGTGAGAATTACGGCGGCGAGCGCCACAAGAACCAGGGCGCTTAGTCCTACGAGGATCGCTTTTTGCGGACCCTTCATCGTATCTGCCGGAGGGGCGATTGTAATATGACGGCTCAAAATGAGGCGCAGGAAATCGGAGGCTGCGCGCGACCGAGACTTGCGGGGCCGGCTATGCCGGAATCGACAGGGTCATGCGGACGGTGGAGGTTTGCTCGTCTGTCCACGGCTCGTCCATTAAGGGCCGCTGATTGAAATTCTTCGTGAGCAGCAGCTGGACGTCGCTCGTGTAGCGTTCGAGGAATGCAGCTTCGGAAGAAGCCAGGTAGTAGTCCCACATGCGGATGAAGCGGCCGTCAAACCCCTTCGCGCGAACCTCCGGGAAATTCGCATGAAAGCGTGAGCGCCATTCCTTGAGCGTCTGGGCGTAATGCAAACCGATGTCTTCGGCGTGAAAGAGTGACATTTTCGCCGAGCGCTGGAGCGAAGCGGCGATTCCGCAAAGCGAAGCGAGTTGCGCGCCGGGGAAAATATATTTCTGAGTCCAATCGGACCGTTTGCGATAGACGGGGAATTTCTTGTCATTGATCGTAATGGTTTGAAGCAACATCGTGCCATCGGGCACGAGCAGGCGGTCACACGTGCCGAAGAAATCGTCGTAGTGACCGAAGCCGACCGCTTCGAACATTTCGATGCTGACGATTTTGTCGTATTGCCCGCGCAGATTGCGATAGTCCTCCGAGAGAAGCTCGATGCGGTTTCGCAGGGTGCCGGAGCGGACGAGACTTTTTGCAACATAGTCGTGCTGCGCGCGGCTGATGGTGGTGGTTGTAACCTTGCAGCCATAATGGCGAGCCGCGTGGAATGCGAACGCGCCCCAGCCGGTGCCGATTTCAAGGACGCGATCCTCATGGCCGAGGCGAAGCTTGCGGCAGACGCGGTCGAGCTTCTCGATCTGCGCCTCTTCGAGCGAATCGCTTGCGTTGCGATAGCAAGCGCAGGAATAAACCAGACTGCGATCGAGAAACAGCCGGAAGAAATCGTTGCCCAGATCGTAGTGCGCGTGAATATTTCGACGGCTGCCGGAGATCGTGTTGGAACGAAGGCGCTGCCGCGCTATGTCGATCCAGCGCCGGACCGCGGATACGCTTCGATTTTTTGGCTCGAGAAGATCCGCATTGCGAATGGCAAGCCGCACGGCGGAGACGACGTCGGGAGAAGACCAATCGCCATCCATGAAAGATTCGCCGATGCCGATGTCCCCACCGAGAAGCGCGCGCAGAAAGAACCGCTCGTCATGAATTTCGAGAAGTGCGCGAAGCGATGCGCGGGGATCTCCGAACGAGTAGGTCCCGCCGGGGCACACGATTTCAACGAAACCGATCGGAATATTTTCGAGAGATTTTAGAAAAAATCTTTTCGCACTACGGTTGAGCCACTCGCGCAAGGGAGCGTTCTCCTTCCTTTTGTGATGAACGCGGCTGGGGCACGTCGCGCTCCAGCTTCGTGAAGACGGGAACTTTTTTCAGGTACAGCTTCAGCGCCTCCCAGTGAATCGCGCCGATCACTTTCGCGGTCATCCAGGGATGGCGCAGCAAGGCGCGATGAATCGAGCGCGCCGTCCATGGCTCGCGTGCGAGGGACAGCGTGGCGTCGAAAAACGCTTTACCGCCATCGAGCGTGTTCATGTGCGCGACGAGATGCTCGCCCGGCGGAGTGAAGATGAATGTGTAATCCAGCTCCATTTTCATAAAGGGCGAAACGTGGAGCGTCTTGGGACATTCATATCGAAGCGCATTCGGCGCTGGCCGCTCGTTGGCTGCCGAAAGCCAATAGTTCTGGCTTTCGCCGAACGTGTTTTTCACCTCAGCCAGGATGGCAACGATGCGGCCCTCAACGTCACAGCAGTAGAAAAAGGAAACAGGATTGAAATTGTAGCCGAGGTAGCGCAGATGCGTGAGCAAGTAGATGGGGCCGTCGGGCAGCGCGAGTCCGTTCGCGGCTGCGTCCGCGCGAAGGCGCTCACGAAACGGCACGCGCGGATCACCGAAGTGATCGCGGTCGTCGAAGCTTGCCCAGTTAAAGCGGTTGTAGCTTGTGAACGGAGAAATTTTCATGAGCGCGGGAATGCGGTCAATCTCCACGAGCACCATAAAAACCGGATAGGTGAACTCGTGCAGGACGGGTGTGAATCGTCGGTGACGAAGTTTGCCGAAATAGATTCCAGTTTGCATCGTCCTCAGGAATTCACTCCGAGCGAACGCGCGACCCGCAGCGCGGAATTGAGTCCGTCTTCATGGAAACCGTAAAACCAGTACGCCCCCGCGAAATGAGTGCGGTTTTGTCCGCTAATTTCGGACCACCGCGATTGCGCGCGAACTGTTCGCGAGGTGAATTGCGGATGGTAGTAGGTCATCCGGTGAAGCACTTTTGCGGGATCAATCGAATCGTTGGCATTAAGCGTGACGCAATAATCCTCTTCGGCCGGGAGGGATTGCAGACGGTTCATGTGGTACGTGACGGTGGCCGAATGACCGTTCAGCAAATGGAGATTGTAATTCCAGGATGCGCGGGCTTCCGGGCGGCGCGGGAGCAAGCGCGAATCCGTATGCAAGCAGGCTTCGTTGCGGCTGGTGGTGAAATGCTGAAGCACATCGCGCTCGATGTCCGTCGGCGATTCGAGCAGGGGCAGAACGCGATCGCAATTGCACGCAAAGATCACCTGGTCAAACGTCAGCGCAGGACGATCGGAAAATTTCAATGTCACTTCCGCTTCGTTTCGCGCGATCGCGGAAATCCTTGCGTCCAGATAAATCCGCTCGCGATAGGGCGCTGTCAAGGGAGCGATGTATGACTGGCTGCCGCCGCGAATCGCTTTCCATTTCGGATGCGTGTTGATCCCGAGCATTCCGTGGTTCGAGAAAAAGCGGACGAGTGTTTGCGCCGGAAATGAACGGATTGCGTTGTGCGAAGCGGACCAGATCGCCGATGCCATCGGCAGAAGGTAATAATCGAGAAAGGCACCGCGGAAGCGGTGTTCGTCGAGGAAGTCGCCGAGGGGGAGATCGCTCGTTTCCGGGCTGTCGAGGATGCGGGGCGCAATGCGATTGAAACGCAGGATTTCACGGAAGAGTTCATAGGAAAGCGGACGCAGAAGATTTGCGCGCTGCGCAAAGAAGCCGCGCAAGCCGCGGCTCGAATATTCAAAGCCGGTTTCGCGGCAAGTCACGGCGAATGACATATCCGAGGGCTGCGTTTCGACACCGAGTTCGGCAAGTAACTTGATGAGCTTTGGGTACGTGCGATCGTTGTGAACGATGAAGCCCGTGTCAACCGGGAGAGGGCCGCGGCTGGTCTCAACCGCGATCGTGTTGGTGTGTCCGCCGAGGCGGGACTCGGATTCGAAAACGAATGCGGTGTGCTTGCGGCTCAAGTAGTACGCGGCGGCGAGGCCGGAAATTCCGCTCCCAATGATTGCGATACGACTCACGCAGCGTCCTGCCTTGCCTGCGGCGGGATGCGGAACGACCGAATGTCCCGAGCGATGCCCAGAAGGCTTAACATCCGCAACGCGTAGTACGTCAGATCAATCTCCCACCAGCGAAGGCCTTGCCGGCAACTGCCCTCCGAGAAATGATGATTGTTGTGCCAGCCCTCGCCAAGCGTCAGGAGCGCGAGAAGCCAGTTGTTGCGGCTCTGGTCCGGCGTGTCAAAACGCCGCCGGCCGAAAATGTGGGCGAAAGAATTTATCGCGAACGTGCCGTGATACAGGAGGACAGAGGAGAGGAGGAATCCCCAGACGAAAGCTCCCCAGCCGCCTACGGCAAAAATAGCGGCGCCATAAACAATGATTGGAATGAGAAAGTAGCGGTCGAGCCAGCGCAGTTCGGGGAACCGGCCGAAATCGGCGATTCGGCGGGGATTGTAAGCCTCGTATTCATCCGAAAGAATCCAGCCCAGGTGAGCCCACCAGAAAGTTTTCTGCCAGGGAGAATGAACGTCCAAAAGCTCATCGGAGTGGCGATGGTGATCGCGGTGATGCGCAGCCCACCACAGGATGCCCTTCTGTCCGGAAGTCTCAGCGAGAAAAGCCATGAGAAATTGGTTCACTCGATTCAGTTTGTAAGTACGGTGGCTGAAGTACCGATGATAGCCGGCCGTTACGCCAAACATGCGGACGAGGTAGGATCCCACGAGCCAGCCAACCAGCCCCCACCGAAATGGAACGAAGAAAACAGCAAGCGTCGCCGCATGAATCGAGAAAAAGAGAGATGCAGTTCCGATTCGCGAAGGCTTCACATTCTCGGCAGAGTGGTCCAGAGTTTGGGCAGCCATGACTCTCCTTACCCTAGTTGATGTACGCTTGCCGTGCTGGCGCGGATTTCTCCGGTCCTTCAATTTACTGCAACTTGCCATCTGCGAATGCCCACGCTTCGCCCGTGAAAAATACTTAACAACGGAGCGGAATGCCGTTAGTGTGAACGGAGCGCAGCCCCCAGCCGTGCGTTGCGGCGACAGGATTGTATATCCGGGCGCCGACATCACGGCAACGGAAATTTTGGCGGAGGCGAGGGAATCGGCTCCGCCATGCGAAAATCCATGCTCAGCTCGATTGCGCACCAAGATGAGGGAAACTCCATGAAGACATTCCTGAAATTTTTCTTCGGTTTCATTTTTGTTTTCATGGTGACGATGACAATTCGCACAAGCCTGCGCGTCGGCCTCATCGAGGCGATACCTTCTTATGCCGCGAACCCTTGGGCGATGGCGACCCTTTACGATGCATACGCGGGCTTCCTGACATTTTTCGTGTGGGTGGCGTACAAGGAAGATACGCTGTGGAGGAAGCTGGTCTGGCTTATCCTGATTTTAGGTCTCGGAAACATCGCCATGTCGTTTTATGTTTTGATCCAGCTCAATCGATTGAAAAAAGACGAGCCCGCGTGGTCCATCCTCACGAAGCAACCCGCATGAATCCTTCCTTCTTTCGCCGCAGGATTCTCGATCCGCTTCTGGCGCTGTTGCGCCAGGGCGTGACGCCGGAGAAAATCGCCATCAGCATTGCGCTGGGGATGATTCTGGGCGTCTTTCCGGTCCTTGGGTCCACAACGCTTCTCTGCGCCGTGGTGGCGCTCGTGCTGCGTTTGAATCTGGCCGCGATTCAGTTGGTCAACTACATCGTGTACCCCCTCCAGGTTGCACTACTGATCCCGTTCATTCGTCTGGGTGAGAAGATTTTCCGCGCGCGGCCTCTGCCGCTTTCGCTGGCGCAGATCGCGGCAAAAATTCATGCCAACATGTGGCATGCGATCCTAGATCTGTGGGTGACGACCGTACATGCGATGGTCGCATGGGTGGTGGTTTGCCTGCCGGTCGCAGCGATTATTTATTTCATTCTCCTTCCTTTGCTCCGCGGGCTTTGGAGAGCGCACGCGCATTCGGCAGATGTTGCACATACCGCGGACTTGCATCCATGACGGCGGCAGCAATTCATCTGGTTCTGGCCGGTGTCTTTGCCGTTGGGCTGTTGATGTTCGCTCTCTGGGTGATCCATTTGTGGATCGGAAATGCTGCAATCGTAGATGTGGGATGGGCGGGAGGCCTCGCATTGCTGGCGGTCCTTTATGCGGCTCTTGGAAATGGATATTCGCTGCGCGCGGGCCTGATTGCGGCAATGGCGTGCGTTTGGGGACTGCGGCTGGCACTCTATCTATTTTTTACGCGCGTCATCGGCCAGCCCGAAGAGGGCCGCTACGTTCAGATCCGCAAGGAATGGAAGACGAACATTCCTTTGAAGTTTCTCGGCTTCTACGAGTTTCAAGCATTGCTTTGCGTTTTGATGTCAGGGCCGTTCCTGTTTCCAGCCCTCAATCCCCGGCCGAATCTATCGACGATTGAATTCGCGGGGGCCGCGCTCTGGATTGCGGGAATCGCGGGCGAAGCTGCGGCGGACGCGCAGCTCAAGGCGTTTAAATCACATCCGCAGAATCGCGGAAGAACCTGCCGCTCGGGATTGTGGAATTACTCTCGGCATCCGAACTATTTCTTCGAGTGGCTGGTCTGGATGGGCTTCGCCGTATTTGCGCTTGGATCACCGCATGGATTTATCGGAATCATTTCGCCGGCGCTGATTTTGTATTTTCTATTGCGCGTCACCGGAATCCCCGCCACCGAAGCGCAGGCCCTGCGCACGAAGGGCGACGACTACCGCGAGTATCAACGGACGACGAGCGCATTTGTCCCGTGGTTTCCGCGAAAAGAGAAAACCGCGTGAACTCACCCGCATCGGAACGGATTCAGGCGCTCGATCGATCCGCAGGGGGCGCGGACTTTCGAACCATGCGCGCATGGTACGCGCCTCTCGTCGAAAGGGATTGGGTGCCCGACGCCGCAATTCGCATCGGGATTCGCCGCCTTCTCCGCGAACGGCTTCGTGAGGAAGAGCAAGGCGATGCAGAGAAAAACCATACGCGCAAGCTCGCGCTCGTGGAACAACTCCGCGCGAGTCCCATTGCCATTCATCCCGAGGGGGCAAACGCGCAACATTACGAAGTCCCGGCGGAGTTTTTTCAAGCCGTGCTCGGAAAGCGGCTGAAATACAGCGCAGCGTACTGGACTGCCAATGCAAACACGCTCGACCAGGCGGAAGAAGCAATGCTCGAATTGACCTGCCGGCGCGCGCGTCTCGAGGATGAGCAACAAATTCTCGAATTGGGATGCGGGTGGGGATCGCTCTCGCTCTACATGGCCGAGCGATTTCCTCGCAGCACGATTCTGAGCGTCTCGAATTCACGTCCGCAGCGTGAATTCATTGAAGCAGAAAAAACGCGCCGTCGAATTGCGAATCTGGAGGTCGTAACGGCGGACATGAACGACTTCAGTTCGGATCGTAAGTTCGATCGAGTCGTATCGGTCGAAATGTTCGAGCACATGCGCAACTACGAAAAGCTGTTCGAGCGGATCGCCTCGTGGCTCACTCCATCAGGGATCCTTTTCGTTCATATTTTCGCCCACGCGCGATTTGCGTATCCCTACGAGGTGCGGGACGCGAACGACTGGATGACGCAGCATTTCTTCACGGGCGGAATCATGCCAAGCGACGACCTGCTCTCATATTTTCCGAGGCATATGCGGGTTCGAGAACACTGGCGGATAAACGGCACGCACTATCAGAAGACGGCAGAGGCGTGGCTTCGAAATATGAATGAGAATCGGGATCGAATCCTCGCTCTCTTCGCTAGGACATACGGCGAAACGGAAGCGCGAACGTGGTGGGTGCGCTGGCGGATTTTCTTCATGGCCTGCGCGGAACTCTGGGGATATCGCGCCGGGGAAGAATGGATCGTTTCACACTACACTTTCAATAAAGCCTAGATGCCCCGCCATCTGTCGTTCGTAGAAAAAAGCAATTCACAAGTCCAGCGGAAGCGGGTTCTTCCCCGTGATCAAACGAGCCGAGCGGTCGTAGGTGATGTACAGCCAGGCCCATTGCACGAGTATCAGCAGGCGATTCTGAAACTCAACGATGTAGAGCAAGTGGATGAAGATCCAGATCAGCCAGGCAGGCAGCCCGCTCAGACGCAACCAGTTCAAGTCCGCGACGGCCGCGGCCCGGCCAATCGTTGCAAGACTTCCCCTGTCCGCGTAATGAAACGGCTCAGACTTTTCTCCGCGCAGCCGCCGCTGAATTATTTTTGCGACGTATCGTCCTTCCTGGATGGCCGATTGCGCGATGCCCGGCAGCGGCTTCCCGCCCTGATGGCTGAAATTCGCGAGATCGCCGATGACGAAAATTTCAGGATGACCGGCGATCGTTAAATCCGGCTCAACGATGACACGGCCCGCCTTATCGAGCCTCGCTCCCGCTTCGTCTGCGAGAATGCGGCCGAGCGGCGAGCCAAGAACTCCTGCGGCCCACAGAATCGTGCGCGTGTGAATTGTTTCGGTGCGGCCTCCTTCTTGGATCGCAACGGAATTCTCCTGAATATCCGTGACGACCGCGCCGGTTCGGACGGTGACGCTGAGACGCTCCACCATTCTTCTCGCTGCCGCAGAAAGTTTTGGCGGATAGGTTGGCAACACGCGATCGGTTCCTTCGACGAGGATGATGCGCGCGCTCGAGGGATCGATGTCTCGAAAATCATGCCGGAGAGTGTCGTTGGCAATTTCGCCCAGCGCGCCCGCAAGCTCGACGCCTGTGGGCCCCGCGCCGACGATCACGAACGTCATCCATCCGCGCCGTTTTACCGGGTCGCGCTCGCGCTCCGCCGCTTCAAAAGCCAGGAGGATGCGGCGGCGCATGTCGGTGGCGTCTTCAATGGTCTTCAGGCCGGGCGCAAATTGCTCCCATTTGTCGTGGCCGAAGTATTGATGGCGCGCACCCGTCGCAACGACGAGAGTGTCGTATTCGATCTCCCCATCGCTCAGCACAACGCGACCCTTGGCTGCGTCGATGTGGATCGCCTCGGCGAGTAATACTTTTGTATTCTTGTGGTTCTTCAGTACGTTGCGCAACGGCGCTGCGATATTGGCAGGCGAAAGAACGCCCGTCGCAACCTGATAGAGCAGCGGCTGAAACAGGTGGTAGTTGCAGCGATCGATGAGCGTGATTTCAGCGGGCGCGTGCTTGAGATTGAGCGCAAGGCTCAACCCGCCAAAACCGCCGCCGATAATTACAACTCGATGCGGATTCGCCATACGCTGCCTTCCGCGCGGAGCATCAACCCGCGAATGCATTCGACCCCGAGCATTCACTGCCTACACTCATACGATGCCCGGCGAGGCGTGAAAGTAGCAGCCTTGTAAACAAGAACCGCTCGCATTGGTCGTGTTAAAGTGCCTCTTTATATACGGTTATGGACGCCGGCACGTTTAGAGTCTCATCTTAACCGGATGCTCGAATTTACGAAATCCTTATGTCTCGCTTATCTCTTCCTGATGCGAAAGTCCTAACCTCAATCTAGGGGATTGACGCATAGGAAGCAGACCTTCGAGCGGATTCCAAGCGCCGCGGTCGTAAAGCCCCCCCAGAGAAATAACGGACATTGCACGAACATCGAATCACAAAGGGGTATGCCTACATGTTGAAAATACGAACGCACTCGACTGGCCCATTGATTCTTGCTGTATTCCTGATGTCACTTTCGCTAAGCCCCTGCTTTGCGCAAACCAGCGGTGAACCGTCGAATCAACACGCAGGCGCTTCAGATCAACCGATACCGCCGGCGGTCCAGAAACAACTCGATGCCATGAGCAAGCGCATCGAGCAACTCGAAGCGGAATTGAAGGAGCACAAGTCTGAAACGCAGCCCACGACGGCCCCGCTAACGGCAAAAGCAACCGTGCCGGTCGCAGCGGCGGCTTCCGTGGAGGGGGCTGCGCCAACGAAGTACGGCACAATCGAAAACAAACCGGCAAAATCGGAGCCGTTTGCGTTTGCGGACTTTACCTGGCTAAACGGCACTGCCCGCACGAAAGACGTGCCGCTCGATACCAAATTCTTTACGCCGGAAATTAGAGTCGACGTCGATTACATCTACGACTACAACCATCCGAAGGATGACACCATCGGCGGATCGAGCGAGGTGTTTCGAGCGAACGAATTTCAGGTGACGCAGCTTGGCGTGGGGGGCGACTTCCACTACGACAATGTTATTGCGAGGGTGATGACGCAGTTTGGAATGTATTCGGTGACGACCCCGCGCAATGACGCCAGCCCCGCGCGCGGTCAATGGGACCTGGATGGAGCCTACCGCTACGTTTCCGAAGCGTACGGCGGATACCACTTCAACGCAATGCACGGAATCAATGTTGAGGCCGGAATCTTCATGTCCTATGTCGGTCTTTTCAGTTACTACAATTTTGACAACTGGGCTTATCAACCGTCATATGTTTCATCCAACACGCCATGGTTCTTCAATGGTATGCGAGTGCAGATTTTTCCGACGGAACATTTGAAAATCGAGCCGTGGTTCGTGAACGGATGGCAATCCTATGGACGGTTCAACAACCGGCCGGGTATTGGAATGCAGATCCTGTGGCGTCCGAACGGATGGCTGTCAATCCTAGGAAATCAGTATGCGCTGGGTGAGGATGCGCTGGGAGTCCAGGGCCGTGTGCGATATCACACGGATGACAGCATTGAGGTGAAGTACTACGACAACCCGGGAGCCATGTTGGACAAGGCCGCATTCTCTCTCACCGGCGACATGGGATGTGAACACGGCGGCGGCGTGAGCTGTTACGGCGATTCCAAGAAAGGGCCTAAGCAGAGCTTCCTTGGCTACATGTTTTACAACCGGTTCTGGTTTCACAATGACTTGTTCGGCTTGACGCTCGGCGGCGGGAAAATCAACAATCCGGGACGATACCTCGTGCTGCTCCCGCCGATCAATGGCGCAACGGCAGCTTCCGGAACGCCATATTTCACGGAAAATCCAGGCGACCCGTACAAAGCGTGGGATGCCTCCGCGACGATTGATTACATGCCCAGGCAGTACATTACTTTCCGCTGGGAGTTCGATCACCGCGCGGCGAATGTTCCGTACTTCACCGGACCCGGCGGGATTACGCCGCCCGGAGGGAATAGCGGCACGCCCGGGTCGCTGGTCTGCCTGAGCGGATTCGCGGCCTGCGACGGCTCACCGGCAAACACGTGGCAGCCAGACCTACGCAAGATTGAGAATCGGCTGGATCTCGCGATCCTCGTCAAATTCTGAGTGCGGCGCGGGCCAGAGAGACAAAAGCAGCTGATAGGAGTGACGGCGATGCAAGACGTTGTGTTTGTCCTTTGCACGATTGCGTTTTTTTTCTTGGCGATCGCGTACGTGCGGGGATGTGAGCGGCTGAAGTAGGAGCGAGACCTATGCTCGGG
>JBAWGF010000314.1:0-4620 GCA_049592615.1 Candidatus Acidiferrales bacterium
GGAGAAAGTTTCACGGTCAATGCGCGGATGACCGCAAAACCCTTTCCTCGAGCGAAGTCTAGTGGAGCCTCGCAAATCAGTCAAGCAGGAAAGCCAAATTTCGTCAGTCACACAAGCAATTTATTTACAATAACTTACGAGACTTTTGGGGCGAATCGGCGGTTCTCCACAGGGTGTCCTATTTGCGGGACGACTCTCCCAAGCCATAGAAGTCCTCTGCATTGATGGGCTTACTGGAGAGTCCAAGTTGCAATACCTGCATCTGGCTGCTGCGATCAAAGACCTTATCTGGGAGGAAACGCTTCACGACCAGGCGAACTCCGCCGAATGCGATGCCGGAAATCAGGGCAAAAAGGCAGATGACTCCCGTACCGATTATCGCTCCCACTATCATGGGACCGATACCCGGTTCCATCAACGAAAAGCCGGGTTCATTCCACGTGACTTCTGTTCCAGAATGAATCTTGTTCAGAAACTCGTCCGCTTCAGACTGTGAGCGCGCGCCCCAAACAATTGCGAGCAACGTCAAAGAACGCTTTGCGTACGCGTTTTCCGCGTTTCCACTGGATTTCGCATTCACGTTGTACTTCTGCTCAAGCTCTGCGAGCTTCTTCGTCGCGGCTTGCGGGGTGGGGAAGTCTGCCAACAGGAGCGTCGCTGTATTTCCCTGGACGAGATAGGTTGCAAGCTCCGCTTCCGCGCCTTGCGAGAAGCCGAGCCAGTCTCCTTGCATGCCCGGGAGAAACTGATTGAGTGTGTCGGGGCCGAGGATGTAGTGATCGGAGCGGTCAACGAATCCTTCAGTCGGCAAATGCTGCCAGAGCGACGGCAACAGGCCTTGTTGAGCGCGAGGAGTGACCGCAGCAACGAGCGCTTTCAAATCAGGCTCGATCTTGTCCAGATCGTGTCCCCGAATTTCAACTACGAGATTCCCGACAAGCGCCACCCCGTGTTCATGCGACATGGCGGAATGATCGGTCAGATTCGCACGCGGCATACTCTGTGACCGTAAATAGGAATATTCGCCGTAAGCCCCCGTCAGATCGTTCATGCGGTAGAGCGCGACCTGAATCACGTTTGCCTCGCGCGTGTAAGTCGCCTGCTCGCCGGCAGCCAATCCATACTCCTTCAGCGCCGCGCCGGCAGCTCCTGAAAAATATCTCCCCGCGCGATCGTCGCCGTAAATTGCGGGCGACTTGAGTTCGCTTTTGTCACTGGCAATCCAGCCGACAAAGGAATTGGGAAGAATTCCCTGGGCGGAAGCAGGAATCGCGGCGAGTAGCAGGAAAGCAAGCAGGATGAGGATATGGACGCGCATGAAACCCCTTAATTAGACTCCACAATTCTACTTGGGGTTCCCGTCCGACGCCACTGCTGGCACATGATTATCCGAGACAAGCTTTTGCTTGTTATAGGAGAGGCTGTTCAGGCTGTCGAGGTACGCCGAAATTCCGTGATAGAGCCCTTCCGCAACTTTCTGCCGCTGATCGCCCTTGCGCAGGAGGCGCTCGTCCGACGGATTGCTGATGAAAGCAATCTCGGAAAGCACCGAGGGCATATCCGCGCCGATCAGGACGATGAAGGGAGCCTTCTTGACACCGCGATTCTGGTCTTCGCGGGAAGCGACCTGAAGCCGCTGCGCCAGCGCGCCCTGAATATCGGTGGCGAGCTCTTTCGACTCCTCGATCTTTTCATTGCGGGCGATCTTCTTGATCAGATCCTGGAGATCGTGCAGCGACGATTGTGAGAGCGCATTCTCGCGCGTGGCCACGGCCATCGATTCCTGCGACGTCGCGAAGTTCAGGTAAAATGTTTCAACCCCGCGCGCATCGTGGTTGTGGCTGGAATTCGCGTGAATCGAAATGAAGAGATCCGCCTTAGCCTGATTGGCAATCGCCGTCCGGTCTTCGAGCGGAACAAACGTATCGTCCTTGCGCGTGAAAATCACGTCCGCACCCGGGAGCTTTTCCTCGATGATGCGGCCGAGCCGCAACGCCACGTCGAGGCATAGGTCCTTCTCTAATAGTCCATGCGGTCCAATCGTTCCGGTATCGTGCCCGCCATGGCCGGGATCGATTACGATCCGGTTGATCTTCAATCCCAGCTCGCGCGTCAAAGAGCGCTGGCCATCATGGTTCGGCTTCGGCTCGGTCGGCGGCTTAAGCACAGGAGTTGTATTCGAAGCGTTCGTCCTCGGCGCATTCGCCTTCGGTTTTGCCGCAGCCGGTTTGACGCTTGCTTTGGAGGATGGTTTGTTCGCCGGCGGTGGAGCGTTGCCGGTGTTGACGGCAGTCTTCTCCACGGATTTTGGTTCGGTCTTCTCCGGGTCGGCTTTTCCCGATGTCGTTGCCGGAGCGGGCTCAGGCCCATTTTTTGCAGTCGTCACTGGCTCGGTGCGAACGTCGATCACCAGCCGGTACGGATTTGAAAGCAGGAACACTGAATAGTTTCGCGCGCCGTCCACATCGAGCACGAGCCGAACGACGCCTGTTTTGTTTTGCGCGACGCGCACGGACTTCAGCAGCCCGTCCTTCACTTCGAATTTCTTGCTCTTGAGGGAAGGGCTGATATTCGCTTTGTACAAATCGAAATAGATTCGATCGGGAGAGGGAATCCGCGCCGCGTCATATTTAATCGTGTCGTCCAGTGTCACGACAATGCGCGTGTAGCTCTGTGCGTTCCACGTGCGAATGTCGGTCACGCTCGGCGTCCGCCTGTTGCTTTCGCGCGGCTCCACGATCGGCCCCTTGATATCCGCAATGGGATCGCTCTCGCGACTGCTTGCGATTTCCTTCAATGCGGCCCGCGCGTCGTCCGAATGATCCGATTTCGGAAAACGCTTCAAATACTCCTTGAATGTCTCTTGCGCCTTGTCCGGCAGTTCGAGATCGTCTTGATAAATCTCACCGATGAAATACAGAGCGCCGCCGCGATAGCGGCTCGTGGGATACTGCTTTAACAGAAAGTTGTAGGCATCAATGGCGGAATGAAAATACTTAGGATCGAATTGCCGGCCCATTTCGCGGTATAGCTCGGCCTCGGCAACCAGCGACGGCGTCACCTCCTCTGCTTGCGTCGAAATCAAATAAACTTTCTTGTACGCGGCGATGGTCTGCTTGTAATCGGCGAGCGTGCGGTCTTTCGGCAAATAGCCTTCGAGCATCGTGCGCATTTTTACGGCGTGCTCGAATTGACGGCGCGCTTCGGCCTTTCGATCGGCGCGTGCGGCAGGGGCCAGCGACACAATCAGCGCGATGATAAGAAGAAGCGATCCCGTCGCGGACTGGGTTCCAACAGAATGGATGCGTTTCATTCGTTCGTAAAAACAATCCGCCCCTTCGTGTTCACTTCCTTCCGCATGGAAGACCGCAGCGGGCTCCAAAGCGTCAGGTCGCGACCCGAACCGGGCCGGAAGTATGCGTCGGTTACCTTTTGCACGTACCTTCGCGTTTCCTGAAAAGCAGGAACGCCGCCGCTGTTATCCACGGCGTGCTCGCCGGCGTTGTACGCCGCGAGCGATTTCGTCAAATCGCCGTTGTAACGGTCCAGCAGCGCCCGAAGGTACTTCGTCCCGGCATCCACATTCTGTGCCGGGTCGTAAGGGTTTCCGACGCCAAAGCGTTGCGCCGTCTCAGGAATCAGCTGCATCAATCCAACGGCTCCCTTTCGAGAGCGCGCCAGTGGATTCCACCCGGACTCGGTGCTGATTACGGCTTTAACCAGCGCCGGGTCAACCTGGTGCCGCTCGGCCGCCTCACGCACGATCTTTTCAAGATGATCGGGCGGCGCCGCCGCTTCGGGACCTGATTTTGAGGCACCCGGGCGAGGACTGATAGTACTCCCACCATGTGCCGCGGGGGAATCCCCATTCACGAAAATGAGCTTCCCGTGCTCATCAACGTATGTCGCAATCTGGGCCTGGACCGGCATGGCAGTCCAGAGCCATGCTCCCAAGACCACGACTGCGACGCTGATGCAGTACCTATTCATCTCAATCAGACTCCTGGGGAAGACAGAACGCCTAACTCGCGAACGAACGGCACGAGAAAGGACAGCTTCGCCCGGGAAAGACAGCTTTCCCTGCGTAAGCAACTGGCGCTAAGGCAATTATAGCAATCGGTCTAGGAGGGAATACACCTGGTCGATGGTACTTTTTATCGCGGATGTGTCTTTTCCGCCAGCCTCTGCCAAATCGGGCCTTCCGCCACCGGAACCGCCAACCAACTTGGCCAGCTCCTGAACGATTTTGCCCGCGTGAAGGCGGGGGATCAGATCCTTGGTAACTGCTGTAATTAGAGCCACTTTGCCGTCTTCCGCCGAGGCCAAGACTACGACTCCCGAGCCCATCTTTTGGCGCAGGGAATCGACCAGATTTCGGAGCGCCTCCCGGTCAAAACCCGAAACCTGGGCTGCCAGGACGCGGACGTCCTTGACCTTGCGGGATTCTTCGAGCAGCGAGTCCGCTATCGAGCCGGCGGCCTTGCGCTTTAGGGCCTCCATCTGCTTCTCGAGCTGCTTTGCGCTGTCCAACTGGCGCTCAAGGGCTGCGAGCACCTCGTCCTCGCTTGTGTTCAATGTAGCCGCCACAGAACGCAAAATGGAAAGGACGCGCTGGTATTC
>JBAWGF010000315.1:0-5156 GCA_049592615.1 Candidatus Acidiferrales bacterium
GTGTGGCTGCTCAGCGCGGCCTACATGGGGTGTTACTTGAAACGAGGTTGGGTTCCGCACGACGAGGGTGCCTTTGCGCAGAGTGCCCAGCGGATTTTGAACGGCGATCTTCCTCATCGCGACTACGACGAAATCTACACCGGGGGACTTGCTTATCTTCACGCCTTCGCTTTCCGGCTGGTGGGGACCACCCTCGCGTCGATGCGCTATGTATTGTTCGGATTTTTTCTGGCTTGGGTCCCTTTCATTTTCTATGTTGCTTCACGGTTCGTTTCGGATCTCGTCGCCGGCGCGATCACCCTCCTGTGCGTTGTTTGGAGCGTCCCGAATTATTCGGCGGCGGTGCCTTCCTGGTACAACTTGTTTTTTGCCGTATTCGGCATGGCGGCGCTGCTTCGTTATCTTGAGAGCGGCTTTTGGCGTTGGCTCTTCGTGGCAGGCATCTGCGGCGGGCTTTCGATCCTCGTCAAAATCACCGGCCTGTACTACGTTGCCGCCATAATCTTGTTCCTCTTGTTTCGTGAACAGTCTATTACGAGCGCCGGAAGCCAGGAATCGCGCGAGCGCGACCGATTCTATTCGGCTGCGCTACTCATCGGCTTGTCCCTCTTCGTGTGGAAGATCACCGCCTTGATCCACAAGCTTCCGGGAGTGGCCGAGCTGGCGTGTTTTGTTCTTCCCATACTTGGATTGGTCGTCTTGTTATTGCGCCGGGAGTTTGCAGGAGTGGGTGGACGCAGCAGCCGGCGATTGGCAGCATTTCTGAAGATGTTTGCTCCCTTTGCCGTCGGCGCCGCCGCTCCGGTTTTCTTGTTCATGATTCCGTACTTTCTTTCCGGTTCGGTCCACTTCCTGTTCAATGGAACCTTCATCCTTCCGGCGAGGCGCCTCGGCCATGCAATCATGTTCGCACCGGACCTTGTCACGCTCATTCCGATTCTCCCCGTCGTCCTGCTGATCCTATTCGCGTACCGATCGAGTGGCTCCGGCCGGGTTTTCTGGGGAGTGTTTGCGGCTCTTGGTTTCGGCGCGATCCTCGTCGCCTCTGCAAAGTCGCAACTGATTTACAAATTCGGCTGGTTTCAGCTGGCGAATGCGATCACCCTGGGCGTGCCGGCCGGAGCGGCGATCCTGAGCGTCTCTCATGTGTTCCCGAAGCTGACTCCTCTCCGTCAGCAGCAAATCATGCTGCTGCTTTCCGTCGCGGCCCTTTCAAATCTCGTGCGATTTCCGTTTTCAGCAAACATTTATTTTTGTTATGTGGCTCCTTTGGCCATCCTGGCGGGAGCCACTCTCTTCGCCTCAACCGATCGGCCGCCCCGCTTCATCCTCGGAGCCCTTGTTGGCTTTCTCATCTGCTTCGCAGTCCTGCGCATTGCGCCTGTTTTTATTTATGACTTGGGGAACGTCTATGAAACGGACAAACAGACGCAGCCTCTTGCGCTTCCGCGAGCCGGCGCTATTCGCATCGATGCAAATGACGCGCGAATATACGGAAGCATGATTCCATTGGTTCAAAAGCATGCCGTGGGTGAGTTCATTTATGCGACTCCGGATTGTCCGGAGATTTATTTCCTCTCCGGTTTGAAAAACCCGACGCGCACGCTGTTCGAATTCCTGGATGAGCCCGGAAACCGCGAGGACCGCGTGCTCGACTCCATCGAAAGGCACAATGTCCATGTGGTCGTCATTCAGAATTGGCAGGGATTTTCCGGCGACATTGATCGCGACCTGAGGGACGAACTCGAAGACCGTTTCCCCTATTCGGAAGAAATCGATCGATTTGAAGTCAGGTGGCGCCAATGATTTCTCTCGACGCCTTCATGAGCAGTCCGCGGGTGTACCGGCTCTGGATGGCGCCTTTCGCGGAAAAAAAGTTTGCCCCGGTTGCGGTGCATAACGACCTAGGCCGTGTGCGGCGGGTATTAGACGTGGGATGCGGGCCCGGGACGAATACGCGCCACTTTTCCGCTGCCGATTACCTCGGCATCGATCTGAATGGAAAATATATCCGTGACGCTCAACAACATTCCGGCAAACGGTTCCTGGTTGCCGACGCGGCGAAGTTCGTCGTCGCTCCAGATGAGCGATTTGACTTTATCCTCATCAACAGTTTCCTTCACCACATCGACGACGTTACCACTCGCAGCATCCTTTCAAATTTGAAGAAGTTGCTAACGCGCGACGGCCACATCCACATTCTGGAGCTGGTAATGCCGAAAAAATCTTCAGTTGCGCTGTTCCTCGCGCATTCTGACCGAGGGAATTTTCCGCGTCCACTCGAGGTCTGGAGACAAATGTTTGAGAAGGACTTTGAGCCAGTCGTCTTCGAACCCTATGACTTAGGTGCTCTCGGAATCCCATTCTGGAAAATGATTTATTTCAAGGGACGGGCTCGTTCCTAGCCTCCATCCCGCGGCAGAAGCGCTCAACTCTTATCCATTGTCGGCGCGTCCTCGATATTCCCTACGATCCTTGAGCGCCCGAACGATTGCGCCGGCCCGTTGCGGGAGACTCGGACGGCAAAGGAGGCGAAGTAGCGAGGTAAGCTTGCAGCAGGAAAAGCAATACGTTCGAAGGGATATGCAGATTGAAGTCCACGAAGCTATGCAGGAGAAGCCCGCTCAATGCCGTGATGGCCCCGGCATGCAAACCGCGGGAAAAGTGGCCCTGGTCAACCTCGAAGTTTCTTCGAACGTCACGGAACAGAATCCACAGGAAAGCTAGGCCGCACATGCCACCGAGCAGTCCCGTTTCAGCCAGGACTTCGATGTAGTCGTTATGGACATGATCCACAATTTTGCCGTCGTAAAACGTGTCGTAGCGCGGAAAGACGGCGACCAGCGTTCCGAGGCCGGTGCCTTTGATCGGATGATCGAGAAAGATTCGCGTCGCACCGTGAAACATCGAGACTCGCCGGGAGAGCGACACATCGCCCGGGCGCAACGTGGAAAATCGTTCGATAGCTTTTCCCGCGCCCATCCAAATGATGAGCGCCAATGCCGCGAGTGCCACAATCGCGATTGCTCCAATCCGCGTTCTCTCCGGCCCGCGCCGGGTCCGCGCAAGCATTCCGAGAATAGCCACTTGGAATACAAGGCTGATGATCCCGCCGCGCGAGCCGGAGAGGATCAGAGCGCCGATCGGAACAATCGTGAGCAAGCCCGCCATGGGGAATACATCTCTTCGCAGGCCTCGGAAAACCATCAGCGCCAGTCCGACTGGAAAAACAAGTTCGACGAATCCCGCAAAGTGATTGCGATTCACGTAGGGCCCGAAAGGATCTCCGCCTACGGTGAGCTTGCGAAACCAATAGATTTCCCCCTCCGAAGTGAAATGCTGGATGATTCCCAGCAGGGAAACGGCGAAGCCGAGAAAGATCAGGAACCAGCACAGCTTCATCAGATCGGCCCGTTGTCGAAACGCCTGGGCCAGGAGGAAAAAGATGATCAGATACGCCGTGAATCTCAACAATTCCGCGCGCGTCAGGAACGAATAGGCTGTCGCATGAAACAGAAGTTGTCCCAGCCCGATTCCGAAGAAAGCCAGGAGCGGCCAGTTCAAAGGACTCCACTGAATCCTTGCCTCGGGGTCCCTCGAGAAAATGAAAGCCCAGACCAGAAAAAGGACGGCGGCGGAAATTTCAAGAACCGATTCCGACCAGACTTCCACGACGCCGTGGGCCACCACGCTGAAGGCAACTACCAAGCAGAGGCCGGTGCGGAGTCCTCTCATGGAGTTGGCTGCCCCGCCGGCGCATCTGAAGGTACAAGCGAAACATCCGCGATCCAGACCGTCCCGGCCAATTTATTGTCGAACATACGACTGGTGGGGCGATAGATGCGGATAACAAGAAAATGTGTTTCCGGACTCGTCTTAACGTCTGCCTCCGACGCAGTCCATGTTTGGGTTCCTGTCAGGTTGTCTGTCAGCACGTTCACGCCGCCCGCGTGATTTGGATCGTAAATTGAAAATCTCATCCCGCTTTCGGTTGTGATCCCCTCCGTCCGGAGTTGTGCGTGAAAGCGATAAGTGTGGCCGGGTTCGACGGGTACGTACTGTGTGGGTTGGCCAAGCTCGAGATTGCTGCCGCCGCCGAAATCCAATCGAAAAGACCGAATGCCGCCGGAAGGCGGCGCAGAATCAAAACCTGTCGCCACGCCGACAGGTGGAGTCCAGCGCCAGTCCAGCCCGCCGTTCGAAATGTCTTGTGCGAAGTCTCCATTCCAAACCAGAGAGTGTTTCGCGGGCTCGTCGTAAGTCTTCCCGGCAGCAACGAGCGCTTCTCGCCAGACATGGTGAGCGTCGTCGGCTCGGTCTTCGCGGATCAATTCGTCAAGAAACGGAAACGAGCGGGAAAGGGCAAACGGCTTTCCGAGACCCACCAGACGCTGCCAGACCTTGACTCCCGATTCTGTGTCGTGAATGGATGCGAAGAAATCCAGGGCCTGGAAATAGGCATCCACCCCCGCCGGGAGAACGTGGTCCAGTAGTTGGTTGACGTCCGGATTCGACCGCCAAGTTCGCGAAATCGCCAGTGGCAAAAGACTTGGATCCGCCTGAACTGCACGCTGAATCTCTGCATACCCCTCGGAAAACTCAAGCCGCCGCAGAAGGAAATTTCCGTAGTTCCAACTCACCTCTGCGGAGATTGGGTAGACTTTTCTTGCACTTTCGAACGCACTTCGCGCGCGTAAAAAATCCCCGGCAGCCTCGTAGGCGCTCGCCAAGTCCATCCAATAGTTTGCAGAATGTGGATCGTACTGGACGGCTTTCAAATAGTCCGTGATGGCCTGAAAGGGGTCGGGATTTGCAAAATCCCACTGCTGAAGGCGCCCGAGACGGTCCCAAGCCTCGGCGTTGCCCGGTTCGATTGCCGCACCGCGCTCCATCAATTCGAGCTGGCGCGAGTGCATGCGAAAGTCTGCCAGCCAGAATCGGATCGCCTGAAAACAGATCAGCGCGGCGGCGGCAACCGACACAATCAGTAGCGCCCGGCGGGCACCATTACCTTCAAGAGGGATTTCCACGCGACGTAATCTGCTACGGCTATTGGGTTCTTCGCAAGAGCAAATTCAGGATGGCCCGATGAATTGCTTGGCGGGTTGAATCAGCTCGGGAGAGCCATTCTTCATTTCTTGCCCGCTGGAGGATCA
>JBAWGF010000316.1:0-11062 GCA_049592615.1 Candidatus Acidiferrales bacterium
CTTCCGCAACCGTTCGTTATTCGAACGTATTTGAAACTCACCGGTAAAACGCCTCGCGTCACCCGTCGTGCGTACGCCCCTTATACTCTAGATCGAATTAACATTCTACCGCCTATTAACAAGAGAGTACTGGTTGTCGTCAAATGCCAATCGTGGGGCCTGCCGCGCGACCGTCTGGTACGCAGGGATCGCGCCGCGGTCCCTGGCCCTACATCGGCCGGGGCGCATCAAAGCGCACAAGGTGTAAACCCCCAAAATCCTTGCACACACGATCCCTTGAAATTCGCCCATCCGGTGTGGATGGTAGATGTTGGAGTCTTGTGGATGAACGGAAGGGCGATTCATAGGTTGGAGCGAGCGTTGCGGCGAGCGACGGACAGAAACGCGAAGAGAGGTCCGGGAAGCTGGTCCCTCACCGCGCACGGCGGAGAAGCAGGTCCCTCACCCCCATCCGCAAACAACCGCGGCTGGGTTCGGGATGACAGCGAAGAGAGAAACGCGAAGAGAGGTCCTTCGCTCCGCTCAGGATGACGACAATGGCGAGAGGCGAAGGGAGGGTCGGAAGAAGGCAAACGAGCGTAGAATGGCGTCAACCTGGGGTGCCCAATGAAAACACATGTTCGATTCAAACTGCTATCCGCCGCATGGGCCCTCGTCCTTCTGACGAGCGTTCCTGCCACAGGGCAGAAGCCGGCGTGGATTGATGCAGAAATAAAAAATCGCTAGGAAATCCTGCAACACGATCCGAGGAATACGGGGGCGCGCCGGGATTTGGCGGACCTGCTGCTCCAAAAAGGAGCCGTGGACGAAGCCATCGCGCAGTACCGGATCGTGCTCAGCTACAATCCCGACGATTCCGACGCGCACACAAACTTGTGCGGCGCTCTGAAACGTAAAGGGGAATTGGATCAAGCCATCGCGGAATGCCACGCCGCGCTGCGGCTCGACGCGAAGAATGCGATGGCGCACAACAATCTGGGCGCAACGCTTTATGACAAGGGCGACCTCGATGGCGCAATCGCCGAATACCGGCGGGCCATCGAACTTCGACCCGGGCTGGCCATGGCTCACGACAATCTGGGAGAAGCTCTCGAGGACAAGCATGACGAGGATGGCGCGATCCGCGAATATCAAGTGTCGTCGCGCCTCGATCCTTCCGTGGCGGGGGCTCACGTCGATCTCTGCGTTGCATACTGGAGAAAAAATAAAGTGAATGAAGCAATCACCGAATGCCGCACGGCATTGCGCCTCGAGCCGCAAAACTATAAAGCCCATCACAATCTCGGAAACGCGCTGGCCGCGAAGGGCGACCTGGATGGCTCCATCCGAGAACTCAGTGAGGCTGTGCGTCTTGCTCCAAACGAGCCCGACCCGCACTACATGCTGGGAATGACGTTCGAGCAAGCCGGCAAGGCGGATTCCGCATTCGAGCAGTACGCCATTGCTCACAAGTTGCGGCCGGATGATGAGGAAATCCGCGCTGCGTACGAAAAGCTGAAGCAGAAGCTGAAGAAATGAGTTTCGTTTAGGGGTGCGGAGGGCGGCAAAATGCAAAACGGGGAGCCTGGCAGCTCCCCGTTTTACTTTTCCGTACGCCGCAGCGTCGCCGAAAAGCGCCGCTAGCGGTGCGCACCGCGAGAGCGGTGTGTAAACGGTGTCAAGACCCTAGGCCCGGTGGAGTCATACCTCCCTCCGAACACTAGCGACTTCTAATTGCCTTTTACGCCCGTGCCAAAAAGATTGCAAGCGGAAATTGCCGTAAAAGTGGAAAAGGAAAGGCGAAATTGTGAAGCGAAATTTACTTCAGGAAGAGGCCTTCGCGGAGCTGGTCGCGTCCGACGTAGGTCTTCGAGGAGCGGAACTTGCCGAACAGATCCAGAATCTCGCGGTTTTGAAATACGCGCGCATGCACGGCGAGCGTGGGCGCGGCGAGGAGTTCGATGGTTTGCGTGTCCACGATGCGGTAGCGGTGGAAGCGGTCGGCCGCGCGGCTGTGGAACATGGCGAGCACGGCGCCGCCGGGACGCAGCACGGCGTAAAGCCGGTCCATCACGCGCGGCATCAGCTCGACGTCGAAATAATCGAAGAGGTCCCACGCCAGAATGCCGTGAAAATGATCTTCGGGATACTGCATCGCGGTTTCGAGAAATTTTTCCGCGAGCATCGACTGCGAAACTTTCTCGCCGCCGTCGCCGACGGGAGCCACGCGCAGGCGCTCTTCTTCCGTCGTGAGAAATTCTTTCCAGGAGCGGAGCAAGTCTTCAGTTGTAAGCCGGAATCCTTTGCTCGTGAAAAAAGTGACAGTCGATTGCCAGATGGGTCCGAGGTCGAGAATCGAGCCGGAGCGGGTGTCGTTCACCAGCCAGAGAAATTCTTTGAGGCCGTTCGAGACGCGGAGATTGGCAGCCGGGGCCGCGGACGTGGCAGGGCCGGGCTTCGAGGGAGTCGCCGCGGCGACCGTCCCGAACGGGCGGGGTTTTGCCATCCAGTTCATTTGCTGCCCTATTCTTCGCTGGCGCGCGCAGAAACAGGCCGAAGCGTTTCAGATTCCGTGGCGCTATCCGCTGTGGCGGAAGCGCGGCGCGATTCAGTCTCGCGCGTCATATCTACTTTTCCGCGCAGGCGTGCGCCGTCATCGATTGCCACACGCGGCGCAAGCAGCGTTCCGCGCACGCGGCTCGATGAGGCGAGGCGGATGCGCTCGCTTGCTTTCAGATTACCCTGTACGGAGCCTTGCACGATGATCTCGCGTGCTTCGATATCGGCTTGAACGCGGCCGTTCGGCCCAACGGTGACTTTCGACTGCGTGAGTCGAATTTTCCCCTGCGCTTCGCCATCAATATAAAGATCGGAGCCGCCCGAAAAATCTCCGTGAATTTTGAGGCCCGAGCTGATCGTAGATCCGTTTGCGCTGACCGGCGCGGCTACGGGAGCGGGCGTGGAAACCGCGGGCGAAGGAAAAGCGACCGGAGGCTGCGGACGAATCGGAACCGGAGCGGGCGTTTGCGAGGCCAGCGGAGACGGTTTGGCCTCTGCGGATTTACGCCACATGAAAAACCTCCCTCAGATAATCGCCGGGACTCCTGCGCCGGGGGCAAGAGTCCTGATGCGGTTGTCGAACTATAGAACAAACCGGGCTAGCTGTAAACGGGCAGTATATCTATAGGATACAACTTGGCAAGGGGCAAATCGTCTGACCGGGCCAGGGACCAGTTGGACGTCTGAACGTCATTGTGCCGCAATTCCCACATCGCTTCGAACATGCCGACGAATTCGTGGAAGAAGAGTTTTTGGCCACGGCGGGTGCGCCACCAATTATCCGGATCGTAGTCGGTGTCGCGCGCGGAGATGATGCGAAGTTCAGTGCCCGCCGGGAACGCGCGCTCGAGAATATATCGCGCGCGGCGCGTGTGAAAATTCGAAGTCACGACGAGGACGCGCTTCCAGCCATGCGAAGAAATTAATTGCGACAACGCTCGCGCTTCTTCGAGCGTGTTGTCCGCTCGATGCGGGAACCGAACGATCGCGCTCGCTGCAACGCCTCGATCCGCGAGGTCGTGCTGAATCAATTCGGGGATGCTGGCATACGGGCGCAGGAACGGTCCGCTCGCGACGATGCGAGGCGCCATGCTGCTCTTGAAAAGGTCCGCGGCGCGCGCCGCCCGATCCGCATAGTAGTTGTCGTCGCCGAGAATAATGATCGCGTCGGAAGCCTTCGGCGCTTCGTCCACCACCCAGAAATTCCCGGCGAGCCGGAGGATCGGATAGCGCACGAGGTAAAGCAGGACCAACACCACCGCGAGGAAAATCAAGAACAGCAACCGGAAGAAAATTCCTCCGCGCTCGAAGTTGAATGCACGGTGAGCGCGGCTCGAGAATAGTCTCATTTCCCTGGGTCGAGCCCCCGCAATCGCTCGGCCGCTTCCTCGGGCAGCGTGCCGTTGAAATAGACTTCCTTGATGCTGTAGGACTTGCTGCGCCCTTCGACGATGGGAAGGATTTCGATGTGCCAGTGGTAATCGCCCGCGATGGTCCGCCAGTAGTCGCTCAGCTCACCCTTTGTTTGCAGCGTGTTTGGCGCCGTGTGGACGACCATGTGATAGCTCTTCGAAATCTGCAACAGCCGCCGTAGCGTCCGGCCAAGGAGGCTGGCGAGGTGGCGGCGATTCTCGCCGGGCGAAAGAACTTCGAACTGATGATTGTGCGTCCGCGGGAGCAGCCAGACTTCGTAGGGGACGCGGGAGGCATAGGGGCAAAAGGCGTAATAGTCGCCCACGTTGTCCACCACCCGCTTTTTCTGCCGAACTTCCTGGCGGACGATGTCGCAGAAAGCGCACCGATCGCGCATGCGATACCATTCCCGCGCCGAGCGCAATTCATACAGGATGCGCCGGGGGACAAAGGTCGTCGCCGTAACCTGCGAATGCGAATGCGGCCATTCTTCTCCCGCCTGCGGCCCTTGATTCTTGAATACCGCGACGTACTTGAATCGCGGATCGCGTTTCAAGTCCGCGATCCGTATCGCGTAAGCTTCGAGCACCCGCTCGATATCCTCGTCTTCCATTTCTGCGAGCGTGCGGGAATGGTTCGGTGTCTCGACGATAATTTCATGCGCCCCAGTGGGGGCCATGCGGTCGTAGATTCCTTCCGCCGTGCGGCCTGGATCGCCTTCGATTTGATACAGCGGCCGGAAATGCGGGTACGCGCGGACCTGCCAGGGACCTTGCGAAGGAAGATCAAGAATGACGCGCGTTTCGATACGGTTTTCCGGGCACAGCGGACACGGGTCCTGGGGGATTTTTTCCCTGACGGGATGGCCAACGACGACCCAGCTACGGGTGATGGGATCTTTACGAAGTTCCATGATTCGACTTGAATGCGTTCAAGCCCGACATCTTATAACGCAGTGGCTGCATGGGCAAAAAACAAGAGAAGGATGTTTCCCTCATGGATACGGCCGCGCCCACGCAATCAACGAGTGTAGTGCGCCGGGGTGGGGCCGACTTCGAGGCGGTGACGATCCCAAATGGCGCCCTCGCGGGTGTAGTTGGCCATCTCGAAATCCTGCGTCAGCTCGAGGCAATCCGTGGGGCAGGCGTCCTCGCACAATCCGCAAAACATGCAGCGCGAAGTATCGTAGGTAAAGGTCGTGAGTACTTTGCGGCGCGTCGCGTCGTCGCGCAGCCAGCCGACCACGATGAGATTCTCCGGGCAGGCGAGCGCGCAAAGATTGCAGGAGATGCACAGCGATTCGCCGGTTACAGGATTGATGTTGAGCCGCGGCGCCCCGCGATAGCGCTCCGCCACCATCGGCCGTTCCTGCGGGTATTGCTCGGTGTAAATTTTCTTCGGGTCCTGGTAACGAAAGGTGAGCCACATCCCTTTGAGCAGGTCCACGAGAAAAATGCGGCGAAGAATTTCTCTCATTGACGAGTAGTTTGACTTCCCTTCCCGAGGATGTCAAGAGAGCCGCGGGAGTCGTGATATTCTGGCCGCAAATGACGGAGATCGAAAAACTCGATGTCGAATTTATGCAAGCAGCCCTGGCCGAAGCGCGTGAAGCTGCGGCTCGCGGCGAAGTTCCCGTGGGCGCGGTCGTTGTGGCCGAAGGCAAAATTATTGCGCGCGCGGGGAATCGCACGATTACGGATTGCGATCCGACCGCCCATGCCGAAACGATCGTGCTGCGCGAAGCCGCGAAGAAACTGGGAAATTACCGGATGCCCGGCACGACGCTTTACGTGACGATTGAGCCGTGCGCCATGTGCGCCGGCGCGATGATTCAGGCGCGAATCACTCGCCTGGTTTATGGTGCGGACGACGCCAAAGGCGGCGCCGTGGATTCCTGTTTTTCAATCCTCGACCACCCTCAGCTCAATCACCGCGTCGAAGTCACTTCCGGCGTACTCGCGGACGAAGCCGTCGCGCTGCTCCAGAATTTCTTCGCAGCGCGACGCTAGCGGCCCGGCTCGCGATTACCAGGAGTAGTGAACCTGATACCTCACGGTTTTTTCGCCGTCGCGGGGAATCTGCACGGTGAACGCGATGGTCTGGCTGTCGAGTTTTTTGAACGCGTCGGAGTTCATCGTGATATCCCAGTTGGTCCAACGGTACAGGTGCTCGACGACGCGGACTTCGATCGGCGTGGACTTGTGGTTTCGCACCTTGATCTCGAACGTCTCGTTCACCCAGTGGCCGGATGAATCCATGCGGTACTCGGTGCGGCGGCGCTCCCCGGCCATATCGAACGCATTGCCCGTGTACAGCCGGATCATTTCGTCCTTCGGTGTGTGATCGATTTCATTTTCGCCGGTGAATTCAAGCTGACCATCCTCGTCGCGCCGGTAAAAGCGCACGCGTCCCTTCGGAAGCGGCATGCCGAGATGGTTGTCGCTGCTGTTCTTGAATTCCTGCATGACCCACACCTTGGAATTGGAACGAGTGCCGAAGGCTTCCTGAGCGCGGATATTCTCCATGGACCATCCATTGTAGTTCTGGTCGATCCGGAGTCCGTCATAGACGTAAACCGTTTGCGACTGAATTCCCGCGCCGCGAACGAATTCGACTTGCTTGGTCTCGCGGTCACGCAACGTGGTGGCGCGCTCGAGCGTGTACAGATGGTATTCGTCGAACGCCCGTTCCGTCACCGGCGGAGCCATCGCGGCGTCATTTTCCATTACCATCGCGGCCTTCCGCGCGTAGGCCATGGGCATGCCCGGTTGCATTTTGTTGACGTCGCCCGCCATCAGCTTGATGCGCGCGTCGCGAAATGTTTTGCCGCTTTGATTGTCGAGCGTCACCCAGCCGACAAGTTCGAGCACGTTGCCTTTCGGCGGCGCAACAATGTTGTACGCCGCGTTCCACATCATTCCGCCCGTGACGTAGCTGAACTCTGCCGGAATCGCGCCTCCCTTGTCCGATTCGAGTTCCCACGAAAGCGTGGGCTTGAGGATTGTGTCATCGGCCAGCGCCGGAAAAATGGGCTGACCCGGGAGTGAAAATTGTATCTTCCCGTCCACTTCGATGACGGGCTGATCGCCGCCGCTTTGCACGTAGTTCATTTGCGCCGAGGCATACTGCTGGCCGTAGGTCGTGTACGCGGAAGAATGCGACACGAACCCGCTGCGAATTACCTTTCCTTTCACGATGCGCTGGCTGCCGTCCCGGTCGGTAGATGTGAACTCGAGCGTCTTTCCTTCGTAGAGCGACAGCAGCAGTTGTGCCGTAACCGGATCGTTGCGATAGTTCTGCTCGAGAATTTGCAGGCGCCGGCCTGCATCGAGCGGACGCAGGATCACCGAATCCGGCTCGAGATGCCCCGTGAGATCGTTTGCATCGAAGTGATTCACGCCGGGCTTGAGGTTGAGATTCAGAATCTGGCGAACCACGGCGAATTGCTGATTGTAAATCGTCAATGCGAAAGCGTCGCCGGGCCTGTCGGATTGCGTGGGAGCAGCTCCGGCGCAGCCGATTTTATGGAATAGCCCGATACTTAAAATGAGTGCAGCCAACAGAAACATTCCAACGATTCGCGCAGCTTTCATGGATTTCCTCCTGAGCGGGAGCGCTGGTGCGTTTGCACCCGCTCCACTCGCCGGCGGCTTTAGGCCAATTTGACGAGACCGCTCGATTCGGTTCCGCTCACATGAGCGGTCCTGTTGTGAGAACGAGGAAGAAAGGAAATCTTGCACGCCGGAGGGAGTATGCCGAAGGACTGTAAAATCATGGAGTCAGCAGGAATCTCATGTGAATCGGGGGATAAATGGCGGTGGACGCAGTCTCGTGCGAACTTTTCTCCGGCCAAATTCCCTGCTAACAGGGAAATTTTCAGGGAATATTGTGCTCTTGGCCGAACCCCTCCCGAGATAAGGCCCCTCTAGAGAGGGCTTTGGCGGGTAAGACGAAGTTTTCGAGACCAATCGGAACAGGGAATGAACAGGGAATCGAAATTCCTTGATACTGGATTTGTAGCGAAATGACGGCACCGACCTCCTGGTCCCGAACCAGATTCCAAGAGTTTTTGAAATCTATGGATTCCTGTTGATTCTAAGTGATTGGTGTTGAAGCGTTTGCGGCTTGATTGTTGAACTCTGTTGAGCCTTGTTGAAGTTGGGTGCTTTCGCAGTTACAGAATCATCTACACTCCGGAAGACGGAAGATTCTCAGCTGTTTTGCATTTGGGCGAATCACAGGCAGCTGTGATGTTGATTTCACAATAGGCCACCGTTTTGGCGAACGACATCGACTCGGGTATCGGGCGGATGCCGTCGCACTTCCCCGCATTCACATTCCGCTGAGCCACGAAGCAACCGGTAACGCAATTATGCTGAGCAGGACCGCTATAACGGCGTAAACGAAATGCCATCCCAATAGCCAAGCACTCAGTTCGTCTGGATTATCCGGACGTGCGCCCGAGAAGAGGCGCAGTCTGCCCTGGCCATCGAGGCCGAGTTTCCGTAGGCGTCTATAACAAAGGAGCATGGATACAAACAGCCATGCAAATGACACACAAAAGAGGGTCAGAAGAATCTGGTCGACGAGCGGGTTGCGGTGCGCCCACGCTGACCACAACGTGAGAGGTATTACGATCAGAAACGCGAGCAATATCGCAAGGCCGGTTGTACTTTTAGCAAGAATTGCCGAAACTCGTTCAAATCTCTTCTCAAGCTTGTTGTCAATCATTGTTCAAACCTTCATTTCTTTGACTTTGGGCATGACGGGCAGCTGTGACGTTTCCAAATCAGCATGCAATCTCCCCCAATACCGACTAGTCCAAAGCCTGCCCCGAATCCCCCGCCACCTCCGACCGTGACGGTTGCAGTAGTCATGCCGAGTGTAAGGCTCGCACTGTACATGCCAGTTGCCCCTGCCCCAGCGAACGCCGTGGCTCCGCCGAATCCACCCTGCATATCACAGATCGAATTGCAGTTCGGAGAGAATATGCTCATCCCTTGAAGACCCACCGAGCCCCCAACTCCCGAACTCGCTCCGAACCCGCCGCCCGCGCAATCCAGAACTCCGTAATTGCCCTGCGAATCCCCAACCATAAATATGGTTCCTTCTACACCAGTACCAAACCAAAATGCAGTGAGCACTGCTGTGCCAGAGGCACCGCCTCCCCAACAAGCGCGCCCTGAAGGGTCCCGCAGCAGGGTTGGGCGGTTGTTTACGTAGGCATAAAAGTTGATTCCACCTCTGAATCTGATTGGATCTTCCGCTTGAAAACGACTCGTGGAAGGATCGTAGTATCTGGCGCGGTAGAAGTTGAGGCCCGTTTCAGTGTCGAGCTCGCGAGCGGTGTAGCGGAATGGGTTCGTGAGTGTTCCGGAGGACGCCGTCAGGCTTCCGAACGAGTCGTAAGTGTAAGTGGCGACGACGGCAGCACTCGAATTCGTCAGCGATGTCACCGATCCCAGGCCGTCGGCTTCGTAGAAGCTGGTTGTGCTTGAGCGAGATTCCGCCAATGGCTCATCAATATTTTGTGTCTGGGTATAGCGCGCGAGGATCGAGCCGCTGGCGTTCACTTCTTCGATGTCGTTGTCGCCATCGTAGAGGTAGTTTGTAGTCGTCGTGGTTGAACCTTGGGTGAACGACTTCTGAATCCGCCGCCCGAATGGGTCGTACTTGAAGGTCGCCGTCCCGCTACTGCTCGGAAGACTGACACTGGCCAGCCGATTCTCGTAATCCCACGCGTAGTTTGTCGTCCCGGCTGAATTCGTCTTACTGGACATGTTTCCGTTTGAGTCGTAGGTGTAGCTCGCGTTGGAAGTCGCGGTCAGCTCGTTCGAGGAATTGTTGGTGTAGGACGACACGCCCAACGACGCCGTGCGGTTCCCGACCGCATCATACGAATACGACTCCGTCGTTGTCCCCCCCTGCGTCACCTGCGTTAGCTCGTAGATCGAGTCATAAGTGTAGTTCGAAGTCACGCTCGCCAGTTGATCCGTCTTCGCCGTGCGGTTTCCCGCAGCATCCACCGTGTAGCTCGCGCCGTCAATGGTACTCCCGGACAGTTGATGCAGCACCGAAAGCAACCGTGACTTGTTGTCGTACGTGTAGTTTGTGGCCAGACTGTTGGGGCGCGTCATCTGCGTTCGGCGGCTTAGCGAGTCGTAGCTGAACCCGAACGACCCAGCCCACGAGTTCGCCAGGGTCGTCAAGCGGTTCAGTGAATCAAAGCTGTAGCTGTTCGTGCTGCTATCCGGGGCAGTGAACCCCGAGCGGTTCGAAGCAGCATCGTACGAATAAGCATTTCCGTGGGAATCGTAGGCGTAAGTGGTGACATTGCTCTGGGGATCGGCAGGAGAAACCCTGCGGGCTTTCTCTAGTTTTGGACACCAACGGCGAACAGGGGTGTAATGGGGTTAGCAAGTCTCGGCATTTGGCCCCCAATGCCAGGGGTTCTGCCCGAATTAGTGAAGCAGAGAGCGAACTCGAGACTGACTGGCGGAGTGTGATCAATTCGAACCGATAGTTCCCGCTGTTTCGCGAAAGGGAACCTCCCGACTAGTCTTGGAGAATATAGCAGCTAATCTTGGCCGTTTGCGGGTTGGGAGCGGAGAGAGAGCAAATAGATTTGGTGAATTCCTGCAATTAGGCCGGAAAATCTCGGATTCGGCCAGAATGACAGGAACAGAGAGAAACACCAAGATCGGTTGGCGGAGAGGGTGGGATTCGAACCCACGGTAGGGTTCCCCCTACACTCGCTTTCGAGGCGAGCTCTTTCAACCGCTCAGACACCTCTCCGCGGCATGGTGGCCCATCCAGATTAGCAAACACGTCGAGCCGTCACAACACTCCTCGACATGAGTGTTCGTCCGAACTTCCCGCGATGCAATTGAGAGGAATCTTGCCGAGTGCCGCGGCTAGCTTTTGCGCTTGGGCTTTCGAGGAGCGGTTCCGCCGATTTTGTCGAGCGTTTCCTGCGCGGGCCCCCTCCACGGCGTGTTGAGGGAAACTGCTTCGGTCAGTGCTTCGCGCGCTTCCGGGATGCGCTGCATTTTCGCAAGCGTGAAACCGAGCCGGTAAAGGTTGCGGGCGTAGCTGACGGTATCGGACTTTA
>JBAWGF010000317.1:0-18211 GCA_049592615.1 Candidatus Acidiferrales bacterium
AGCGGACCAGTTCCGCCGTCGCCTTGGTCGAATACGAGCGGTCCGGTCCCACCGTCACCCTGGATGTAAAAAGGGTGGCGGCTTCGCATTAACCGGAGCTGGCTAGGGCTGGGCCTCAAGAGGGAAAATCTAGACGCTTGGCCCGTTTGATTACGTACTTTGGAGCATCGGTTTCCTCTTGGAAATCTACGTGGTGGTGTGTTCAGCCCTCCGCAGAACTTTCGTCAAGTACTTGCCGCTCAATTTCTATATGCTCTGCGCTGCATTCGTCACTTGCGGGCAATACTTCTACATTCAGCGGTTTGGGTTTAGCTCGAAGGACTATTTTTACTACTACTACTACACGGAAAGCCTTCTTACGATCCTGATGTTCTGCGTCATCATACAGTTCTATCAGCAAGTATTCATCGAGATGAACGTGAGCCGGTACATACGAGGCGCTGCGGCATTTCTGCTGGGCGCGACGGCGTTCTTTTCATACATCGTCATTCACCAGAACAAGGACCACCTAACAAGCCGGTTCGTCGTGGAACTGGGGCAGAATTTGTATTTTGTCGGCGTAGTTCTGACGTACCTGCTCTGGGGCGCAATCTTGAAATTGCGGGAAACGCGTGCGCGACTGATCCAACTCGTGCTGGCGCTGGGAATCTATTTCAGTGCGACCGCGGGAACGTATGCTCTGCGCAACTTGTTTCCTGCCCTTGAAGAGGCAGTCCTGAAATCGGTGTTCCCGATTCTGGGCGTTTGGCTGCCGCTGGCATGGGCGTACACGTTCACAAAGGTATCTGAAGATGCCCGTCTCACGACGGCGCGATTGACGGTGAAACCCTGATGATTGCTGCGCTTATCTGCGTGATTTCGATTGCGGCGTTTCTGCAGTTCTTCGTTTCCTATTGCCGCTCGGTCCTTGCGTCTTCGCGCAAGGTGGAACTGTCCGCTCGCGTCCGCGAGGTGACGGGAATCGCTAGCCAGAACGTCGGCGCGGAGGATTTTGCGCGCTTGCTCCAGCTTGTGCATCTGTGTCCGGAGCGCGGCGACGACCAGACGGAAATCCGCGCCGTGGGCACCTATTACAGCCTGCTGCATTTCCTCGACCGGGTTTCGCGTCCTATGATTCCGGGTCTAGCCGCCTGGACCGAACAGGAACGGCAGAGCTGCTCGTACTTCGCAGCGGTGGCCCTTGACCGTCGCATATCGTATAGCCGCGACCTATTCACGCAGCAGGTTGCCGACCGACTGTAGCTGCCGGTGCGGACACTCGTCCGCGCAGCGAACGACCCTCGACCCTTCCCGATCTGGCTGCTACCATAGAAGCGTCTCTTCCTTTCGCCGGCGAATCGCGCCCATGAGAACACCGCTTGAACAACGCGTTCTCGAAGCCATCCGGGAATCCCGGATGCTCGAACCCGGAGACCGCGTCGGCGTCGCCGTTTCGGGCGGAGCGGATTCGGTGGCCCTGCTACGACTGCTCGAATCGTTGCGCGGCGAGTTGGGTATCACGCTGCTGGCGGTTCATTTCGATCACGCCCTGCGAGGAGATGAATCGAAGGCAGACGCGGAATTCGTGAAAGAGCTGGCGCGCGCGACCGAACTCGAATTTGTCTCGGCGCGCGAGGATGTGGCGGCAGAAGCCATGCGGAACGGATGGAATCTCGAAGATGCTGCCCGGCGTCTTCGCTATGCGTTTTTCGTGCGTGTGATCGAAGAAGGGCGCGCGACGCGGATTGCCGTGGCTCACACGGCAGACGATCAGGCCGAGACGCTGCTCGCGCACTTGATGCGGGGAACGGGATTGACCGGCCTGGCTGGGATTTATCCGGTGGTGGGGCCGATGGTGCGGCCGCTGCTAGGATCGCGGCGCGAGGAACTGCGCGAATATCTGCGTGCACGTGGAGACGGGTGGCGCGAAGACGCGACAAATCGCGACGTGCGACGGCAGCGCGCGCGCATCCGCGAGCGGCTGTTGCCGCTGATCGAGAGCGATTTTTCCTCCTCAATCGTCGGCCACCTTGGCGAGCTGGCACGGCTCGCGCGCGAAGAGGAAGTTTTTTGGAGTGCGCTCGTGAAGAATCGTTTTGCAGCACTCGCCCATTGGGACCGCAAAGCAGTGACGATCCGAGTCAAGGATCTGCTTTCGCCGCTCGGTTCGCAGCTCGCTTCCAGCAACGGGAGCGGCGAGGCGGGAGTTTCTTTGCCCACGCGCGCGCTTACTGAACGGTTGATCCGGCGCGTATATGAACAATTGCGAGGAGATCGTCGCGAACTTTCTGTGCGGCATGTGGAACTGGTGATCCGTCTTGCGACTGAGTCGTCGAGTGGCAAACACGTGCAGCTAGCCGGCGGAATCGTCGCGGAGCGGAATTTCGGTGAACTCGTATTTTCTCACGCCACCTCCTCAAAACGGTCGGCGGGCAGCACGGAATCCGCCGCGCAAGAGAATGCGTACCACTATGTTGTGAGTCTTCCGAACCGAGGTGCGGCTACTGTTTCTGTTCCGGAACTTGGAAGCCGCTTCAGCCTGAAAGTGATTGACTGGCCTTTGCAGGCGCGCGACACTAAAAGGGAGGGCGAGGCCCTCGATGCTGACCTGCTCCGCAACCCTCTGATTCTGCGGAACTGGCGGCCGGGCGATGCTTTTCGGCCTCGTGGACGCCGCCAGGCACGCAAGCTGAAGCAAATGTTCTTCGCGGGACGCGTTCCCAACCGCGACCGCGCCGGCTGGCCGGTGCTCGAAAGCGACGGGCGAGTGATTTGGGCTCGAGGCATGGCTCCTGCCGCTGACTTCTGCGTTCGCGAAGGCACTCGAGTGGGAGTCGTGATCGAGGAAGATCGACTTTGAGGGAACGATGAAGGTCGCGTTTACCCGGAATCGTCTTGAGACAAGGGTGACCCAATTGGGCCGCGCGATTTCACGCGACTACGCCGGGCGAACCCTCGACGTGGTTGTGATGCTGGAGAATTCGTTTTTATTTGCGGCCGACCTGGTGCGCGAGATTTCACGCCCCGTCGTGTGCCACTTCGTGCGCTCGGAAATGCGAGACGTCCGCACGGGCGGCTACGATCGCCGCGAGATTTTTTTCAGCGCGGCACCGACGATTCGCGGCCGCGATGTATTGGTTGTGGACGCCGTGCTCAATACTGGCGTGACGCTCGATTTTCTTCTGAAGCGGCTTGAAGAAGGCCGGCCGCGCTCGTTGAAGTTGGCTGTGCTGTTCGATAAGCCGGAATCGCGCAAAGTGGACTTGCAGCCTGAATACACTGGCTTCGCGGCTGCATCTAAACATTGGGTGGGATATGGATTGAGCGGCCAGCGCGGGCTTTATCGGAATCTGCCGTACGTCGCCGTGGCGGGTTCCGGTCCGCGCGCAAGCGGCCGGGTTCGGCGAACAAGCACTCGAAAGGCATCAAGAGGGTGAGGTAGTAAGGTGAACTCAACAGTCCGCACTATTTTATTCTGGCTATTAATGATTTTGCTTGCGGTTGTGCTGTGGAGGATGGCTTCGGCCGGCAGCCAGACCGCGCAGCAGGATGAGCCGAAGTACACGGAGTTCGTGGGCAGGGTGCAGAAAGGCGAAGTCGAAGACGTCACGATCTACCTCTCGCAGAACAGCGCCGAGCTGCAGGGCGAGTACCACAACAAAGGCAAATTCCGCGGCGTGACGATTGCCAACACTTCCATCCCCGAAATTACCAAGATGCTCCAGGATCAGCACGTTCTCTACAACTATAAAGAAGTGAAGAACGCCGACTGGCTCACCTTCATGGTGAATTTCGCTCCGCTGATTCTGCTCGTGGCATTTTGGATTTTCATGATGAAGCAGATGCAGGCGGGCGGGAACAAAGCGCTCAGCTTCGGGAAATCCCGCGCGCGCTTGCTGACGGCGCAGCAGAAGAAAGCCACGTTTAAGGACGTCGCCGGAATTGACGAGCCCAAGGAAGAACTCTACGAGATTATTGATTTCCTGAAAGACCCGCAGAAATTCCAGAAGCTGGGCGGGCGCATTCCGAAGGGCGTGCTACTCGTCGGGCCACCGGGAACGGGAAAGACTTTGCTCGCACGCGCGATTGCGGGCGAAGCCAACGTTCCGTTTTTTTCAATCTCGGGCTCCGACTTCGTCGAGATGTTCGTCGGTGTCGGAGCGAGCCGTGTCCGCGATCTCTTCGAGCAGGGCAAGAAAAACGCGCCCTGCATCATCTTCATCGATGAGATTGACGCCGTCGGACGACATCGCGGCGCCGGCCTGGGCGGCGGGCACGACGAGCGCGAGCAGACCTTGAACGCGCTGCTCGTCGAGATGGACGGATTCGAATCGAATGAAGGCGTCATACTGATTGCCGCGACGAACCGGCCCGACGTTCTCGACCCGGCGCTGCTGCGGCCGGGCCGCTTCGATCGGCGCGTCGTTGTGCCACGGCCGGACGTGAAGGGCCGCGAAGAGATTTTGCGCGTTCATACACGCAAAGTGCCGCTGTCGGAAGACGTCGAGCTTTCTGTGATCGCGCGAGGCACGCCGGGATTCTCAGGCGCTGATCTCGCAAACCTGGTGAATGAATCGGCGCTGTGGGCTGCAAGACAGAACCGCAAGTTCGTCGCCATGGTGGACTTCGAGATGTCCAAAGACAAAGTCCTGATGGGCGTCGAGCGCAAGTCCATGATTTTGTCGGATGAGGAAAAGCGCAACACGGCGTACCACGAGGCGGGCCATGCGCTCGTCGCCGCGATGACGCCGGGCGCCGACCCGCTGCACAAAGTGACGATCATCCCGCGCGGCATGGCCCTGGGTGTCACGATGCAGTTGCCGATCGACGATAAACACACTTATACGAAGGAATTTCTCGAATCCCAACTCGCCGTCCTGATGGGAGGGCGCGCCGCGGAAGAAATTTTTCTGCACCACGTCACCACCGGCGCAGGGAACGACATTGAACGCGCTACAGAAATCGCGCGGCAGATGGTATGCGAGTGGGGCATGAGCCCGCTTGGGCCGCTTACGTTTGGGAAAAAGGAAGAGGCCATATTTCTCGGCCGGGAGATTGCGCAGCACCGCGACTACTCGGAAGACACAGCGATCAAGATCGACGAGGAAGTCCGCAGCATCGTCACCGCGGGATACAGCCGCGCGCGAAACATTCTTGAAACGCATAAGGACGCTCTGGAACGCGTGGCGGCGGCACTGCTCGACCGCGAAGTGCTCGACGCAACCGAACTGAAACTTCTTCTCGAAGGCAAGCCGCTGCCGGAAAAGGTGCTGCCACCGCCTCCCGCGCCGCCGGTTGCGACACGGGAGCCGCAACTCACGTTGCGACCCGAGCCGCGACCCATCCCCGGCCTCGCCAAGGGCGAGAAGCCGGCTCCGGCTTAGACAGGTTCGTTCACAAATTGAGTTTTGAAAGGGGGCCCAGCGAGGCCCCTTTTTTATTGATCCTATCCGCTTCTCGCCAACACCCCTGCGGATGCAAATCCAAGGAGGAATTGGCGTAAAATAGAGCTATGGCGAAGAAGCCGATGGACACATTTGAGACGGATTGCCCCTGCTGTCGCGCGAAGCTGACTGTGGACCGGCAGCTCGGCGTCGTGCTCTCGCACGTTCCCCCTCCGCGGCCTCCTTCATCGGTCGATCTCGACGACACAGCCCGTCTGCTGCGCGAGCAAAAGGAGGCCGTCGAAGCAAAATTCCGCGCGTCGGTAGAGGCAGAAAAAATAAAAGAGGATGTCCTCGCACGCAAGTTTGCCGAAGGCCTGAAGAAAGCGAAAGACGCGCCCATCGAAAAACCAATCCGCGATTTCGATCTCGATTGAATCCGTCCATGCTGCGGCCGTCGATTTGCTTGCTTGATAACGGCGAGAGAGCGCGACCGTATGGTCTTTTGCTGTTCGTCCTATTCCTCCTAGTTGCGGCGCCGGCATTTCTATCTTCATTTCCTTTCGTCCGCGCGCAAACGGCGCAGAAGGAAAGGCTACCCAAGCCGCGCGAACTCGACAAAGGAATCAAGTGGCAGCGCAACCCAGTGACGGGCGAGCTGAGCCTGATTTCTGCGGCAGCGGAACAAAATGAGGAGGCCGCTGTGCCGCCAGTCGCGCGAGGCATCATCACGAGAGTCCAACTGGTTCCTGTAACTTGCAGCGTTTTCGCCGAAGACGGAACTTCCCTTCAGGGACTCGGCAGAGAAAATTTTCGCGTCTATGATGATGGAGTCCAACGCGACGTGATTTTTTTCTCTGCGCCGTCACAGGGCCCGTCCGCCGTTGCGCTGGTGATTGATGCGAGTCCGAGCGTCCTGCGCGATTCGGAGCAGATGCGAGGTGCGGCGAGCGCGCTCCTCGAGGCGCTTGCACCGCCCGACGAAATCGCGATCGTGGATTTCTCTGCGCATACATACCTTCAGCTCCCGCTTTCAAGCGATCGAGAACTTCTCCACCGCGCCCTCGGCCGCGTGGATGTCCGGGCGCTGCTGGGCGACACCGGAGGCTCGAACATCTACGCTGCGGTTGATTTGACGGCTCGCGAGGTATTCGCGCGGCGGCATTACGCACGTAACGCGATCGTGTTGTTCACGGACGGGCAGGACAGCGGCCTCGGTTTGACACTCGATCCTGCAAGCGCTTTGCCGCAGGCGGGGATATCGGCCGACCGGCTCACGTTTGACGATGTTGCGAAGACGCTCGCAGCGGCGGACATTCAAGTGTTCGCCATCTCGACCGAAAACCGGCCGAAGGTGATGACGCCCGAATGGCTCGCGGCGCATAAAGACACGACACTCATCACACGCGACGCGCGAAAGCTGAAGATCCCTCCTTATACGCTCTATCTCGCGGAATTGGCTCGGCGGAGCGGCGGTCAACTCTACTTTCTTCGTGAAGCGCAATCGCTTGCGGATACGTTTCGCCGGATCGCGGAGCGCGTCACGGGTGAATACTGGGTTGGCTTCATTCCCGGATCGACAGCAAATGAACTTCCACACGCGGGGTGGCACTCACTACGTGTAGAGGTCGTTGGGCACCCGGGCGCGATCGCGGTTCATCGCACTGCTTACTACGTCGCCGCAACACGTTGAACTTATCCTTTCCGGGAAACCATGATTCAATAGCCATCCATGTTCCGGCGCAAGAAGTTCCGATTGCGGCTTCCGACGCGGATGCTCGCGCTAGGCGGGCGGACGCTCGTTATGGGGGTGCTCAATGTAACGCCGGACAGCTTTTCGGACGGCGGGCTTCATTTCGCCGCGGATGCAGCCGTCGCGCGTGCCCTCGAAATGGAGCGCCAAGGCGCGGACATTGTCGACATCGGCGGGGAGTCCACACGTCCCGGGTCGCTGGGAATTTCTGCGGAAGAAGAATTAGGACGAATTCTGCCGGTGCTCGAAAAATTGCGCGGCCGTCTGGCGATTCCGATTTCGGTGGATACGAGCAAAGCGGAGGTCGCGGAGGCAGCCGCGGACACAGGCGCGGAAATCCTGAACGATGTGACGTCGCTGCGTGCGGATCCGCGCCTCGCTGAAATCGCGCGGCGGCGAAAGCTTCCTCTGATCCTGATGCATATGCGCGGCGAACCGCGGACGATGCAGAAGCTGCCGTTCGCGCGTGACGTCGTGCGCGATGTCGTGGGTGGGCTGCGGCGCGCCGTGGCGATCGCCCGCCGGGCGGGGCTTGCGAAATCGCAGGTCATACTCGACCCGGGCACCGGCTTCGGCAAAAGCGTCGCGCAGAATTACGAATTGCTCGCGCGCTTGCCCGAACTTGCGAGGCTTGGTTCACCGCTTATGGTTGGCACTTCACGAAAATCCTTCATCGGACGTGTACTCGGTGACGCTCCCGAAAGCGAACGGCAGTGGGGCACGGCGGCAACGGTGACTGCGAGCATTCTAGGCGGCGCGCATATCGTGCGCGTCCACGACGTGGCAGAGATGGTGCAAGTGGCGCGCGTTGCAGATGCGATTCTCGCTCCACGGTCGATCGAGCGCGCCGGACGCACCGGCAATCACTGATTGACCTCAACTCCGGGATATTCCCCTAGTGGTAGTCGCCGCGCGAGCCCTTTCCGTAGTTACCGATTCTTTTCGCCGGTTCATTTCGAGGCAACGGGACACGTTCGTCGTGAAGCTGCGTCAAGACTTCGCGAGCTTGTCCGTCTGGAACGGCAGTCGACGCAACCGCTTTCCGGTAGCGGCAAAAATTGCGTTTGCAACAGCGGGCGCAATTGATGGCACGGGCGGCTCACCCACCCCTCCCGGCGTCTCGTGGCTTGGCACGATGTGGACTTCGATGCGCGGCATGTCAGTGATGCGCACCATCGGATAATCATTGAAATTGCTCTGCTGCGTCTGGCCGTTTTCAACCGTGACTTCGCCGAAGAGCGCCGCGGTCAATCCGAAAACGATGCCGCCTTCCATTTGCGCCGTGACCATGTCCGGATTGATCACCTGACCGCAATCAATCGCGCATACGACGCGGTCCACGTGGATGCTTCCGTCTTTCGCGACCGTCACTTCCGCGACCTGCGCGATGTAGGTGTCCCAGGCACTATGTCCAGCGATTCCGCGGCCGCGCCCCTTGGGAAGCGGCTTGCCCCATCCAGACTTTTCGGCGGCCAGATCGAGCACGCGGCGCAGACGCACGACGTCCACGGGCTTCTGGTCCTCGCTCGCGGCGGGCGCCTGTTTCGTTGCGATCAATTCGCGGCGCAGCTCGAGAGGATCTTTTCCGGAAGCTGCCGCGACTTCATCGATGAAGCTCTGGACGGCGAATTGATTCCACACCTGGTCCACTCCTCGCCAATAGCCGCGTGGCATAGTGGTGTGGAGGAAACTCGCTTCCAGCAAATAATTCGGGACGGTGCCGTTGGGCAAGCCCTGGCCCGCAATCTCGGTGCCGCCAGTGTCGGGAATATCTCCACCGACGTAGAAACCGTCGGTGGTGGGCGCTGCGATGTGATGGAGCCAAGCGGCGATTTGATTTTGCGCGTCGAGCCCGGCGCGGAGGCGATGATGGCTCATCGGGCGGTAGAAATCGTGGCGTACGTCGTCCTCGCGCGTCCACTGGACTTTGACAGGCACTCCACCGGCCGCACGCGAGACAAGCGCCGCCTCGACGCCGTAGTCAATATTCAGACGGCGTCCGAACCCGCCACCGAGAAGCGTGACGTGGATTTTGATTGCCGAAAGCGGAATTCCCAACGCGCTGGCAAGTGCCGTAGCCATGCCCGGCGCATTCTGCGTAGGCGCCCAGATTTCGCAAATGCCATCGTGCACGTGCGCCGTGCAGTTTGGCGGCTCCATCGGAGTATGAGAAAGAAACGGAAGCTCGTACTCGGCTTCCACTATTTTTGCCGCACGTGAAAGCGCGGCTTCCGGGTCTCCAATCTTGCTCTGTTCTTTGCCGACGCCCTTCACCATTTCAGCACAGCTTGCACGTTGCTTTTCGGTCGATTCCTGCGCGCCCGGGCCCGGCTCCCATTCGACTGTCAGCGCTTTGCGTCCGGAGATGGCTTGCCAGGTCGAGTCAGCAATCACAGCAACGCCACCCCACAGAAAGTGCTGATGCCCGGAGTTTTCTTTTCGCTCTTCGCCGAAGAGAGGGGGCATTTCCACCGGAGGCACTTCGACCACTTTCCGCACGCCAGCGACGGCAAGCGCACCGGCGGGATCGAATTTTTTCATGCGCCCGCCAAACACCGGAGGCCGCGCGACAACGGCATACTGCATTCCGGGGATCTTCGTGTCGATTCCGTAGTGCGTTTCGCCGACAACGATGCGAGGGCCATCGACGCGATTTTTGTTCGTGCCCACGATGCGATAGTCCTTCGGATCTTTCAGCGGTACGTCTTTCGGAATGGGGAGCGCCGCGGCTTTGACGGCTAACTCACCGTAACTGAGCTGGCGTTTTGTTTTCGCGTGAATCACGGCGCCATTTTCCGTAGTGCACTCGCTCTTGGGCACATTCCAAGTTTGATGCGCGGCCGTGACAAGCATGTCGCGCGCCGCCGCTCCCGCCTTCCGCAGCGGGTTCCACGAGCTGCGCACACTCGCGCTGCCTCCTGTAATCATGTCACCGTACTTGGCGTCGAAATCCGCCTGAACCAGTTCCAAGCGCGACCAATCGGCGTCCAGTTCTTCTGCGAGGAGCATGGTCATGGACGTTCGCACACCCTGGCCCATCTCCGATCGCGCGACCCAGAGCCGCACGGCGCCGGTTGGGTCAATCTCAACGAACGCGTTTGGCGCGAATTCCTTTCCTGCTGCTTTCGGTTCGCGCGCCAGTTCGACGAAATAAAAACCGACCAAAAGGCTGGCGCCGCCTACGGTACCCGCCTTCAAAAAATCGCGGCGCGTGAATCGAGGTGAATCGGTATTCATCGAACTGTGCGGGGCTGAGCTCATTGCGCACCTCCGCTCGCCGTTTTCTTCGACGGAGATTTCGACGCGGCTTGATGAATCGCCTGGCGGATGCGTTGGTAGGTTCCGCATCGGCAGATGTGTCCGCCGAGGGCTTCGTCAATCTCGGCATCGCTGGGGGCCGAATTTTTTGCGAGGAGAGCTGCGCTCGTCATGATCATTCCCGCCTGGCAATAACCGCATTGCGGGACCTGTGTTTCGAGCCATGCATCCTGAACCGGATGATGGCCATCGGGGGAAAGACCCTCGATTGTCGTGATTTTGCGCCCGGCAACGCTCGCAATCCGCGTGGTGCAGGAGCGAGTCGGCACGCCGTCCACGTGGACCGTGCAGGCGCCACAAAGCGCCATCCCGCAGCCAAATTTCGTTCCGGTCAATTCAAGCGTATCGCGCAACACCCAGAGCAGCGGCGTGTCCGGGCTGACTTCAACCGAGTGCGCCTTGCCGTTCACTTTGATGGAAATGGCGTCCATGGATCCTCTCTCGAAAGCGATTGGGAGAGACTTTACGGTTAGACTCGCGGAAATGCAATTCGTCTTTGACGCCGGTGCGGACTTTGGTGCGGCGCGCAAAGCGACTCGCGGAGGAATCCAGAACCATGTAAGATTGCACCCTTCCGGGAACCAGGGAGGAATCTTCATGAGCGCGCCTTCGCCCGCAGGACCTGCTAAATCCGCAATCGAAACTATTCGTGAGAAAGCACGGAGACTGAGCATCCTTTCGATGATGTCCACTACCGCCGCCGGCTCGGGCCATCCGACTTCGTGCATGTCAGCCGCGGAACTGGCAGCGGGGATTTTCTTTTACGCAATGAAGTTTGATCCCAAGAATCCGAATTCGGCGGACGGCGACCGGTTCGTGCTGTCGAAGGGACACGCTGCACCGCTGCTCTACGCTGCGCTCGCGGAGGCCGGCGTTTTTCCGCTTTCGCGCACGATGACGCTGCGGCAATTCTCGAGTGAACTCGAAGGCCATCCCACTCCGCGCGTTCCCGGCGTGGATGCGGCGACCGGCTCGCTAGGGCAGGGACTTTCCGTCGGCGTAGGCCTCGCTGTCGGCGCGCGGCTCGACAAGAGCCCGACGCGCGTGTACGTCATGCTCGGCGACGGCGAAATGGCGGAGGGGCAGGTGTGGGAAGCGGCATCGTTTGCCGGACACTACAAGCTCGACAATCTCACTGTGGTCGCGGACGTGAACGCGCTCGGGCAAAGCGCGCCGACGATGTATCAGCACGACATGGAAGTGTACCGCCGCAAATTCGAGTCTGAGGGCTGGACGGCGGAAGTGATTGATGGGCACGACGTCGCTGCCGTTCTTGCGGCTCTCGATCGCGCCAAAGGGACCCGGGGCCGGCCACAGGCGATTCTCGCGCGAACGGTGAAAGGCCACGGTGTGAGCTTCATCGCGGGCAAGGAAGGCTGGCATGGCAAGCCGCTGTCGAAAGACCAGCTCGCGCAGGCTTTGACGGAGATCGGCCCTGGAATTGAAATACCTCCCGACCCCGGCAAATCGTATGAGCGGACGGCGCTGCCGCATCCGCCGGATTTTCCCGCGCCCGCGCCGCCGGATTATGAGGCGGGAAAGCTCGTGGCAACGCGCGAGGCATACGGGTACGCGCTCAAACGCCTTGCAGCAGTGAATTCGCACATCGTAGCGATCTCGGGAGACGTGAAGAATTCCACGTTTTCGGAAATTTTCGGCGACGCGTATCCCGATCGCTTTTTTCAGGGATACATCGCCGAGCAAAATGAGGTGAGCGCAGGGGTGGGGCTGGCCGCGCGCGGCAAAGTTCCCTTCCTCGACAGCTTCGCTTGTTTTCTTTCCCGCGCATACGATCAGGTGCGCATGGCGGCCATCAGCCGCAGCAATATCAATCTCTGCGGCTCTCACTGCGGTATTTCGATCGGCGAGGACGGGCCTTCGCAGATGGCGCTCGAAGATCTTGCGATGTTTCGCGCGATCCACGGCTCGGCGGTCTTCTATCCCTCCGATGCGGTCTCGACGGAACGCCTGACGGAAACGATGGCGCGACGGGCGGGAATCAATTATTTGCGGACTTCGCGTCCCAAAACTCCGATTCTCTACAGCACGCAAGAAACATTCCCTGTACCCGGGTTCAAAGTGTTGCGTCAGAGCGCGCAAGATCGCGCGACCGTGATCGGCGCGGGAATCACGCTGCACGAAGCGCTGAGAGCCGCGGACCAGTTGAAATCGCTGGGCATGGCCGTCCGCGTGATCGACCTCTATTGCGTCAAGCCGCTGGACGGGAAAAAGCTGGCGGAGCAGCTCAAGGCAACGGGCGGGCATCTGGTGACGGTGGAAGACCACTGGCCCGAAGGTGGACTTGGAGAAGCAGTTCTGATGGCGCTCGCACAGGCAGGTGTCATGCCCACTCAGTCGCGCCTTCTCGCTGTGAATGGCATGCCGCATTCGGGCAAGCCGGATGAGCTTCTCGATGCTTTCGGAATCTCCGCGAGGCACATCGTTGCAGCCGTCCGAGAAATCGGATAGAAGCCAGCGAAAAAATCCGCAGGAGGTGTTCCCAGCCTCGTCAAGCGCGCGACGTGGTGCGCCAAAATGAAACAGAGTGTACCGCTGCGGCCGTCACTTTCTTCAGATCTTTAATAGTCGTCGCGTAATCTGCTCATTCCAATCTAATTTGTTGGGGCCATTTGGAGACGGAAGTGCCCGTTAATCATCGGGTATGAGTGTCTCCTCCAACGCGCGGCCGACGACAGGCGCAAAGCACGGCTATCGCGTCAAGCCGAAGCCCTATTCACTCGAGCGGCGTTTTCGCCTGATGCAAGCAGGGACGGTAGGCGTGACATTGCTGCTCGTATCGATGGTGCTCTTCTGGAATTTGACCTCTGAACGACGTCTGGAGTCATCGCTTGACAACCTGAATGCGACCTTGGCACTGAATCGGCTGGTCCATTCGAACCACCAGGCTGAGTTGCTCGCTTTTTGGGAGGCGTACGACAATGAGCCGACGAGCTCCCGGCAAAAACATGATGATCTTGCCCGGAAGACAACTGAACTACTACAGCGTTATGACGCTATCCCGTTGTCCGCCGAAGAACAAATCGAAGTCGCACGGCTAGGCGATCTTCACAAAGACTTTTTGGCACTGACTTCCGTCGCGTTGACGGGCAAGCATCAGGTCGCCAATGACGGGCCTCAACGGTGGAAACTTGAGCGAGTCAGCGGCCAGATGGAATCCGCTCTGGGCCGGCTCGAACAAATCCAGGCACAGCATGCGGAAACACTCGGGAATCAAATCGAGGAATCCTCACGCTGGCTTACGTTCTTGCTTCTGGCATCCGCGTCATTTGCCCTGGTGGCGCTGGTCTGGTTCCGCCGCGCCCATCGGAATCATCTGTGGGGACAGCTCGAAGAGTTGCGCCAGATGGTGGGCGAAGTTCGCCGCGGCAACCTGAATGTGACCGGGGAAATTCCTGACAGCATCGAGCTCGGTTCGCTGGTGCGCGCGTTTCTGGAAATGGCGAGCGAGTTGCGTGAGACGCGCGATTTGCTCGAGCAAAAGGTAATCGAGCGGACTGCCAAGTTGGAAACAGCGCAAAAGGAACTCGTGCAATCGGCCAAACTCGCTTCGCTCGGTCAGCTTGTGTCCGGCGTGGCGCATGAAATCAATAATCCACTTACTTCCATTCTGGGGTTCAGCGAGATTGCGTTGGGGCGACCGGGGTTGGATCCATCTCTTCGAGGACCGCTTGGAACGATTCGGGATGAGGCGCTCCGCTTGCGGCATCTGGTGGCGAATCTCACGAGCTTCGCCCGGCGAGCACCACAGCGCACCCAGGTCATCGATCTCCGCGGCGTCCTCGACCGGCTGATGGATCTGCGGAACTATCAGCTCCAGTCCGACAATATCGTGCTGCATTTAATAAAGCCGATCCAGCCCGTCTGGGTGATTGCCGATCCGGATCAGCTTCTGCAAGTCCTGCTCAACCTTGTGATGAACTCCACCCAATCCATCAAGGACTGCCGCGACCATGGCGAGATCCAAATCGCTTGCGGAACCGATGCATATGTTGCGTGGCTCACGGTGAAGGACAACGGAGCGGGCATGGCGGACGATGTTCGCGAACACATCTTTGATCCGTTTTTCACAACGAAGCCGACCGGGCAGGGCACCGGGCTCGGTCTCAGTATTTCGCACGGCATCGTCCAGCAGCACCGCGGTGCGATCGTGGCTGAAAGCAAACTCGGTGAGGGAACGCTGATGCGAATTACGCTTCCCCTGGCGGCGGAGGCACCTCCGGAAAACCAGAAGTCGCCTGCCACTAACCGCCCCGAAAAAAAAGCCCAGCGACCCGAGTGGCACGCGCTCGTGGTGGACGATGAAAAGGACATTCTCGAAATGGTCGAGCAGGCACTCGAACGTCTCAAATGCCGATCGACACTGCTTCTCGGTTCGGGGGGAGTGGAAGCAGCGCTCGACAAAGAGAAATTCGATTTCGTCATCAGCGATCTAAAAATGCCCGGCAAGAACGGCCTGGATGTTTATCGCATGATCCGCGCCAAATATCCCGATCTCGCCAATCGGTTCCTCTTGATGACCGGCAATCTTGCGGATGCCGACGAGCACGACATCGAACTGGAAGCCGTTCCGATCCTCTCGAAGCCGTTTACTCTGGCTCGTCTCCGCGAAGCGGTGGAACAGCTTTTGCACAAGCAAACCCCAGCGTAAGATATTCGGAGCGCGGAAATTTTCATATTGAGAGTGGCAGGCGAGTAAATCGTGCGCGAGTGTGCTATGTTCACGGCGGCCGGGAAATCACTACTTCTGCAAATCCAATATCGAAGGACGAATCGAGTGGCTGAAAAGCTGGTGCTGGTTGGTGTACTGCCCGAAGTAGTTGTTCTCGACCCTAGCGAGCAGATCGAATGGTTTTCGAATGCCGGCAACATCAAGGTCGAGTTCGATGCGCAGCGCTGCCCATTTTCCTCAAATATTTTCCAGGCGCCGCCCGGCGTGCGCCTGTTGAGCGGAACCCCGCGCCCAGGCTTAAATCCCGGTTCCTACAAGTACCGATTGTCCCTCAATGATGTGGTGGTTGCGCACGGCGAAGTACTCCTCCGAAGCAAGTAATCCGGGGTTGATACGTGGCGGATGACGACGGCGGGTGACCTAATCCCCCGCGGCGGCGACGCGCGGCTGGGAGACAGAGTCGGCCAGGACGCGGCGAATCGGCGCAAGCATGGAAGCCGGCACGGGCTTCTCCCACGGGACGCCGAGTTCGGCGACCTTGCGCGGGAACTCCTTGCGGCGATCGAGCCATAAACCGAATTCCTGGAGAAGGTCACCGGCCAGATTCGGATCGTCCGTGCGCTCAACTCCCCAGAACCGCAGCCCCTCCTCGTTTTTCTGCAGGAGCTGGAGCGATTCCTCGAGCTTCTTCATCGCCGCGTTGAACGACGAAGCGAGGAAATAAACGGGCAGAGTCCAGCCTCCACGGCCGAAGGAGGCCCGGACGCGGACGTTGTACTTCCCGTTCTGATTCCTCTCGATAGCGCAAACATACTCGTTCGCGGACATGGTGCTCCTCAATTTGCCGTTCGGCGTCATCAGACTCAGCCCCGCCCGGTGGATGGAACGGCGGCCGTTTTCCTCCCCAAGGGGAAGAACTTCAATCCTGTTCGACCTGGGTTTCTTTACCGGCATTGGGATGCTCCTATAAGAAATTGGTTTGTTGCGCGCCAAGCATCGTGCGGCCGGGAAGGCTCGTGCCATCAGGTCAGTCCCCGCTGGCTTCGGGGCAGGCTCTGCGGATACAAGTATTCTAGCGAAGTCTAAGAATTGGGGCAAGAGGGAGCGTTAAATATTGTAAGTCTTGTATTTTCTCTTATTTATAAGCTAGCTGGAGTGGGTCAATTTCTTCATCACATCAGTGTTTATGGTCAGTTTCCCATTCGCCTTGAGGCGGTTTTCCAGTGCGTCGTGGAAGGCCTCGAAGGCTATCGTTTGCTTTGCTTGGAGGAGTTGCTGCTCGATCTCAGCGCTCTGCTTGGCGAGATCCTCCGGCGAGGCCGCTTCATGGGAGATGACACGGTAGATAAGCCAGTTCCCTCCTACTTGCGTCGCATGGCTGACCTGCCCAGGGGCCATGGAAAAGGCTGATTCGAGCTCCTTTGCGGAGCCAACGTCCGGAATCGAGCCCGTACGCGAGAATGCCTCCGGGGTCTTGGCAGTCAGTTCGAGCGATTTGGCGACTTTATCGAACGCCTCGCCCGCCTGGACTCGCTTGGCAAACTCTTCGGCCCGAGCGTGCGCGAGTTCGAGAGATTTATCCTGCTGGTAGTCTCCGAGTACGCGGTCACGGACTTCAGCGAGAGTGCCCTGATGCGCCGTCTGAATGTCCTTGACGGTCAGAATGACGTACCCCTGTGGAATTTGAAGCGGTGCACTTAATTCGCCGGCGCGGAGCTGAGAAACCGCCTGGTGCAAATCCGGAGAATTGCCAAGATTTCCGATGGGGTCAGTGGCGGGAGCAGGTGGCGTTTCGCCCAGCTCCAGATTGAATTTCTTCGCCAAATCGTCGATTGGTTGTCGATTCGACTGCCGGACGGTGCTTGCCATTTGGTTTGCAATGGTGCTGGCTTGGGCGGTGACCTTTTCGTCGAGAAGAATTGGCTCAATCGAACTGCGAACTTCTTCGAGGGTTTTCGTGTGCGCCGTCTCATGGTCAATTACTTTGATGATGTGGAAGCCATACTGCGTCTTCACGAGATCTGAGATCGCACCCTTCGGAAGGTTGAAAGCGGCCTGCTGAAATTCAGGAACCGTTTGTTTCTCGATGATCCAACCGAGATCGCCGCCCTTAGGCTTCGTCGCATCGTCTTCGGAGTACTTCTTCGCCAGGTCCTCGAAATTGCCGCCGTGCTTTGCCTTTTTCAGCACGTCTTCGGCTTTCTGACGGATTTCCGCAACTTCCGCGTCAGTCTTGCCGATTGTCTTGAAGAGGATGTGCTCGACGTGGACGCGGTTCTCGACTTTGTACTGGTCCATGTGCGCGTTGTAATAGGCGCGCAGTGCTTCGCCGCTTACCTGTGTCCGCGCGCGCAGCTTCGCCAGATCGAGCATTGCGTAGCGTGTCGAGCGCTTTTCCGGTACCTGGTAATGCGAGGAGTTCTTAGCAAAGTAAGCGGTCAGCTCCGCGTCCGTCGGGTGAATCGTGGAGGCGAGTTCAGCCGGCCTTACCAGGGCGAATTCAATTTGCACTTTTTCGTTTCGCCGGCGAAATTCCTGCTGAATCTCATCCGAGCTGACTGTGATTCCATCGGTCACGAGCTGATGAAACTTGTCCCGCAACATCTCATTTCGGAGAAAAGTTTCAAATTCGTCGACTGTCATCCCCGTCCGCGTCTGCACTTCCGTCGTGTACCGGTCTTTGAGCCATGCATCTCCCGCAAAGGCCGTCGGCAAAAGCTGCTTGATCCGCTCCCGCTGCTCCTCGGCGGTGACGCGGAGTCCAAGGCGCTGCGCCTCGACTTCGAGCGCGCGCTGGAAAATCATCTGGTCGAGAACCTGGCGGGCATAGAGTCCGCGGAGAACTTCGGGAATTGATTGGCCGCGCATGGCCTGATTCAATTGGCGCTGCACTTCCGAGACGCTGATGTCCTGCCCACCGACGGAAGCGACGACTGTTTGACTCGACCCGTCAGCCGAGCCACTATTCAGTCCGGGAATGAGATAGAGCAGCATGGATGCGCAAATCATCACGAGGATGATGCCCATGGTGATCTTTACCCACCGGTTCCGGTCCAGATTCCGCTGCTGAATGCTTCGTAACATATC